>CACODT010000004.1 GCA_902626065.1 uncultured Candidatus Actinomarina sp.
AGCTTTATCATGCTTTATTTTCGGCGTATCAACTTCACCCTTTATTTCAGCTAAAGCTTGTTCCACAGATATGCCAAGGTGCTTTGCCCTTGCTTCGGCAGACCTTAACAATAAATATTCAGGTACATTTAATGGTTTTTCTTCACTCATATTTTTACTTTACTTGTTTAGTTTAATCTACGCGGGGATAAAGTTATTTCATTTCCTTGTGGAGATGTGCAATTTTCTGTAGTTTCACCATCACAACATTCGGCTTGGTTTAAACCAAACATAGGACATTTGTTGTTTATACATGCTCCATGGCCATGTAAATATGCCAAATCGCTTTTACACCAAGTGCAAATTAAATTACTCATAAATTTTAAACTTATGATATGGCCAATAAAGATATTTTAGTTTCCAACAATCTTTAAATTTAATTGGGCCAATTGAAGCAGAATCACTCGAAGATTTTTCTAAATTATCTCCGAGAACAAAAATTTCATCTTCTCCAAGAGTAACAGTTTCGAAATTTCTACTTTTTCCACTACTCCAATTTTCTTCAAGTTTTTCACCATTTATGTTTAGTTCTCCATCAACATTTGAAATGGTCTCTCCTGGTAATCCAATTACTCTTTTTATAATTTCAATATTTTTTGTATGATATTCATAAATTACAATATCTCCTCGTTTTAAAGATTCTGAAATTTTAACCGCTAGTACATAGTCTCCTTCATGCAATGAAGGTTCCATACTTTCTTCTTTAATTTCGTATGCTCTGTATTTCCCATCTTTGTTATTTTTTATCAGAAGGTAGATACCAATGAATAAAAGATTTCTTAAATTTAATATGCGTGTAATGCTTTTAATCATATACTTTTTTTGTTATTAAAATTAATAGTAGATTATTAAAGGAGATTTATGAAGTTATTTAAACCAACAAGAATTGCATTTGCTCATTGTGATTTACCATGTGGCGTCTACGACCCAGCTCAAGCAAGAATTAATGCAGAGTCTGTCGTTAATGCATCTAAAAAGTATCAAGAATCTGACGATCCTGCATTTAAACAAAGATGTATAACAATCAAAGAAGACATGGCTGAAGAAGTTAAAAAAGATTTATGGGTTCTTTGGACTGATTACTTTAAACCAGAACATCTTGAAAAATTTCCAAATGTCCATGATTTATTTTGGAATGCAACAAAGAAAGCTGGGGAAGCAAAGAAAACAGAAGATCCTTCAGTTGGTGAGGAACTTTTGGGATTGATTAATGAAATAGATGAGGTATTTCAGGCAACAAAAAGCTAATCAAATTTCTTAAAAAGGTGCCCAATATTTTTTAATTCGGCACCTTTTTTAATTTCATTTAATTCCCAATTGTTTTGAGTATTTCTTACGATTGCATTCTTTACCATTTGTGAGGTAGAAGGCATAAATGGCGTGAACATAGAGGCACATGCATCAATAGATGTAAGTGCAGTGTAGAGTATTGCCGTACCTCTTTTATTATCTTTTTTAATTACTTTCCAAGGCTCAGTTTCATTTAAATAAGCATTAATTTTATTTACAAAACTCATTACTGTTTGGAGTGCAGATTTTAATTCAACCTTTTCAATTAATTGTCCAGTTTTTTCAAAACAAGTATTTGCTTGATCCAAAATATTCTTATCAACATCTATTAACTCAAAGTCAAAATCTAAGTTATCAAAGTTATTTATATATTGTGAAAATACTCTTTGTACTAAATTACCCCACGCCGCTACAAGTTCCTCATTATTTCTTCTGATCATTTCATTTTCTGAAATCTCAGAGTCATTTTGCTCTGGGAGTATACTTCCTAATGCGTATCTCAATGAATCTGGATTCCATTCATCAAGATAATCATTTAAAGTTTTACCAACACCCCTACTTGCTGAGGCTTTTTCTCCTTTAATAAGTATGTATTGGTTTGCAGGAACATTTGTTGGTAAATTTAAATCACCGTAGGCCATAAGCATTGATGGCCATATAATTGCATGAAATGGAACATTGTCTTTTCCAACAAAATAATAAGATTCTGAATTTTCATCTAGCCAAAAATCTTTCCATAATTCAGGATCACCCATGTTAGATGCCCATTCTTTTGTTGCAGATAAGTATCCAATGACAGCTTCAAACCAAACATATATTTTTTTTCCATCTCCCAATTCATTATTTGGAATATCTACACCCCAATCAAGATCTCTGGTAATAGCTCTGTCTTGCAACCCTTCTTCTACAAACGATTTTGAAAAATTAATTACATGAGGTCTCCAACCTTTTTTACTATTAAGCCACTTTGAAAGTTGGTCGTTTAAAGCACTTAATTTTAAAAAATAATGTTCAGTCTCTTTAAATTCAGCTTTATTTCCATTCAATTTACTTTTTGGATTTATTAATTCTTCTGGGTCTAGGGTTACACCACATGAATCACATTGGTCACCCCTCGCTTCTAAGTAATTACATTTTGGGCATTCTCCCTCAACATATCTATCAGGAAGAAACTTGTTTTCTATGGGATCATAAGCTTGGATACTTTTATTTTTTTCAATTAAACCATTTGCTTTTATTTTTAAAAACATTTCCTGAGTGACTTTTTTATGATTATCAGTCATAGTTGTTGTGTAGTTATCCCATTGGATGTTTAATTTATCCCAGTAGCCAAGAAATTCTTTATGGTATTTGTTAACTATTTCAATTGGTTCAACGCCTTCGTTGTCTGCCCTTACTGTTATTGGTGTACCGTGAACATCACTACCGGAAACCATTACAACTCTGTTGCCTATCAGTCTGTGATATCTCGCAAATATATCGGCTGGCAAATAAGCTCCACCAATATGACCAAGATGTCTAGATCCACTAGCATACGGCCAAGCTACACAAACTAATATATTCTTTGACATAACACTTTAAGAATAGACTTTTAAATCATAAAGAATACATTTTTGTGAAACATTTATGAAACATTCTGGTAATAATCATTTAACTTTTTTGAGATCTCGTAACATTTCTTTTTTATTACATTATTTCAAAAGGAGATTTAAAAATGGAATTAACTACATATGTAAATAATTTATGGATAGTTGTTGCAGGAATATTAGTTATGTTCATGCAACCAGGATTTATGCTAGTTGAAACAGGCTTCACAAGATCGAAAAACTCAGTCAACATTGTAATGAAAAACTTTATGGACTTCTCTGTTGGAGCAATCACGTATTGGGCATTTGGATTTGGACTAGCTTACGGAGGTATAAGCGTTGGGGGGTTTTTAGCTTATGGAAGTTTTTTTCTAGAAGGTGATTCCATTAACTACTTTTTTCAAGTTGTATTTGCTGCCACGGCGGCGACCATAGTCTCTGGAGCGGTTGCAGAACGAACAAAATTTAGTGCATATCTATTCTTTCAGCCATTTATATGTGGTGTAATTTATCCAATTGTTACACATTGGGTTTGGAGCGGTCAAGGATGGCTTAGTGAATTAGGTTTCATTGATTTTGCTGGCTCTGGGGTAGTACATATGGTTGGTGGGTTTGCTGCTTTGGCAGGAATTCAGATTGTTGGACCAAGAATTGGTAAATATGATGAGGATGGTAAACCTCAAAATATACCTGGAAGCTCAATGGTTGCGGGAGCCCTTGGTGTATTTATATTATGGTTTGGATGGTATGGATTCAATGTAGGTTCTGCATTATCTGCTGTAGATGTTGATTTAGCTTCGATTGCAGTAACAACTACATTATCAGCAGCTGCTGGATCAATAACAGCCATGTATGTATCAATGATTTCAGGAAAGCCAAATGTCGGTATGACTTTGAACGGAGCACTTGCAGGACTAGTTGGTATAACAGCTGGTTGTGCGAACGTAAACAATTTAGGAGCCGTTTTAATTGGCTTAATATCAGGTGTGATTGTTGTGTATTCAATTAATTTTCTTGAAAGACAGGGATTTGATGATGCTGTAGGAGCAGTATCTGTTCATGGTATTTGCGGTATTTGGGGTGTATTTTCTGTCGCAATTTTTGACATTAGCAGTGGTCTTCTATTCACTGGGGGAACTAGTTTAATTTTCCCTCAATTAATTGGCATCTTATCAATAAGTGCTTGGGCTTACGGAACTTCTTACTTTGTACTCAAAGTTATTGATTCTGCATTAGGACTCAGGGTAACCGTAGAAGAAGAAATAGCTGGATTAGATGCCACTGAGCACGGAACAATCGCATATGGAGATTTCATCACAAAAAGTTAAAAATACTGAGAAAACCAGCCGATTTTAGGTCCCCTTCCTAAAGATTTTAAGGCTGGTTTTCTTCTACAAATAACAACTTATACATAGTAAAATTGTCCTACTTATGACATTTAATTTTGAAGAAAAAGATTCATGTGGAGTTGGGTTCATAGCTTCTCGGGGAATTCCTCCTACTCATGGAATGACATTAAAAATACTTGAATGCCTTTCAAATTTAGACCATAGGGGCGCAAAATTTGCAGATGGTACTGGTGATGGTGCAGGGGTACTTACTGAAATACCTTTCGAACTAATAGAGGCGGAGTTATCAGAAAGAAATATTCAATACGAAAAAGAAAGCAAGATTGGATTAATCTCATGTTTTTTTGAACCAAAAAATATTGATGAATCAATTGAATTGATTAACAAAAAACTTGAAGAATTTGATATCAAATTATTGTATTGGCGAAAAGTCCCAACTGATAAAGCAATATTAGGTACAATGGCACAAAATTCGAAACCTGGAATTTATCAAGCAATAATCTGCTCTGCAAAAAAATATGATTATAAATTTGAAAAGTATCTCTATCTTTTTAGAAAATCACTCGAAACAGATCTTGCAAAAAACGAATTTCTAAACATTCACATTAATTCATGTTCCAGTAAAACCGTTGTTTACAAAGGACTGTTTACAGCTACACAGACTTCTGATTTTTACTGGGACCTTAGAAACCCTCTTTTTAAAACCAGATATGGAGTTTTCCATCAAAGATTTTCAACCAATACAACCTCTACTTGGGATAAGGCACAACCATTTAGAATGCTCGCACACAATGGAGAAATAAATACAATTAGGGCAAATTATTCTTGGATGAAAGCTAGAGAAGTAGATGCAACCTCAAATCTATGGAAAGAAGATATAGAAAAATTAAAACCATTTATTGACGAAAGATTATCTGATTCCGGACAACTTGATAATGCTATTGAGCTATTAGTTCAATCTGGAAGAAAGTTAGCTCATGCTCAAGAAATGTTAATTCCATCTGCTTGGGAAAATAATCCAAGGTTTACTAAAGATCAACAAGCATATTATCAATACCATGCTTTTTTATCTGAACCCTGGGATGGACCAGCTGCAATTGTTGCAACTGATGGAAAAGATATAATAGCAGGTCTTGATAGAAGTGGATTGAGGCCTTTGCGTTGGATGATTTCTGATAGGTACATAATGGCAGCATCAGAAGTTGGAATATGTCCTTCTGTTGAAGCAGGCGCATATAAGACTGCACAACTTGAACCAGGTCAGACCATTAGGTACAGAATTAAAACTGACGAGCTTTTGGACGAACAAGAGGTTATAAATAAGTTGTCTGAGAAAAATCCTTATAGTGAATGGGTAAAAACAAAACCGTTAATTGCCGATACAGAGTTCAGTGATAAACCTGATGAGATTGATCTACAAAAGATTTCAAATTTCTATCAATACACTCCGGAGGAAGATAGATTAATTTTATTACCAATGATTCAGGGTGATATCCCTACTGGATCAATGGGTAATGACTCACCCTTGGCAGTTTTAAGTAAAACAAATCCACGATTAAGTAGATTTTTTCATCAAATGTTTGCACAAGTTACGAATCCTCCAATTGATCCAATCAGAGAACGATTTGTAATGTCTACAAAAACATATCTGGGTAAAAGAGGATCAATCCTAAAAGAGACATCACAACAAGCCAATTTAATTACCTTAGAGTCTCCAATATTAAGTAAGGGAAGTTACGATTTACTCATCTCAAATGAATTTTCTAAAGACAAATCAAAAGTTTTTGATATAACATTTGATAAATCGAAACAGAATCTTGAACAATTTTTAGATTTGTTATGCGAAGATGTTTACGATGCAATCAACAAAAAGAAATCAATTATTGTATTCAGCGATAGAGGAATTAAAGAAGGAAAAAGCACAGCCCCATCATTGTTAGTGATAGGAAGAGTTCATCAATTTTTAATAAATAAAGGGGTGAGACTTAAAGCTTCATTAATAATTGTATCTGGTGAAATAAGAGATTCTCATGATTTAGCGTGCCATATTGCATATGGAGCCTCAGCAATATGGCCATATTTAGCGCTTGAACGAGCAAGACTGCTATCAATTGAAAATCCTGAATTAGATATATCGCCATCACAAGCTCAAGAAAATTATCGTGAAGCATTAAATAAGGGTTTATTAAAAATAATGTCAAAAATGGGTATATGTACCGTTTCCTCTTATCGAGGTTCTGAAATATATGAAATAATTGGTATTGATAATAATGTGACAAATGAAGCATTTACGAATTCATTTACAAGGACCGAGGGTTTAAGTTATAAAAAAATAGATGAAAATCTACTAACTTTTGGTGAAGAAAAGTTAGTAGATTTAGAAATCGGAGGATTTTATAAACATAAAAAAGGTGCAGAGCCACATGTTACTTCACCTGTAACAGTTCTCAAATTACAAAAAGCTGTTAGATCGGGAGATCGAGAAGAGTGGGTTAAGTATTTAGATTCTTTAGAAAATAGAGATAATGTACAAATTAGAGATTTATTTTCTCTTCCAAAAAATAGCTTTTTCGAACAAAATGAAAATGAATCCAAATTAGAAGAGATATATCAAAGATTTACAGTAAGTTCAATGTCACTTGGTGCCCTTTCTGAAGAAGCACATCAAGCTTTAGCTATTGCAATGAACAGAATAGGAGCAAAATCTGGCTCTGGTGAGGGAGGGGAGGATCCTGAAAGATATGGAAATGAAAAAAATTCTAAAATTAAACAAATAGCTTCTGGAAGATTTGGAGTAACGCCAGATTATTTAGCTTCAGCTGAAGAATTTCAAATTAAAATGGCTCAAGGATCCAAACCTGGTGAAGGTGGGCAACTACCTGGTTTTAAAGTTGATCCTCATATTGCAAAACTCAGACACACGGTTGAGGGTGTTACATTAATTTCCCCACCACCACACCACGATATTTATTCTATAGAAGACCTTGCACAATTAATTTATGATTTAAAAACATTCAATCCAGATAATCCTGTAAATGTAAAACTTGTATCCGAGCCAGGGGTTGGTGTTATCGCTGTTGGTGTTGCTAAAGCGGGTGCAGATATAATTACAATAGCTGGTAGTGATGGTGGAACTGGTGCAAGTCCATGGACGAGTATTAAACACGCTGGTTCTCCATGGGAACTTGGATTAAGTGAAACGCATCAAGCTTTAGTTGCTAATAATATGAGAGAAAAAGTCTTACTAGAGGTTGATGGTGGATTGAGATCACCAAAAGATATTATTATTGCCACTCTCTTAGGTGCAGATAGATACGGATTTGGGACCCTTCCACTTCTTGCTCTTGGTTGTAAAATGGTACGTCAATGTCATGAAAATACATGTCCTGTAGGAATTGCTACACAAGACGAAAATTTACGTGCAAAATTTACTGGTGCACCAGAACAGGTCATGCAATTGTTCAGATTTATTGCAGAGGATGTGGTCTCTTACCTGAAAATTTTTAATGTTGAATCTTTAGATGATTTAATTGGTCACGCGGACCTACTTGGCTTGAAAGTAATGGATAACAATCTTCCAAAAAGTCTCCACAAACTTTTAGTGAATGCAGTATCTGATAAAAAACATCCTGGATTTATAAGGCATGATGAAGGACGCCTCTCAAGACGATTAACATCGGAAATTATGGATGGATTACGAAATAAAAAATCTACAATTATTCAATATCCTATTTCAAATGAAGATAGAAGTATTGGAGCGAGAATTTCTGGAGAGGTAACTTTAAATAAACTCGGTGATGTCCTTAAGGCAAATCCAACATTTATAAGTTTATCTGGTGCTGCAGGCCAAAGCTTTGGAGCTTTTATAAGGGATGGTATAAATCTTAAATTAATTGGTAGTGCTAATGATTATGTTGGTAAAGGCATGGGAGGTGGAAGTATAACAATCATTCCACAAGGTAGAAAAAACAAAGGTGCATACCATGCTGCTGGAAATGCTTTGTTATATGGGGCAACAGGAGGTCAGCTTTATATTTCTGGAAGAGTTGGTCAAAGGTTCGGAGTAAGAAATAGTGGGGGAATTGCAGTAGTAGAAGGATGCAGTGCCCACGCAGCAGAATATATGACAGGCGGTACCTTAATTATTTTGGGAAGCATAGGTTTTAATTTTGGCGCAGGCATGACAGGTGGAAAAGTTATTTTACTTAAAACACAAAAAAACTTTCCTCAATATATTTCGAAGTCAGCTCCAGAATTAAGAGAAATTAATGATATTGATATTCTTGAATTGAGAGCATTCTTAAATAAACATATCGAACAAACTGGATCAGAATTAGCTCAGGACATACTTTCAAAAGAAGAGAATTGGTCAAAGATGTTTGCCGTTTTTGGAGGTTTAGATACAGTCACAGATCAAGAGATTTCAAGAGCAAAAGAGAAAATAGAATCATTGGACTAAATTACTATTTCTTTATAGCAAATAAAGTTATACCATTAGATTATGAGCCTTAATAATGCAATAAAAGACAAGCAACTTGAATGGTCAAGTGTTATGGATATTGTAAATAACGTGAGAGTAGACGAATTAGGCGTAATTGAGAGAACCTCTTCTTTAGCTACAAGAAGTATAAAAAGAGAAGCAAAATTAGATGCTCTTAAAAGAATTGTTACAATGTGCGATTTAACAACTTTGGAAGGAGAGGACACTGAAGGTAAAATCGTTCAGATGTCATCTAAAGCTATGAGTCCAGACCCAGGTGATCCAGATGTTCCAAGCGCAGCTGCAGTTTGTGTTTATCCAGCCCTTGTATCAACAGCAAAGAAAGTTGTAAAAAACTCAAATGTCAATGTTGCGTCAGTTTCATCATATTTTCCAAGCGGCCAAGCACCACTCGAATCAAAAATTTCGGACACCAAGTTTGCAATTTCTGAAGGTGCTGATGAAATTGATATTGTTATCAATCGCAAAGCTTTCTTTGAAGGAGATTATAGAAAAGTTTATGATGAAATCTATTCATTAAAAGAAGTTTGTGGCAATACACATCTAAAAACAATATTAGAAATTGGTGAACTTAAAACGTTTGAAAATATAAAAAAAGCTAGTGTATTGGCATTGTGTGCTGGTTCAGATTTTATAAAAACTTCCACAGGTAAGATATCAAATGGATCATCAAGGGAAGCTTGTCTAGTTATGTGCAGAACTGTTAGAGAGTTTGAAAGTTTTGGTTTTGGTAAAAAAGGAATTAAAGTTGCAGGGGGAATTCGTGATGCCAAGGACGCGATCAGGTATTTGGTTATAGTAAATGAAGAATTAGGTGACGAGTGGTTATCCTCAAAATACTTTAGATTTGGTGCTTCAAGTTTGTTAGATGATGTACTTAAACAAATTAAAAAACTTAAAACTAATGCTTATCAATCAAGTTACTATTTTCCAAGAGGATAATATATGAATAATTGGAATTACGCCGAATCAAAAGAATCAGAAAAAATTGTAAGTATTGAAAAAAAGTATGGACATTTTATAGGAGGAGACTTTATTTCTCCAAATTCTAAAAAATATCTTGATACAATATCTCCGTCAACTGAGGAAGTATTGTCCTCAATATCAATTGGCAATGAAAAAGATGTAGATTTTGCCGTTCAGTCTGCAAAGGAAGGATTAAAACAATGGGAAAAAACATCTCCTTCAGAAAGATCTAAATATCTTTTTAAATTAGCAAGATTGATACAAGAAAGATCAAGAGAATTTGCAGTTTTAGAAAGTTTAGATGGTGGTAAACCTATAAAGGAATCAAGAGATTTTGACCTTCCACAAGTTGCACAAAATTTTTTCTACTATGCCGGTTGGGCTGACAAAATAAATCTTGCTTGGGGTGATCAAAGAACTCAACCTTACGGCGTTGTTGGACAAATTATTCCTTGGAATTTTCCACTCTTAATGCTTTCATGGAAAGTTGCACCAGCTTTAGCTAGTGGAAATACGGTTGTTTTAAAACCAGCTGAAACGACACCGTTGACAGCTTTATTATTTGCTGAACTTTGTGACGAAGTTGGTCTTCCTAAGGGAGTCTTTAATTTGATTACTGGAGATGGAACTACTGGTTCTCACTTAGTTAATCATAAGGATATAAGAAAAATTGCTTTCACTGGATCAACTAGTGTTGGAAAATATATACAAAAATCATTGGCCGGTAGAGATGTTGGTTTGACTCTAGAGCTTGGGGGTAAAGCAGCAAATATAGTTTACAATGACGCTTCTCTCGATGAGGCTGTTGAGGGTGTTGTGAATGGAATATTCTTTAATCAAGGACATGTCTGTTGCGCTGGAAGCAGATTGCTGGTTCAGGAAGATATTCATGACGAATTTATTAAAAAGCTTGAAAAGAGAATGCAAATGTTAAGAGTTGGGGATCCTCTTGATAAAAATACTGATATAGGAGCAATAAATTCAAAAGATCAATTGGATAAAATTACTCAATTAGTAAATGAGGGAGTAAAAGATGGTGGAGAATTATTTCAAATTGAGTGCGAATTACCTAAAAATGGATATTGGTTTAAGCCAAGTTTATTTACGAGTGTTCAAGCTAATTACAAAATTGCAACAGAAGAAATATTTGGTCCTGTTTTGACTACTTTGACATTTAGAACACCTGAAGAAGCAGTTGAAATTGCAAATAACACTGAATATGGCTTGTCTGCTGGTATTTGGACTGAAAAAGGTTCAAAAATTCTGTGGACAGCAGACAGATTAGAAGCTGGAGTCATTTGGGCTAATACATTCAATAAATTTGATCCAGCTTCACCCTTTGGTGGATATAAAGAATCTGGATTTGGAAGAGAGGGTGGAAGACACGGACTCCTATCTTACTTAAAGGATTCATCATGACTGAAGTAAAGAAAACTTACAAAAATTATGTAAACGGAAAGTTCGTTAGATCGGAATCTGGGAAAGTTTACTCTGTTAATTTAAAAAATGAAAAATTTGAAATCCCATTAACTTCTAAAAAAGATCTTAGAGACGCTGTCACACATTCAAAAGAAGGTTTCAAACACTGGAATAAATTAACAATGTACAACAGATCCCAAATACTTTATAGACTTTCTGAAATGATTGAGGGTAACAAAGACTCTTATATTTCTTTATTGCACCAACATGGACTCTCTAAAAATGAATCCAAAAAAGATGTTGAAAATGCTATCAATACGATTGTTTGGTATTCAGGTATCGTCGATAAGTGGGAGCAACTAACTGGTAATTTAAATCCTGTAGCAGGAGAGTATTTCAATATTTCTCACCAAGAACCAATTGGAGTAACTTTTTCTTTAAGCTCAAATAAAGTTTCACTTAATCATTTAGTTAAGTCATTTCTACCGGCAATGTCAGTAGGATGTTCAGTAATTTCATTTACTGATGAGAATGCTATCCTTGCACTTAAACTTTCAGAAGACATAAATAATTCAGATTTCCCCTCAGGATCAATTAATTTTATTACTGGTAATTTCGGCAATATTGTTGAAGACGTTGGAGGGCATGTTGAAGTGAAACTTGTTGCAATCTATTCAGATATAACAAATGAATTCATTAAAACTTTAAGTGAAAGAGGAGCGGATTCAGTCAAAAGAATATTTAATAAACCAGCAGTTGATGGATTAGCATCAATTCTTCCATTTATAGAAACAAAAACAGTTTGGCACCCAAAAGGGAAATAATCTGTCACACTCGTTACCTAGTATTTATTAATACTCATAACCCTGTTTAAGCTGTCTTGTGATTCAAGGCAGCTTATTCATTTAAATTGTTAAACTGTTCTGATGAGCGATAAAACTTGGGGCAATCTTCCCATTCCTAACATCTATAAAGAACTAAAGGGTGAGTTTATAGAATTTGATGAAGATAATGAAAAACTAACATGCAAGTTTCCTGTTCAAGAAAAATACTTTAATCCAATGAATACAACATTAGGTGGAATTATAGATTCATGGATGGACGTAACCATGGGACCATTGAGCTTTCTTCTTGGTGAATTGGTCGTAACAAAAACATTTAAAGCAAAATTTATCAAACCTGTAAATTCCTCTTCAAAATTTGTTACTGCAGTTGCTTGGCGTGATAGTGTCTCTGAAAATGAAAGTGTATACAAAGCAGAGCTTTATCTGGAAAACGGAAATTTAGCAGCAATTAGTGAAGGTATTTTTGTTCAGCCAAAAAATACAGAACCGTTTACCTAAGTTTTAGAATATAAAAACGCAGAAGTTAAAATTACACCTATGCCAACAAATTGAATGGTATTTGTAATCTCATTCAAAAATTGATAACCAAAAAAAATTGAAAAAATGGGGATCATATAAACCGTAAATGATCCAGTAATTCTTCCAACATTACTGATTAATTTGTAGTAACTAAGAAAAGCAATTCCAGTTCCGCCAACTCCTAGTATTAAAATTGGAATTAAAGAAATCTCTAATGTCGGTAATTTAAATGAAGCAGTAAATCCAAACATTAACAATGAAAGTAATGTTGCATATCGCATGACGATTTTTAAAACTATAAGAGAATCATATTTTTTGATTAATGGTTCAACAATATTTATTGCAACTCCGTATGATATAGATGCAATTAGGGCGTATAAAGATCCAATATTAAAAGTAATATCATTCAATCCACCACTTAGATTTATAAGACCAACACCAATAAATCCAGTAAATATATAAATCAACTGAATATTTGTAACTTTTAATTTATAAAATATAACTGCGATAAATGCTACAAAGATTGGAGTGGACCCGTTAATCAGTCCTGCCAATGAAGAGGTAATTGTTTTTTCAGCCAGACCAAACATATAGAAAGGTAAAGCCATCCAAAAAAATGACAGTATAAAAACTTTTAAGTGATCTTCTTTTTCGATATTTTTTTTACTTCTTACGAAAATATTTACAAAAATAGCCCCAATTACAATTCTATATATTGCGATATCTGATGGATTTAGCTCATCTAATGAGTATTTAATCATTAAAAAAGATGCACCCCAAATTGAAGCTGTTGTTAAAACTAGAAATAAATTTTTAATTTGCACGAGACTAGGAGCCTAACATGTTTTGGTAATTATTTATAGAGCCACCCCAACAGGGTAGTTGAATAGTGTTAGTGGTTCAAACTGACACAAAAGGCGGCTCTAATTTAAGTTTAATTGATACAATTTTTAGATTATTTGATCGGTGACAATTTCAATATTATTTGAATAATTTTTAAGTATGTTTATTGGAAGAGTTTCGTTTTTATTTACGAGACTCAAGATGTTCTTTTTATTTGTCCCAGTTGCTAAAACAAAAATTTTCCTAACACTTCCAAGTAATTTATAGGTTGAAGTTACTCTCCATTTAGTCTTTATGTTTACTTCATTAGCCGTATATAGAAAATCATTATTTTCTAATGCCTCTGTGCCAGGAAATAATGAGGCTATATGTCCATCTTCTCCTAATCCAAGAATTACAACATCATATATATCTATGTTATCTTTTAATTTATCTTCATATTTCATTGCATCATCGTATGGAGACTTATTTGAATATTCGAATTTTAAAATATTTGCATCAGTTTTATCAAAGTATGAGTCTATTAATTTTTGATTTGAAAATTCATTTTTGCCATCCACCCATCTTTCGTCCACAGTCCAAAAATTAATATCTGCAAAATCCACAAAAGATTCTAACATTTTGGAATATGCGAGTTTTGGTGTATTGCCACCTGATAAACCGATTGAAAATTTTGAATTTACTTTATTTCTTAGATACTTTATTTCGCTTACTAGATAAGTTGAGGCACTTTCATGATCTGCCTCTATATGAATATTAATATCGTGTGTCATAAATAAATTGTTACACTTGTAAGTTAAAGTATTATCAATGATAGTGGAAAAACATATTTCAATTGAAGGTAACCAAAAATTAAGTGGTGAAATCAGCATTAAAGGTGCTAAAAATGCTGTTTTAAAAGAAATGATCCTACCAATCTTATCTGAAGGAAAATATCAGATTAAAAATGTGGCAATGATTGCTGATGTTGAATATATGCAAGATGTTTTAAAAGTTCTCGGAATCAAGAGTACTTTTTCAAACGGCATACTTGAAATTGTCTCACCGTCTGAAATCGGGATAGAGGCACCATATGAAATTGTTCAAAAAATGAGAGCATCGATAATAATTTTAGGACCGCTTTTAGCACGTTGTGGAGAAGCAAGGATTGCATTTCCAGGAGGAGATCAACTTGGACCAAGACCGGTTCAGATGCATTTAGATGCTCTTGAAAAAATGGGAGCAAATTTCGAATTAGATCACGGTGTATTAATTGGTAAAACTGATGGCCTGAAGGGTGTAGAAATAAATCTTCCTTATGCATCAGTTGGTGCAACAGAAAATACTTTATTGGCAGCTGTGTTAGCTAAAGGTAAAACGATTATTGAAAATGCAGCAAGGGAACCTGAAATCGTAGATATAGCTGACATGCTTATCAAAATGGGTGCCAATATAAAGGGTGCTGGAACAAGTGAGTTAGTTATTGAAGGTGTTGATAAATTAAGCCCCACAGATCATGAAGTAATAGGAGATAGAATTGCGGCAGGTACTTTTTTAGCAGCAATATTGTCGACAAAAGGTTCTGGAAAAATAAATGGAATAAATCCTGATCATTTACCAATGGAGATTAAAAAACTTAAAGAAATGGGTGCAGGAATTGAAATTAATGAATCATCTATATCTATCGAATATCAAGATAATATTCAATCCATTGAATTATCAACATTACCATTTCCCGGAGTTGCTACTGATCTTCAACCAATTTTTGGCTCTGCATTATTACTTGCTCAAGGTACTTCAATTTTGACTGAAAATGTTTATGATCAACGTTTCCAGTGGATACCTGAGGTTCAAAGGATGGGAGCAAATATACAAACTGGTTGGCAACATGCAATGATTAAAGGTGTTGATAATTTATCAGGGGCACCTGTACATGCAACAGATATTAGGACCGGCGCAAGCTTAATCATTGCAGCATTGCAAGCCGATGGAGTTTCTACAATAACCGGAACTGACCATATTAATAGAGGGTATGAAGATATCGTAGGGTCTTTAAGTTCATTAGGTTCAATAATCGAATATAATGAAATCAATGGACGATAAAAATATAAATTTTCCAACTTTTAAAGAGAGGCCTGAAAAGGTTGATATTGATATGGATATATTAAATGACACTATTGAATACATTCGTCCAGCAGTTCAAGCTGATGGTGGTGATATAAAACTATCTTCAGTTGACGATGGAGTAGTGAATATAGAAATGCTAGGGGCCTGTCAAGGTTGCCCATTATCAATAGCAACATTAAAAAGCGGTATCGAAAGAATCTTGATTGATAAAGTTCCTGGAGTTGAACAAGTTATAGCGACTTAAATCTTTAGATTAACCAAAAGGAATTCTGCTATAAAAATTAATTCCTACTAAAAGATTATTTACAATTATCGGTTCAATTTCATATTCAATTTGATTTTTTAGTGTATTCCCACCATATTCATCTGGTTCTCCAACATCTTCATAGAGTCCTAGCTCAACAAGTATTGATTCTCTTTCATCCTTATTTAATTCGTCATCAGAGATACTTATTATCATTAAGAAAAATAATTTTGTTTGTTGAGATGTTATTTCATCGTTTGATGTTGGTGCAAAAAATTCCAAGGATCTTACTGAGTTATTATCAACATTAAGGTTTAAAACAAATATATTTTCTTTTGATGTTGATTTTCCAAATTGATAGACAAGGGTTTGTCTCGCATCACTTACCCAATTGACATTTTCAGGATTGATAGAAAAAAACAATATTGTTTCATCATCGTTTGAAATAGAATTTATAAGTTTATTCCAATTTGATATGAACTCTTCTGGAGATTTACCTATACCTTTTGTCCAAGAAATTGAAGTATCTATTTCAATTTGTTCATTATTTTCAATTTGTTCAATTTCTTGTTCCTCTTGTGTAGATTCTTGAGTTGAGCATGCTATGGTTAATAAAAATAACAATGTTAAAGTTTTCGTTTTTTTCATTCCTCAATTTCCTTCTTTAAATTTTCTAGATTCGCTTTCCATATTAATTTTAAAATTGGTTTTCCAAAAATTTCACCAATTGGTCCTCCAAAATAAATTGGAAATTTTAATGTCTCCCGCCAACTGAAACTAGTGACATTATCGCTAACTGCTTCAAACACCATTTCTCCTTTGCCACTAACAATCCCAACATGGTCAACACCAATTACTTTTTCTTCCTCCCACTTAGTAAATGTCATGTAATCATAGAGCTTTATAGGTCCAATTTTTGTTAAAACTTTAATTTTTGTGCCGATACCAGACCTTAAATCTGTCTGAAAGTCAATTTTTTCAGCATCTTTCATCCAATTAGTGTGATTTTCTATTTTAGAGACTTCATTCCATACATCTTGTAAAGATGCATTTATTAAGGTTTCTACAGATATTGTTTTACTCATTGTGTGTTTTACAATAATAGTTCCTCACTAAAATAATTGAGTATGAAAAATCAAGACTATTTATATTTAGATCATGCAGCATCAACACCGATGCGAAAATCTGCTTTGGATAAATATATAGAAGCGGAAAGTTACGGTTTTGCTAATTCTTCTGGAGGACATAAGCTTTCACGAGATTCAAAAAATTTATTAGAGGATTCCCGTGAAAAAATAAGCGAATTGTTTAATGCGGCACCAGGTGAAATTGTTTTTACTAGTGGTGGTACTGAAGCAGACAACTGGACTATTAAATCACTATTTGATTCAAAAAGACTGAATGAAAATCTTGTAACTTCAAATATAGAGCATGAGGCTGTACTTGCATCAGCAGATTGGGTCTCATCTAATGGTCATCAAACTAAATTTGCTAAATCCGATAAAAATGGACTTGTCAATAAAAATGAATTTTTAAAACAAATTGATGAAAATACTAAAGTTGCATCGTTAATGTGGGGAAATAATGAAACAGGAGTAGTCCAACCTGTTAAAGAAGTATCAAAAGAAATAAAATCTATCAATTCATCAACTCTTTTTCATTCAGATGTTGTTCAAGGTATTATTTCAGACAATATAGATTTTCATAACAGTGGTATTGAAAGCGGTGCATTATCTGCTCACAAAATTGGGGGTCCAAAAGGTGTAGGAGCAATGTTTATTAATAGTAAATACAAATTACCGAGCTTTCTACATGGAGGTAAACAAGAACTTGAGAGAAGGGCAGGTACTGTAGATGTTCCTGGTATAGCAGCATTTGCAGCTGCGTTAGAAGAACAACAAAGCAAATTTGATGAAGAAGTTGGATTAATGAAGGATGAAAGATCAATTTTTGAAGAGAAGATTAAAAATTCATTAGATATAAAAATTGTCGGCGAGTCAATGAATAGGCTTCCACATATAAGCAATATACAATTTAAAGATATAAATTCTGAGGTACTTTTAATTCAATTAGACCTGAATGGACTGGGTGTTTCAAGAGGCTCTGCCTGCGCTAGTGGTGCCCAAAAACCGTCTCATGTACTGGAAGCAATGAATATAAATCCAAAATTTATAAATAATCACTTAAGGTTTAGCTTTGGCTGGACTACTCAAATTGGTGATGGAAGTAGAGCAGCAGATATAGTAATTAAAGCGGCAGAGGAAATGATATGAGAATTTTAGTTGCAATGAGTGGAGGAGTAGACTCTTCAGTTGTCGCCGCAATATTAAAAGAAGAGGGTCATGAAGTAATTGGTGTAACTATGAAGTTGTGGGAAGGACCTGATGGAGAGATGCCGGAAACCGGATGCTGCACAGCTTCAGATAGTGAAGATGCAAGAAAAGTAGCTTCTAAACTTGATATACCCTACTACGTACTTGATTACACGGAGTCCTTTTCAAAAAATGTTGTGGATAATTTTACCGAAATGTATGCACAAGGTCTCACACCAAATCCATGCGTTGAATGTAATAGATCTGTTAAATTTGATCATTTTATTGAACAAGCAAAAAAGTTAAATTGTGAAAAAGTTGCGACTGGACACTATGCAAAAATAATTAAAAGAAATAATGAATATGAATTACATAAGGCGGATTATCTTGATAAAGATCAATCTTATGTTTTGCATATGTTGAAGTCATCTGATTTAGCACATATATCTTTTCCGCTTGGAGAAATAAGTAAACCTGATGTTAGACAGATTGCTGCAAGAATTGGATTAAAAACAGCCTTCAAAAAAGATAGTCAGGATATATGTTTTGTCGGTAAAAAAAATTATCGATCATTTGTAGAAAAAAGGATAGATTTAACATCTTCCGGTGAAATTTTTGATATCAATGGAAAGAAGGTAGGTGATCATAACGGGATACATGAATTTACTGTTGGACAGCGTAAAGGCCTACCAGGTGGATATGAGACACCAAGATACGTAACAAAGATTGATGTACAAAATAAAAATGTAACAATCGGAGAAAAAAATGATTTATTAGTAAGTTCATTTGTTGTTGAAGAATTGTCATGTGTTAACAATCTTGAATACGAAAATCTTACAATTCAAACCAGGTACAACTCTGAAGATCTAGCATGTGATATTAAAAAGTTGTCAGATACAAAAATTTCAGTGCAGCTTAAAGAGCCAGCATTTGGGGTTGCTCCCGGTCAATTTGGTGTTATTTACAAGGGTACAAAAGTTGTGTGCGGCGGAAGAATAAGTTCCAAAGTTTTGGAGAATGTTGGATGAATAAAAAAGATGTTCGGGAAATAATCGACAAGCTAACAAACGCTGAACATGCTTACTACGTACTTAACGATCCAATCATGTCTGATGGAGAATATGATAAGTTATTAAATTCTTTGAAAATTATTGAAAGGGAAAATCCTGAATTATTAATGAATGATTCACCTACTCAAAGAGTTACAGAAACCCCAAGTGATGCATTTGAACCAGTCGAACACCAAAAAAGGATGTACAGCTTAGATAATATAGAAAACAGTGAAGACCTTAAGAAATGGTTTGAAAGGTTAGAAAAAATTACTGAAAATTCTATATTTCCAGTTACCGTTGAGCCAAAAATTGATGGGTTGGCAATTTCACTTATTTATGAAGATAGCCTTTTAAAGAGAGGGTTAACAAGAGGAGATGGACTAATTGGTGAGGATGTAACCCATAATGTAAAAACAATTAGGAATATACCCCTTCGTTTGAAAAAAGAAATCAAAGGCACAGTTGAGGTCAGAGGTGAAGTTTATATGCCAGTAAAAAGTTTTGAGAATTTAAATGCTCAACGTAACAAAGACTCGCAAGAAATTGAATTATTGAAACTTAAAGATAAAGACAAATTAACTGATAACGAAAAAAAATCCCTCTCTAGGATCAGAAAAGAGGGGACTAATATATTTATTAATTCAAGAAATGCTGCTGCTGGATCACTCAGACAAAAGGATGCTTCAATTACATCAAATAGAGATCTTAGACTTCTTGCATATCAACTCATAATTTATGATCAAACAAACAAAAATAATTTTCATTCCAAAAATAATAAATTGATGAAGGAGCTAGGTTTTGAGACAAATCAAGTTGATATTTCAAGCAGTCAAAAAGAAATTGAAAGAAGTATTGAATCAATTAAAGATTCAAGATCAAAGTACTCATACCAAATTGATGGAGCAGTTCTTAAAGTTGACTCTTTAGAGGCTCAAGATGAGCTAGGATATACTTCAAAATCACCAAGATGGGCTGTAGCTTTCAAGTTTCCATCAGAGGAACAAACAACAATACTCAAAGATATAAAATTACAAACAGGAAGAACTGGGGCAATTACGCCCGTAGCAGTACTTAAACCTATAGATGTTGGAGGTGCGAAAGTGTCTTTTGCAACACTTCATAATCCTGATGAAATAAAAAGAAAAGATTTAAGAATCAATGACTACGTTATTGTTCGTCGTGCAGGTGATGTGATTCCGGAAGTTGTCTCTTCTCTTAAAGAGAGAAGAGATGGTAGTCAAAAAATATGGGAGCTCCCCAAGAAATGTCCTTGTGGAGAATATTCTATAGAGTTAATTGATGAAGAAAAAGTACCTAGATGTGAAGGTGGTCAATCATGTAATCTAGCAAAGAAAGAGGCTATTATCTTTTTCGGATCTAAATCAGGACTAGAGATTGATGGTCTTGGTAGAGAGACAGTAGAGGTTTTAATGGAAAAAAAACTAATTCATAATGTCGATGATATATACCGTCTCAATTATGAGGATTTAATTGATTTACCCTCATGGGAAGAAAAAAAAACAAACAATTTGTTAAATGCAATCAAATCATCAACAAAGGCTTCCCCTGAAAAATTATTGACTGCATTAGGTATTAGATTTGTTGGAAAACGTACTTCTCAACTGTTAATACAAAATTTCAATTCAATAGATGGCGTTCTAAGTGCAGAAGAATCTGATATTCAAAGTATTCATGGAATTTCTATTAGTGTTTCAAAGTCTTTAGAAGATTGGAAATTAAACAAGGATAATATAAATTTACTAAATCAATTGAAAGATTATGGCTTTAAATTTAAAAAAGATGGCAAAACATCTAAAAGTTATCTATCTGGACAAACTTTTGTAATCACAGGAACCTTAGATAATTATTCCAGGCAAGATGTTGTAGATATGATAGAGAGTAATGGCGGTAGTGTCACAACTTCTGTTTCAAAAAACACAGATTACTTAATATATGGAACAAAACCTGGTTCAAAATATGAAAAGGCAGAAACTTTAGAAGTAGTGTTATTAAATGAAACTGAATTTGAAAATTTAATTAATAAGTATAAAAAATCCAACTAAACTCACCAACATCTGGGAGACCAGTTGTCGTAGACCATTGAACAACAACAGTATGCTTACCTGCTGTCCATGATTCAAATGATTTATTTGGTCCTGGTTTCCAAGTAGCTAACCCAATAGCATCTTGAAAGAGTATTTCTGAATCTGGAATTATATAATTGTCAACTATTAGGATAATTTCATATCCGACTGGAACATCTACAATGATGCTTGATTGTTGAGGAACTTGGTCGTTTGGAAGAGGATAAATATCTTCAATCACGGAAGGTAGCTCAACAACTTCTGAATTATTTCTAGAAAATGACACTCCCCACCAAATTACGAACATTAATAGCGCAGTTAATAAAAGAATAATAAATCTGTAAGTGTTTTTACTCATACATTAAAATACTATCTAATAACTAAAAAGAGACCAATATGAATATAGAAAAATTAAAAGAAATCATTGAAAATATTGATCCCGAGAACATTTCTGACGATGATATTACTTCAATTAGACAGATAATTGAGGCATTAGATCATGGAAAGGTCAGAGTCGCAGAACAAGTCGATGGTGAATGGTTGGTCAATGAGTGGGTTAAGAAATCAATATTGTATTACTTCACTATAGAAAATTTAAAAGTTATCTCATCAGGTGATGTTACTTATTTTGATAAATTAGAACCAAAAAAGAACTATGAAGATTTAAAAATTAGAGTAGTTCCTCCCGGAGTTGTAAGATATGGTGCATTTTGTGAGCCTGGAGTAGTTGTTATGCCTGGTTTTGTAAATATTGGAGCTTATGTTGGTTCTGGAACAATGGTTGATACTTGGGCAACAGTTGGATCATGTGCTCAAATTGGAAAAAATGTTCATTTATCTGGAGGGGTAGGAATTGGTGGTGTTTTAGAACCGCCTTCCGCAATGCCAGTAATTGTGGAAGATGGCGCATTCATTGGATCAAGGGCAATAATTGTTGAGGGTGTCAGAATTGGTAAAGGAGCTGTTATAGGTGCAAACGTTACGATAACTTCCTCCACTCCAGTGATTGATGTTACTGGTGAAAAGCCTATTGAGCACAAAGGAATTGTCCCTGACAATTCTGTTGTAATTCCTGGGACCAGACCAAAGAAATTTCCAAGTGGTGAATTCGAAGTTCAATGTGCACTAATTATTGGACAGAGAAAAGAATCAACGAACGAGAAAACTTCATTAAATGAGGCACTCAGAACATTTGGAGTTGACGTTTGAACTTAAACGAATTGACCCAAAAATTAATAGATATTGAATCAGTAACTGGTGATGAACAGGAATTAATTGATTTTATTGAAAGTTTTCTTCTGGATTCTGGATATAAAGGAAATTTATTTAAAGATGAAGGGGGCTTGATTGTTAATACTCCTGATTCAAATCCCAAAATAGCATTAGTTGGACATCTCGATACTGTTCCTATTCATGAAAGCCAAAAAAATTATTCTGATGAAGAAAATATTTATGGTCGAGGAGCTGTTGATATGAAGGCCGGAGTTGCAGTCATGATTCAAACCATACTTGATGAAAGGGATAATGTAGTTGGTGTTTTTTATACAGGTGAAGAAGGAACACCAGAACAAAATGGACTTAACAATCTAATGAGTAAATTGAAGGAGGATTTTTCTATTGAATTAGCAATTGTTATGGAGCCAAGTAGTTTAGAGTGTCAACTAGGTTGTAATGGAACACTTAACGCAACATTAGTCATTCCTGGTGTTTCAAGCCATTCTGCAAGACCTTGGATGGGAGAGAATCCATTTTTTAAACTTAAAGAATTGAGTGAATTTTTATTAAAGAATGAAATAAAAGATTATGAAATTGATGGGTTAATTTATAAACAGGTAATAACTGTAACAAGAATAAATGGTGGGGTGGCAAATAATGTAACGCCACCTGACATCACTTTAAATGTTAATTTTAGGTTTGTTCCTTCTTTTTCAGCTGAGGATGCAGAAAAATATATTACTGATGAGCTACAAAGATTTGGAGATGTTAATGTAGGAGACATATCTGTTGGAGCGTTACCAAATAAAAATTTAGATATAATCACTGACTTTATAAATTCTACAGGTTTAGAGGTTACGCCAAAACAAGGGTGGACAGATGTGGCAAGATTTACAAATCATGGTATTCCAGCACTAAATTTTGGGCCTGGTGATCCACTACTAGCTCATACATCAGATGAATTTGTTATTAAAAATGAAATATTAGAATCTTATGAGATATTAAGTAAGTTTCTTGAGAGTGCTACATGAGCGAAAATTTTAACATTGATGATGTATCAAATCTTGCTTCTATAGAGCTTAGTGAAGATGAAAAAGCCAAACTTCAAAAAGATTTACAAATAATTCTAGAGCATGTTGAAGCTTTGAAAAATGTTGATATTAAGGATGAAAAAATTGATATTCATCCTTTAAGCAAGGTCCTTGAGCTGAGAAAAGATGAATCAAAAGAATCCTTAAAACACGAGGATGCAATGATGAACTCTCCTGAAACGAAGGATGGTCACTTTGTTGTACCTCCATCCATAGAATGAATAGATATGACTAAGAAAATCCCTTCAATTTCAAAGATCAATGAAATGTTTCAGAATAAAGAAATGAAACCATCTGAGCTATTCGAGCAAGTATATGAAACAGCTTCTTATACCGAATCCGTTCTTCATGCACATCTAGAACTATTTTATGATGAGGGTCTCAAATTATCCAAAGAGTCTGACAGGCGATATATAAAAAGTGAGAGTTTGGGATTACTTGATGGAATTCCAATTGCAATAAAAGATAATATAAATATCTATGGATACAAGACAACATGTTCATCAAAAATGCTTTCAAATTATGTTTCACCATATGACGCAACGGTTATCTCAAGTCTTAAAAAAGCAGGAATAATTTTTACCGGAAAAACTAATCTTGATGAATTTGCAATGGGTTCCTCAACAGAAAACTCTGCTTATGGTCCTACAAAAAATCCTTGGAATCCTGACTATGTACCGGGTGGATCATCAGGTGGATCCGCAGCAGTAGTTTCTGCAGGATCGGCTGTAGCATCATTAGGAAGTGATACAGGTGGATCAATAAGGCAACCTGCTTCATTTTGTGGTGTGGTTGGTTTTAAGCCAACTTATGGAACAGTCTCAAGATATGGATTGATAGCATTTGCATCCTCTTTAGATCAAATTGGTCCAATTACAAATACCGTTGATGACACACGAATTATATTTAATGAAATTCAAGGTTATGACAGTAAGGATGCAACATCAATAACTCCTGAATATTTAAAATTAGATAATAAAAAAGTAAAAGTTGGAATTTTAAAGGAATTCATGCAAGAAGGGGTTTCAGAGGAGTCTCAGAATGAAGTAAATAAAGTAGTAAGCTTACTTCAGGAAAAAGGCCATGAAGTGACTGAAATTTCTTTACCTCTTACTGAAATGGCCTTATCAGTTTATTATCTTATTGCTCCAGCAGAATGCTCTGCAAATTTATCAAGATTTGATGGAGTGAGATTTGGTATTAGAGAAGCTGCATCAACAAGTTATGAAATGATGAATAAAACACGTTCAGTAGGATTTGGTGAAGAAGTTAAAAAAAGAATTTTATTGGGAACCTACGCTTTATCGGCTGGATATTTTGATGAATATTATGGTAGAGCTTTAAAAGTGAGATCAAAAATTATTTCAGATTTTAAAGACGCATTCGAAAAAGTTGACTTCATTTTATCACCAACTACGCCAACACCAGCATTTGCCTTTGGTGAAAAAACAAAGAATCCTCTTGAGATGTATTTGTCTGACTTATGTACAATCCCAGCTAATCTTGCTGGCCTACCAGCGATAAGCATCCCAACCGGGTTATCGAAAAATGCTTTACCTTTATCAGTACAGATAATGGGTAAGCCATGTTCAGATTATTCTGTAATTGATTTTGCAGAATCTATTGAAGAAATGGTTGAGTTTAATTATTCTGCAAATTTGTTAGAGGAAAATAATGAATCTTAAAGCAACCATTGGAATGGAAACTCATGTCGAACTAGATACAGAATCAAAAATGTTCTGCTCATGCGAAGTAATTGAAAGTGAAGAACCAAATATAAGTGTTTGTCCAACATGCTTAGGGCTTCCTGGTGCTTTACCTGTACCAAATAAAACAGCTATTGAATACATAGTCATGCTTTCTTTAGGTACAAATTGCAACATTACTAATGAAGGTATGTTTCATAGAAAGAATTATTTTTATCCTGATTTACCTAAAAACTATCAAATTTCTCAATTTGATTTTCCCGTAGGGATAAATGGATCTCTAGAAATTGTTTTAGATGAGGAACTTCATTCAGTAGAAATTGAGAGAGTACATATGGAAGAAGATACCGGAAAAAGTGTTCACGAAGGTTCAGGCAGAATTGATTCTGCCATCAGTACCCTTTTAGATTTTAATAGATCGGGTATTCCGCTAGTGGAAGTGGTGACAAAGCCAGTTATTTCAACTTCAAAAATGGCTGTTGCTTATATTGAAGAATTACGACAACTAGTTATTGAACTTGGAATTTCAAAAGGAAAATTAGAAAAAGGAAATTTACGATTTGATGCAAATATATCTGTAGCAGATGAGAATTCAAATGAACTTGGAACAAAGGTAGAAATTAAAAATATGAATTCATTGAAGTCATTAGAAAAAGCAATCGATTATGAAATCATGAGACAGTCGAAACAAGTTGAAAAAGGTGAATCTGTAATTCAGGAAACTAGGCATTGGGATGAGAATAAACAGGTCACTATATCCATGCGAACAAAAGAGGGAAGTGCTGATTACAGGTATTTTTCAGATCCAGATTTACCAAATATGATTATTGATCAGGAATTTATAAAAAATTCGAAAAAGAAAATACAAAACTTACCTACAGATAAAAGAAAAACTTTAAAAGAATCCGGACTTTCTTTATCAGACTCAAACTATCTAGATAAAGGTGAAAAATGGCTATATGATCTTTATTTGTCTACCGTTGAAAATACTAAAGATAGTAAATCGACATTTAATTTCCTTACAGGGGAACTACAGGGCCAAATGAGGAAAGCAGAAATTGATAAATTACCTGAATGGGTTGATTCAGAAAAACTTGCTAATTTAATAAATCTCTTTGAAACTAATGAGGTTTCTTTTACATCAGCAAAAGACATCCTCGCAAAATTACTAGGTGAGGATATTGATCCTAAATCTTATGCATCTGAAAAAAATCTTATACAATCTTCAGATGATGAGGAAATAAGAGCACTTGTCACTTCTGTTGTTAAAGATAATCAAGATATTGTTGAAAGATTAGAAGACCCCGATGATAAACTTGTTGGTTTTTTAGTAGGTCAAGTAATGAAAAGCTCTGAGATCAAAGTTAATCCTGGAACTGTAAAAGAAGTTTTACTTAAAGAGTTATTTGGATAATTTGATCCACAATCATTGCTGATATTAAACCCATAAACCCAGCACCAAGATCATCATAGAGCACACCTAATTTTCCTGGAAGCTTTTCTAATTCCCAAACAAAAGAAGGCTGCTTTAAAATATCACTTAATCGAAAAACTATAAAACCTGATAATAATGGCAACAACTCAAGCCCAGATCCAATTGTTACAAGACTCATTCCACAAACCTCATCAAGTGTAATCCAGCTCGGGTCTGAGGATGCTTCATCATCATCGACAGTTATAAAATACAAAAAAATTAAAACGATAAAGAATATAAATAAGTTAAGAGTATTCCAAATCCCAGACCAACTATCTCCAAGATATAGTCCTAGAGCAAATAAAAAAGAGGCAATAGTACCTCCACCTTTTTTACCTTTAAAAAACGTTTCCCAAAAAAGGCCAACTCCAAATCCTGAAGCAATAAATCGTTTCACAATTTGAATAATAGTATTCTTCTTGGATAGAGCTTTTAAAAGGTGTAGTATTTGTTTACTGTGGAAAAATCAAAATACATATGGTTTGATGGTAATTTTGTAGACTGGGACAGCGCACAGGTCAATGTGATGACACATACACTTCATTATGGAACAGGTGTATTTGAAGGAATAAGGGCACGTAATACCGATCAAGGTGTTTCTATTTTTAGACTTGACGATCACGTCGATAGACTTTACGCTTCAGCGGATTCCTATCATTTAAAAATACCATTTGAGAAAAATGAAATTATCGAGGCAATTAAAGAAGTTGTAAAAATAAATGAACTTGATTCTGCGTATATAAGACCATTAATTTTCTTTGGTGAGGGTGAAATGGGTTTATTACCAAACAATGTTCCCGTAAGAGTGTCAATTGCTGCTTGGTATTGGGGTGCCTATTTAGGAGATGATGCAGTTAATCGTGGTGTTAATGTCTGTATCTCTAAGTGGAGAAGAATAAGCCCAACAAGTTTCATACCTTTGGCAAAAGGTGTGGGCGGATATATGAATTCAACCCTGGCAAAAATTGACGCCGTTGAAAACGGTTATGATGATGCGATCATGCTAGGTGATGATGGTACCGTAGCTGAGGGAAGTGGTCAAAATATATTTATTGTTAAGGAGGGCAATATTTACACTCCTCCGAATACAACAGGTGCATTAAACGGTATTACAAGAAGAACAGTCATCGAGATATCTAAAAATAACAATATTCCAATTGATGAAAAAAATCTTACTGTAGATGATCTCAAGACTGCGGACGAAGTATTTTTTACGGGAACTGCAACAGGTGTAATAGGTGTAGTGAGTATCGACGGAGGTAATATAGCAGATGGTCAAGTTGGTAATGTTACCTCACAAATTATTGATTCATATGAAGATGTAGTAAATGCGAAGGATGATAATTTTAAATCATATATAACATTGATTTAATGCCACAAGAACCAAACATTAATCTTGATAAAAATAAAAGAGTTAATGAACCTCTTTTACCTGTACCAAGGAGATCAGCCAAACGGCATGCAGAAAAACTTGATCCAAGTAACGAAGAAGTTTATGGTAGTACAGGGCCTGATAGTGGTTTTGCAATAAAAATTGTAAATAAATACAAGTTTTTGTGGAAAAATCATCCAAGACATAAATTGGTCACGACAATTATCACAAACCTGATCATCAGTCGGGCCGCACATTTTGGAAGAGCTCCAACCGTTTATGATTTTCATCATGTATTGGGATTATTAAGAATTAGTGAAAATAGCTTAGGCGATCTCACGGAGGATTTGCTAATTAAATGTTCAAAAGAGAAAATAAAAGGACAATATCTTTTATCAATTATTAATTTTTACTAAACACTCTATTTTTCTAATGGCTTAATATTGTTAGAAGTATGAAAATTATACGAGCAAAACACCAAAATGAAATATTTTATGGAGAACTAGTAGATAGCAGTGTAGTTCGATATGAGGGTTCTCCATTTGTTGTTTGGGAGAGTACAGAAGAAATATACGAACTCAATGAAATTGAATTACTTGCTCCCGTGCTTCCTTCAAAAGTTGTTGCTGTTGCAAAAAATTATGCAAAACACGCTGCTGAAATGGGATTACCTGGGTATGAATATCAAGCAGATAATCCTGTATTTTTCATAAAGCCCTCTACATCTGTCATAGGTACTGGGCAAAATATTATTTACCCAAAAATAGGTCAACATGTTGATCATGAAGCAGAACTAGCTTTGGTGATATCCAGAATAAGCAAAAATATTTCTAAAGATAATTGGACGGATCATGTTCTTGGCTTAACAGCAGCAAATGATTTATCTGAGAGGGTGCTTCAAGGCAAATCAGGACATTTCACACGAGCAAAAGGATTTGATACATTTTGTCCCCTAGGTCCTTATATACAAACCGAGTTTTCAGAAAATCCAGATCTTGACATAAAAGCCTTTGTAAATGGTGAGTTAAAACAAAATGGAAATAGTAGAGATATGATATTTTCAATTGGTGAGGTCTTAGAATTTATTACTTCAATTATGACATTGTTACCAGGTGATGTTGTACTAACGGGTACTCCAGAGGGCGTAAGTCAAATTAAACCTGGTGATGAAATAAAAATTGAAATTGAAACCCTTGGTACTCTGATAAATACAGTTGAATAAATCATGAAATTAAGAATTGCCCCCTCACCAACAGGAGAATTGCATATTGGCAATGCAAGAACGGCTTTATTCAATTGGCTATATGCAAGAAATAATAATGGTAAATTTCTTGTTCGTATTGATGACACAGATACGGAAAGAAGCACACCAGAGTATGAAAAAAATATCATTGATAATTTATCTTGGCTGGGTATTGATTGGGATGAAGGTTATGAAATTGATAGCTCTAATACTTATAAGCAATCTGATAGGTTTACTAGGTATGAGGAAGTTGCAAATAACCTTTTAAATGAAGGAATAGCCTATGAAGATGACGGTGCAATAAGATTTAAAGTAGAAAAAAATAATGTAATATCCTTCAAAGATTATGTAAGGGGCGACATGGAATTTAGCACAAATGATATTGAGGATTTTGTTATACTCCGGACAGACAAAACTCCAACATATCATTTAGCATCGACAGTTGATGATATTGATTATGAAATAACAATTGTTGCAAGAGGTGAAGATATTTTATCATCAACACCAAAACATATAATGTTAATGGAGGCTCTAAATGCAAAAATACCAGATTTTTGTCATTTACCTTTATTATTTGGACCAGATGGCAAAAAACTAAGCAAAAGGCATGGTGATACATCAGTGGCTTCTTTTAAAGAAAAAGGAATTTTGCCTGAGGCAATGTTTAATTATATGTCTATTCTTGGATGGTCACCTGGAAACGATTTAGAAATCTTCAACAAAGATTTTGCGATTAGTAATTTTGATTTGAAAAATGTTTTAGGTAATCCCGCAATTTTTGATACTAAAAAACTTCTCTGGATGAACGGACAGTATATAAGAAGTTTTAAGAAGGAAACTTTTCATGAATTAGCTTTTAAAACCATAGAAGAAAGCTTATCAAGAAGTTTATTTGCCGAAGAAATTAAGAGAATAGAAGTAATACTTCCTGAGGTTCAAGAGCGTATTGAGACCCTTAACGATCTAATTGGTCAAGTTGGCTTTTTACTTGATGAACCATTTGTAGTAAATGATGTCGAGTGGAATGATGTAAATTCTGAAAACGCTCAGCTTTATTTAATGAATATTAGAAAACGCTTCAAAGAAATGGAAGACTTTAATTTAAAAAATATTGAGGAAATGATGAGAGCTGAATTAAAAAAGCAAAATATAAAGCCAAAAGAAGGCTTTCAGGCTACAAGAGTTGCAATTACTGGAACAAAAATTAGCCCTCCATTATTTGAATCTATTTTTGCCTTAGGTCTATCACCTACTATTGCAAGACTTGCTGAAAAGATTGAGAATTTGTAACAATTAATAAATAAGTTACTATATTCTTATACAAATACGGCCCCGTCGTCCAGAGGCCTAGGACGCTGGGTTTTCAACCCAGAAACGCCGGTTCGAATCCGGTCGGGGCTGCTAACCTTCGGGGATGGTGTAATTGGCAACACAATGGGTTCTGGTCCCATTATTGAGGGTTCAAGTCCTTCTCCCCGAGCAGAGGCCCCGTCGTCTAGAGGCCTAGGACGCCGCCCTCTCAAGGCGGAAACGCCGGTTCGAATCCGGTCGGGGCTGCTAGAAGTCTAGCTTTTTAGACCAACGAGGCTTATTTTTTAAAAACTCTTTTAGGTCCTCTTCATCGTCTATTTCAAATGAAAATTCTTTATTAAATGATTTCTTAATTTTTATATCTTCATTTAGAAATATTTCCATGTGATTATTAAAACTATTATTTCCATACATTAATTTTTTAACTTTCTTGCTTCCGCCAAGCAGGGGAGTTCCATTATCTTTGCTGGCACAGATCACCAGTTCGGCTAACTTACATTCTTTAATCCATTCCTGAGCATAAAATTTTGTAATATAAGGTAGATCAGCGTGACAGATTGTCCAATGGTCATATTTGTAAGAATGTAGGAAGTCTTCTAATTCGCTATTTAACCCTTTATTCAAAGATGAAAAAGTTTCTATCGTGTTGTTTTGGCAGAAGTCTTTTACTAATTTATCGTTTGTTACACAAACAATTTTCGTACTATCATCTTGAAATGATTTCGTTATATTTAGAAGCATAGCTTTCGATAGTTCAATTCTTGTGTCAATTGTTAAAGCCTTTTGCAGTCTTGACATAGGATTTTTAAAGTCTCTAACAGGAATACCAACTAAAAAATTTTTTAACATTACAACACTTTACATATTCCATCCTATTAAGTTAAATATTGAAATGACAAGAAAAACAAAGATAGTCGCAACAATTGGACCGAGTGTATATTCAAAAGACTCCTTAAATAAACTAGTTGAAGCAGGAGCAAATGTCTTAAGATTAAATTTCTCACATGGAACCTATGATGAACACGAGCAAACTGTTCAATGGGTAAGGTCCATGAATAAAAATGTGGCAATAATGCAGGATATACAGGGCCCAAAAATCAGAACTGGCACCTTAGATAAATCAATAAATTTAAATGTTAATTCTGACATTGATATTTTTAATGATGAAAGTAAACAAAATGAAGAGTCAGTTGTTATCAATTATGAGAATTTATTAAGAGATATTAATGAGGGTGAAAGAATTTTAATTGATGATGGGAAATTAGGTTTAAGAGTTCTTAAAAAAGAAAAAAATAAACTTACAGCAACTGTGGAGATTGGTGGAGAGCTAAGATCGCATCAAGGAGTAGCTTTTCCAGACTCTAAACTTTCAGTTTCAACATTAACTAAGAAAGATATTCAGGATCTTGAATTCGGTAAGAATTTGGGCGTAGATTTTGTAGCTATATCTTTTGTGAGAAATGCTGAAGATGTTTTAAACGTAAGAAAATATATAGATAAAGATATTAAATTAATCTCTAAAATCGAGCTTAAGTCAGCAGTTAAACATTTAAAATCAATCATTCAAGAGTCAGATGGGGTTATGGTTGCTCGAGGAGATTTAGGAGTTCAACTTCCTCTTGAAAAGATTCCACTGATTCAAAAACAAATCATAAATGAAAGTAATCTTCAGGGCAAAATTACTATTACTGCCACAGAAATGCTTACATCGATGATATCTTCACACAGACCAACCAGAGCCGAAGTATCAGATATCACAAATGCGATACTTGATGGTACAGACGCTGTAATGTTGTCTGCAGAAACTTCTATCGGAGAAAATCCGATTGATTCTGTAATAGCAATGGCAAAAATTTGCGAAGAAGTTGATATTTCATCAAGCGAAAATATGATAAATACAAAAGAAATATATAACTCAGACGAGTTAACTAATTCTCTTTCAAAAGCAGCAGTTCAAGTAGCAAATGATTCAAATGTAAAGGCAATTGTCGCATTTACAGAAACTGGTAGGACCCCACTCTTAATTTCAAATCATAGACCTAATGCATCAATTTTTACATTTACGACCACTGATAAAACATTTAATCAACTCAATTTAATTTGGGGTGTTGAGCAAATAAAGATTGATAGATTAGAAACAACAGATGAAATGTTTGCTATAGCTAATAAGTGGTTGTTAAATGAAAAGAAATTTTCAAAAAATGACAAAGTAGTAATTGTCGCTGGCACACCTCCAAATAAAGAAGCAGCAACTAACCTTATTAGAGTGATGAAAATTGGCGAATATTAATGGGACAAAAGATCGAACTTAAAACAACCCAATTTGGTAAAAATGTAATCTTTGATTTAAACAGATCTCTTTCTGGTCAAGATGGTGAAACTTATTACAACATTGCACATGCTTCTTTAACGAATGAAACTAGTGCAAAATTAGCTATGAAATTGTTTCAATATTCAAATGACATAGAGAGTATTTTTATTCAATCAAACATTGTGACTGTAAATTTTACGAAAAATATGGGAACTGCTGTAAAAGAATTTGAGAAACAAATTGAAGACTTTTTTCTTTTCTATGGGGATGAAGAAAAATGATTGTTGGCGTAACAGGTGCATCAGGTTTCATCGGTAGAAAAACTGTTAAAAACTTAATCGAATCAGGCCATGATGTAATAAGATTTGTAAGAAGAGAAGTCAAAACTGATGATGAGATTTATTGGAGTCCTGCAAAAAAAGAGATTGATAAAGAAAAATTTCAAGAATTAGATGCGATTATTCATTTAGCTGGTGAAAGTATTGCACCACAAGATATTTTGGGGTTCTTGCCATTTGCAGGTGGAAGATGGTCAAAAGAAAGAAAATCAAGGATTTATTGGTCAAGAAAATGGGCCTCGGATCTTTTTGTTGACACCTATAAATCTTTAGATAAATATCCAAAAATTTTTATTACAGCTTCTGGAAATGATATCTATGGTGATCATGGTGATGAGATTGTTACTGAAGAAACATCTTTTAACAGGGGTCAGTTTTTGCAAATGGTCGCAGAAGAATGTTGGGAGGAGCCATTATATGAAATTGAAAAGTTAAATGTGAGAGTCATGAAGTGTAGAGCTGGTATTGTACTTGGTAAAGGTAATATCGCAACACAGATATTTACACTCATATCTAAATTAAATTTATCAGGTCCAATTGGTAAAGGAGAACAATACTTTTCATGGATTTCGGTGCATGACATGGCAGCAGCTTTTGTATTTTGTTTAGAAAATGAGGATATATCAGGAGCAGTAAATGTTACAGCTCCAGAGCCCCTCCAACAGAAGGAGTTTTCACGTGCAATTGCAAAAATTATGAACAAAGCATTTTTTGCCCCACCTGTTCCACCTATCCTTATGAGATTGGCTGTAGGATGGGAGTTGGGAGAACAGCTTGGATTAAATAGTATAAGAGCTATTCCTCAAAAATTACTTAAAGAAGGATTTGAATTTAGATATCCTACATTAGAGACCATGAAAGAAGAATTTAATTAATGAGTAGTTACGAAGAGAGAATGTCAAAAAAATACAACTTTTTTTCATCTGAAGAAGATGATGATAACGAATCGAAAATTCAACCAAATATTAAAAACCAAGATGAGATAGAGAATAATCAAGAAGATGGTGCAATTAATGAAGATGTTGAATCCTCTACAGACGAAGAAAATATGCTTGTTCCAGTATCTGCTTGGAAAAAGGTTTTAGATCAACTTGGGAATCTTCATGAGGCTGATAAATTAATGGCAGAAGCAAGAGAAAGAGCAGCTAAGGCTGAAGCTGAGAGTGAATTTTTACGTGAAAAACTTAAAAATACCCGTGAGGAATTAAATACATTTAAAAACAAAAAAAGATTTTTCTTTTTCTAAAAAGTTATTTTCTCCTAGATTTCGACTGTGTTGCTCTCATCAGAGACACCTCTAATTATAAAAAACGAAATCATCAGCAATACTACAAGAGACATCATTGCAGTATTTCTTCCTAAATTAAGAGTATTAACTATGAATCCCCAAAGTATTGGACCAACAATTGTAGCAAATCGTCCGACGGTAGAATACAGTCCATAAAATTCACCAAGATGTTCTTTTGGGCTTAATCTTGTCATGAATACTCTATCTACAGCAAATATGCCTCCAATATTAAAACCTCCAATGACGCCTGTTACATAAATCAACCATTCGATATCAAATTCAGTTGATATTACAGCGATGATTAATGAGATCATCCAGCAACCGAGGCTAAATAATGTACATTTTCTTGGTCCATATTTATCACCAGCTTTTCCATATACATAACCCCCAATAATTGAAATTATTATTGCCAATGCAAGTAAATTTTGACTATCTTCAGCTGTTAAGCCTGCTTCCTCTACAAGATAAACTGCCAGTAATCCACTAATCAATGTATTTATGGCATCTGCATAAAAAAATCTACCGATTAGAAATCTTGTTAATCCATTGTATTGTCTTGAATGTTTCCAAGATTTTATAACAATATATAGCGACTCCCTAAATCTGACTTGCACTTTATTGATATTAAATTTTTTTTCTTCAATAAATAAAAATGCAGGTATTGAAAAAAATAAAAATAAGATTGCAACTGATCTGAATATTTCAATATAGCTGTAACCTAAACTTTGAAGAAGTGACGCTATCCCAAAACCTATTAAAGATCCCATATATCCAAATGCAACACCCATTCCTGAAATTTTCCCTCTGTTATTTTCATTACTTACAGAAACGAGTAATGCATCATAAACAACCGAACCAAGATTAAATCCTATTAATGAAAATATGAATAACATTACTGATATGTTGACATTGAATGTTCCTAGAAAAAATGTTGCAACAATACAGATTGCAGTAGTAATAAGTAATAAAGGTTTTTTTCCTTGAGCACCATCACTTCTTGCACCCACCCAAGGACCTGTAAGAGCAACAATTACCATTGCTCCTGATGTTGCAAGGCCTAAAGCTTGATCCGTCCAACCCTGCTCAGAAACAAGCCATACTGAAAAATATAGGCCAGGAATTACAAATGCATAAACTGTATTTGCTAGATCAAAAAGTAGCCAAGAGTATAAACTCTTTTTCTTTACTCCGTCCATTAAATTGAGTCTAGAGCGTCTTTAAATCTTGTGAGGCCTTCCTCTAGATCTTCATCGCTAAGAGCATAAGAGCAACGCAAAAATCCACCTTTTCCAAATACTTCACCAGGAACGAAAGCAATATAGTGCTTCTCAAGCAACCAATCACAAAGATCAATAGAAGTGGATACTTTCTCAATAATGCCTTTTGTATAATGACTTACATCAGGAAATACATAAAACGCCCCAGTTGCATTAGGAACTTTTATATTATTTATTGTTTTAAGTAAATCGAGAGCAAAACCTCTTCTTTTATCGAACGCTTTTTTCATTTCATTTGTACTATCTAATCCATTTTTTAACGCAGAATATGCTGCAACTTGTGAAATGTTAGCAACATTTGATGTTGCATGAGACTGAATTTTTTTGGACAGACCAATTATGTCATCATTTGCGATTATCCAGCCGACTCGCCAACCAGTCATTGCGTAAGCTTTCGCAACACCATTTACAACAATCGTTTTCTCTAATTTCTTATCAATAGTTGCAGGTGAGGGAGAAGTAACACCTTCATACACCAGATGCTCATAAAGTTCATCAGATAGTACCCATATATTTTTATCAAATGCCCAGTTAAATATCTCTACAGCTTCTTCTTTTGTGTATACCACTCCAGTTGGATTTGAGGGAGACACCCAAACCAGAACCTTTGTTTTTTTTGTAAATTTCTTTTCAAGTTCATCAATTGTAACTTTGAAGTCATTATCAAATTCTGTGTCTACTATTACAGGTGTTCCGCCTGAAATTTTTACAGCTTCAGGATATGTTGTCCAATAAGGTGATGGAATTAATACTTCATCTCCTGCGTCTAGTAGGGACATAAATGTAGTAAGTATTGCTTGTTTTCCTCCATTAGTTACAACTACATTATTTGGATCCACATCAAAATTTGAATATTTTTTTGTTGTTCTAGCAATTTCATCTCGTAAAATTGACAACCCTCCAACTGCTGAATATTTATGGTATGTTGGATTTTCAGATGCAATTTTAACTTCCTCTATAACATGTGCTGGTGTTGGAAAATCAGGTTCCCCGGCACCAAAACCAATTACAGGTTTTCCTTGTTCTCTTAAGATTCTAGCTTTGTTAGATATCGCCATTGTTCCAGACGGGGTAATATTGTCATTTAATTTTGAAATTTTCACATTTATCTCCAAATGTTATTTTAACGAAAATTTTCATAAACTATCTAAGTGATTAATTAAACTTGAATTATGTCAAAAGTCTTATATGGAAAACCAGTTGCTGACAATCTTGACTCTAAAAGTAAAACTATTTTCGAAGAATACTTATATAAAAATGACAAATCTCCAGTGTTGACTGCAATTACAGTTGGTGATAATCCAGCATCACTTCTTTACGTATCTGTAAAAGAAAAAAAAGCAGAGCAATTAGGAGTTCAATTTAATTGGATAAAATTAAATGAGACTACATCAGAAAATGAATTACAAGATACTATTTCAAATCATTCCGAATCGTCTCAAGGCATGATAATACAGCTTCCGCTACCGAATCATTTGAATATTGAAAAAGTGATTGATTTAATACCAAGTGAAATAGATGTTGACGGCCTTACTACATTTAATTTAGGTCAACTTTATTCTGAAAATCTAAATATTATCCCTGCAACATCACTGGCAATTCTAGAATTACTGGCGCATTACGAAATCGAAACGGAAGACAAAAACATAGTAATAGCTGGACGTTCAAGGTTGGTTACATCTCCTCTTTCGAAAATATTGAGTTCAAAAAAATATAATGGCAACGTAACTGTAATTCATAGTAAAACTTCAAATCCCAAAGAATTTATATCCAAAGCTGATATCTTTATATCTGCTGTTGGAAAATCAAAAATATTTGATAAATCCTATTTCAAAGAAGGTTCCTATGTAATTGACGTTGGAATCTCTATCGTCGAAGGAAAATCATATGGGGATGTTGATACTACTGATCTTAATAATTATTTAATTGGAAGATCCCCATATCCTGGTGGTATAGGTCCAATAACTGTTTCTGGATTATATTCAAATCTAGCAAAATTAATTAGCTAGCTGCCCACTCTTCTTCAGTAATTTGTGAATTTATATCAACATTTCTCAATAAAAGGTACCCAATTACAAAAAATAATGATATACCCGGTAAAGAAAGTCTTGGATTTCCAGTTGAGGCACTTACATAGCTGTAAATTAAAGGCCCCCAAATCGCTGAAAATCTTGAAATGACTGAGAAGAAGCCCATAAATTCACCTTCTGCACCTTTTGGTAACATTGTTGCATAGACACTTCTACTTACTGACTGCAATCCTCCCATGCCTGTTCCAACAATCACACCTAAAAGTATTACTGGTAAAAGTTGTTGTTCTGGTACAAAATATGCCCCATTGCCAGCAACGAAGAAAAGTGCAATGGTAAAAACAAGCGTATTTTTTTGTCCAATTCTACCTGCAAGATATCCCGCTAACCTTGCACCGACAAACGCGATGAATTGAACCACTAAATATACAACTATTATTGAAGTTTGATCAAGTAACAAAACTTCACTAAAAAATGGTCCTGCCATATTGATCACTGTCTGAGCCCCATCCCAATAAAATATGTAAGCGAGTAAAAAATAAAGTAAAAATGGAAATTTTCTAACTTTTCTCAATGTATTTAAATTTGTTTTCCAACCAGCAGATAAATAATTTCTACCCACCGTATTTTCAGATTTTGTTTCATCTATTTTCATTCTTGAAAAGCTAAATATTGAAAACAGTAACCACCATATTCCTGCAAAAGCTATGGCTATTCTTGATGCTAGAGAGGTATCAATTCCTAATAATGAAGGTCCAAGTTGGATTACCACTAGGGATAATAAAAGTTGCAATCCCCCTCCTAAATATCCAAGAGCATATCCTTTTGCAGATACTTGGTCTATAGTTTCTTCAGTTGTAATATCTTTTAAAACACTGTCATAAAATACATTGGATCCAGTTGCACCTAATTGTGCTAGAAAATATATTAAAAGTGTTAAAACGACATCACCTGATTGCGCAAAATAGAACGTTGATGCAAATATGGCACCACCATATGCAAAAGATTTAAATAATCTCATTCTTGATCCAGAAAGATCTGCCATCGCCCCAATTGTTGGCATAATTAAAAAGAAAATAAATAAAACTGAACCTATCGCAAATCCCCACACTTCGGCTCCTGTGTATAAATTGCCTCTAAATAAAAATCCTTCCTCTGGTACGACGACACTCACAAAATAAACAGGCATAACTGCCCCAAGAGTGGTTGTTTCATATGCAGATTTCGCCCAATCATACATGGACCAACCAAAAATTGTTTTTTTATCATTTTTTTCGGTCATGTTACCCCCTTATTTATGACTTTAATCTAAATATTTATTCCATGAGGACTAGTTGATAAAAATAAATAAAAAATTAAATTATGCTTTCGATATGCTTTATCAAAGGATGTATATGTATGGGATTTAAATGTGGGATTGTTGGTTTACCAAATGTAGGAAAGTCAACTCTATTTAATGCTTTAACTGAAGCGGACATTGAATCAGAAAATTATCCCTTCTGTACGATCGAACCAAATATTGGTGTAGTACCAGTTGCAGACGAACGTTTAGACCAACTTTCAAATATTGTAAATCCAAAAAAAATAATACCAACCGTAATGGAGTTTGTAGATATTGCAGGATTGGTAAAAGGGGCATCTAAAGGAGAGGGATTAGGTAATCAATTTTTAGCAAATATTAGAGAAACTGAAGCGATTATCCATGTTGTTAGAGCTTTTGAGAATGAAGATATTGTGCATGTTGCAGGCAAAGTTTCACCAGTTGATGATATTGAAGTTATAAATACAGAATTAGTTTTAGCTGATCTAAGTACAGTTGAAAAACTTTATCAAAAAGTATCAAAAAATTTTAAGTCCGGTGAAAAAGATGGATTACTACTAAAAAACTTATTAGAAAAAATACTTACAAATCTAGAAAATGGTCAAAACCTTAGATCATTAACTTTTACTATTGAAGAAGACAAATTACTTAAAGGTTTTCAATTACTGACCACAAAGCCTGTTTTGTATGTTGCAAATGTAAGTGAAAATGGATTTATTGAAAATCAATATCTTGAACAAATTATCAGTTTTGCTGATGATGAAAATGCAAAAGTTGTCGTAATTTGTGCTGATATTGAGGAAGATATCTCTAAGCTTGAAAATTTGGAAAAAAAAGAATATTTACAAGAATTGGGACAAACTGAAACAGGATTAGACAAACTAGTCAAAGCTGGATATGAACTTCTAGGGTTAAGAACTTTTTTCACTGCTGGGCCAAAAGAAGTCAGAGCATGGACGATAAATATAGGTGACAAAGCTCCTCAAGCTGCAGGAAAGATACATGGAGATTTTGAATCAGGATTTATACGTGCGGAAACAATTAGTTTTGAAGATTACATTTCAAACGATGGTGAAAAAGGGGCAAAAGAAGCTGGAAAATTACGATCTGAAGGTAAAGAATATATTGTAAAGGACGGAGATGTTATGCATTTCTTGTTTAATAACTAATTAAAAAATTGAATACAATCATTAAATAATTAAGAAAATATGGGATTTTGCATACAGATAAGTTTTTAAAAGTAGTCCTTTATCAAAATCAGATTTATAGCATAATAAGCACGTGAAAGTAATAATCGTAGGCGCTCATGGCGAGGCACGCCAACTCATTAATAGAATTAGCACAGGATGGAACATTTCTGTTATTGACATGGATCAAGAAAAGTTAAGAAATTTTAATCCAAATAGGCAAGTAGAAAAATATCAGGGAGATGGAACTTCAACCCTTGTATTAAAAAAAGCAGGTATTGAAAACGCTAGTGCTTTAGTAACACTAACCAATGATGATGAAGTGAACTTAGAAATTTTAAAAATTGCAAAACAAAATAATATTTATAGGTTGTCTTCTATAGTTAACGAAGATAAAAATTCTCAGCTGTATAAAGATTTAGAAGTTGAGGTTGTTGATCCAGATGTATTAATAGGAAGAAGATTAGAACATATTCTTGAACCAAGAAGAGTGGTATCTCAAGCATTTGCTGGTGGGAGAGCAGAGGCGATAGAACTTGAAATTAACTCTGATAGTCCAGCTAGAGGAAAAAAACTAAAAGATATAGGTTCAGATTTTTTTATAGTTGGAGCATTATTAAGAAAAGGAAATGTTGTAATCCCTCATGGTGATACTGAACTTGAAACAGGAGACCTTGTCACAATTGTTTTACAATCAGGAGCTTTCTCAAATGTTATAAATTTATTTTCAGGCTCAGAGTCTAGATTTCCACTTGAGTTTGGAAAAAATGTCGCTGTATTTCTGAAGAATGATGAAGAATTGAAGAATCTCTCCGAGGCAGAATATTTCATCAGAAACACAAAAGCAGATAAATTAGAAATTTTGACCTCAGGCGATATATTTCCTGATCAGAAAGAAGATCAAGCAGATACATACAAAGCAATAATGAAAGATCAAGATTTTGAATTACATAATTTACAAAAAACTTTACTTAAAGAAATCGAGAATAATCAAGAATCATTCTCTTTTGGAACAATTTTGATACCATTTGATGAAGAAGAAATTACAAAATCCAAATTAAAAGCTTATATCAATTTTTCTAATAAAAACCGTATTCCTTTCTTGTTTTCAAGAACTTCATTTCCATACAAAAAAATAGGGATACTTGTCAGTGATGATTTTAGTGATAATAGTCCTGTCAATGTAGCTTTTGATTTGGCATCAACTTTATCCGCTGATGTTACAGCTTTAAATATATCTCAGCCAAAGTTTCTTCAACAAGAACATGTATCAAAATCAAATAAAAATACCGAAAGAATTCAGGATTTAGCATTGTCTAATGAAGTACAGTGTGAGATAGTCAATGCTGAAGGGAATGAAGCAAAAGTCTTTTCCTCTTTTACAGATAAAATTGATCTTTCAATTGTTAGTCAAACTAGTCAGTCCAATTGGCAAGGTAAAAAGATTGCTGAATTTATTCTCCAGAATGCAAAATCTTCAGTTTTATATATACCTAGTTAATGGAAAACTTTGACGCTTTATCTCTTGTAATTATTTCCCTAGGTGCTTTTTTATTGCCACTTATTGCACAAAGGATAAGCATTCCAAGCATTGTTTTAGAAATTGCATACGGAATATTAGTTGGGCCAGTTTTGGGAATAGTGAAGATCTCAGAATTCATATCTGGACTGGCAATATTTGGATTTATGTTATTAATGTTTCTATCTGGATTTGAAATTGAATTAGATACATTTAGAGAAAAAGGTTTAAAAACTTTATCAATACCTCTTGCAATCTATGTTGCAACTGTTGCAACATCCTTTTATCTAATAATTACTTTAGATTATCCAATATTTTTGGCACTTGTACTTTGTACTACAAGTGTAGATATTGTTATAACTGTTTTGAGAAGCGATGATACGATTAAAACAAATTATGGTCAGTCACTTTTTATGTCTGCTTTGATAGCTGACATATTTACTTTGATTGGAGTAACAGTTTTTGCATCTTTACAACACTCTGAAGGCTTTTCTATATCTAACTTAAATGTAATTTTGTATTTCTTGATTGTAATTTTAATTCTTAGAATTATTCGAAGAGTTGCTTGGTGGAATCCACAAATATTTTCCAGAATGTTTGATGGTAATGATCCAGAGGAAATGGGTATCAGAAGTTCAATAGCTTTAATGCTGACTTTAGTTGGTGTTGCAGTGTTGTTCGATATTGAATATATCTTAGGTGCTTTTCTTGCAGGAACTTTATTTGCTTTTACTTTTCCAAATAGAGGAAGTTTAGAAAACAGCCTAAAAGGTTTTTCTTATGGATTTCTCATTCCAATATTCTTTATAAATATTGGATTAAATTACGATATTGAAGTTTTTAAAAATACAGAATTTTATATTCAGGTGTTGAGTCTTTTAGGAATTGCACTAATTGTTAAAATTGTGCCCTCATTATTTCTTATATTTACAAAAATAAAATTAAGACAATTAGTTGCAGGAGGCTTTTTATTAGCTGCAAGATTTAGCTTAATTATTGCTATGGCTGAGATTGGTGTAGAACTGGAACTTATTTCAAAAGCATTGGAGCAGCAGATTATATTGCTTGCTGTATTGACAGCAACAATCTCACCAATTTTCTATAGAATTTTTTCTCCAAAATCGACAGAGGCTTAAATTGAAACAGAGAATTGGTCTTTTCTTTAAAGGTGTTGCGATGGGGGCTGCAGATATTGTTCCGGGTGTATCAGGAGGAACTATTGCACTTATCACAGGTATATATGAAGAGCTCATTGAATCAATTAAAAATATTAATTTTTCTTTATTTCAGACATTATTTAAAACCGGATTTAAAGACTTTTGGAAAAAACTTAATGGCAATTTTCTTCTAACGATTTATCTGGGAATAACAGCAGCTGTTTTTTTGTTAGCTAATTTAATTAGTTATTTACTTTCTAATCATGAATATAAGATATGGGGATTATTTTTTGGATTAGTACTTGCATCAGCCTTTATGATCCTTAATCAAGTTGAAAAACTTACAAGCAAAAATTTTGTTTACCTAGTTATAGGGATAGTTGTTGCAGGACTTATTTCATTTCTTTCTCCAGCCTCAACTCCCGAAACACCTATTTTTGTATTTTTATCAGGCTCTATAGCAATTACCGCAACTATTCTCCCAGGAATAAGTGGTTCGTTTATTTTGCTACTTCTTTCAAAGTATGAATTTATTATTAATGCAATTAAAAGTTTTGATTTACAAATTTTGTCAGTCTTTGCTCTTGGTTGTATCTTAGGCCTAATTATTTTTAGTAGAGTTTTATCATTTATGTTTGCAAATTTTAAGAATGAAATATTATCTCTACTTTCCGGATTTCTTATTGGCTCTCTTATCAAGATATGGCCATTTAGAAATGTTCTTGAATCAAGAGTAAACAGCGAAGGTGAATTAGAGGCTATTGTAACAAGACCCGAACTACCTAATGCTACCAATGTTGAAGAAATTATATTCTTTCTTGTTTTTACAATATTTGGATATGTAATAATCAATTTTTTACAAAAGAAATCTTTAGAAGATAATAAAGAATAGATTAAGTTAAAATTAAATTATGAGATTAGGACTACCTGAATTACTTATAATTTTATCGATTTTATTGTTACTTTTTGGAGCAAAGAGACTCCCGGGTTTGGCAAGATCCTTAGGTAAATCAACTAGAGAGTTTAAAACTGGCCTAGAAGAAGAATAAACATGAAAAAAACAATCTTATTGTTTCTCTTGTTGTTTATTGCGTGCGGAGCTCAAGAAACTGTTGAACTTACTGGTGGTAAAGAGATTTATACTGCTAGATGTTCAGCTTGTCACCAGGATGACTTTTCAGGAAGAGTAGGTCCTAGTTTAAAAACTGCTTCTGTACTCAACAAACCAGATTCATATTGGCTTCAAACGATTCTGAAAGGGAAAGGTTCTATGCCAGCAGTACGTATAACAGAAGAGCAAGCACAAATAGTTATTGATTACATAAGAGAATCAAATTAGTTTCTTTCATTATTTTTATTCATAATTTTTAAATTTGTAACAACAGAATCTAAACTAGATAAATTTTCTATTCTCCATTTCCAATTATTTTCAGTGGTTCCTGGAACATTAAATCTCGCACTACTGCCAAGTTGAAGTAAATCTTGTACAGTTGTTAATGCCAATTGACATGGAGATTCCCACATTAATGATATAAAATTCCAAACATCACTATCAAACTTGTTATTCAATCTTTCCGTATATTTATTAAAGTTTAAAATCTGAGACTTACTTGCTTCATTTAACCACTGTTTAATTGTCGGACTGTCATGAGTTCCGGTATATGCTGCTAAATTATATTCCCAATCTTTTGGATGAGTTTCTTCAAAATAGTCATCAGACGCTTCTTCAAATAATTTATTTTGATTTACAACTTCACTATCTCCTTGAAATGGAAGCCCATCATTGTCGTCTGGAATTCTTTGTTGAAGAACTTTCATACCTGGGATATTGTATTTATTTAGTACAGATTTAGTTTCTTTTAATATCACACCTAAATCTTCTGCTAACAATTTACTGAGATCTACAGTATTGGAAATATTTTCAAAAAAATCACTTTTTGGTCCTTCTTTCCAACTCCCTTTTAGTGCTGAGTCACCTTTTTTTATGACCCAATATTTAAAGAACCCAACAAAATGATCAATTCTTAGATAATCATAAAGATCTAAAGTTTTGTTTAATTTATTTGTCCAGTATTCATAGTTATTTAATTTATGAGTTTCCCAGTTGTAAAGACAATTATTCCAGACTTGCCCCTCCCTGTTAAAACTATCTGGAACGGCTCCTGAAACAAAAGACATTTCTCCATGCTTATCAAGTTCAAATATTTCTTTGTTCAACCAAACATCGGCAGAATTATGGTTTACATAGATTGGTATATCACCAAGAATATGGATGTGTTTTTTATTTGCATATTCTTTTAATCTTTTCCACTGTTTAAAAAATTCAAATTGGGTAAAGATGTGAAATTTCGTTAAATTCATATCACTTTTTGAAATATGTTCGAACAAACTTTCACTATAATTTTTTTGATGTTCTTCCCAATTTGACCAGCTAGACTGTTTATTTTTATCCCTGAGCACAATGTAAGTGATATGTTTTCTAATTAGGTCATCGTTAATAAAATCAAAGTATGTTGAATCATTTATATCAATATTCTCTGATATTTTTTTAAATATTGAATCTTTAAATTCATAAACGTTCTTATAATCTACTGATTTGTTATCAAATTTTTTATCTGACAACATTGGGTCATAATCGATTAGTTGTTTTAAGTCTATCAAATATCTATTTCCGAGGATTGATGATGGACTTGAATACGGAGAATATTCCTTATCACTTGTTAACCCCAATGGGAGAACTTGCCAAATTTTTGTTTCTGTTGTCTCTAAAAAATTTATAAATTCTTTTGCTTCACTACCAAAATCTCCAATTCCATAACGAGATGGTAATGCTGATGGATGAAATATAATTCCTGACGATTTTTTAATATCCAATTGAAACCCTTCTCATAAAGTATATAGTAAAATACTTATTCATATTACATATTATGGTTGAAAAGCACTCTGTAGAGTTTGTTGATAAAGATGAAAGCCAGAAAATAGAATTTTTTGATGGCGATGCTCATCTAGGTCACTATGATTTTAAGTTTGATTTCAATGATAAAAAATTTTTTTCAGTAGCTGATGATGGAAATGCAAACATAAGAGTACATTCACAAACTGATATTTCCAATCTATGGATATTTATTGAAGACCCTGACTTAAGGCCAATTCAACTTAAATGTTTGGCTGAAACTTCAAGGTACAAATTTTGGGAAATAAAACTGAAATTTAATTCAAAAATTACAAAAATTAGCTTTGGAGCAACAACAAAAAATAATTTAAATATTTATTTTGGAACAAGTGGGATATGTAACTTTATTTCACCCTCCGAAAAATGGGTTTACGACAAAGAAAAATTTCTTGAACATACCGTTCCTGACTGGGTTTATGGAGGTGTTATGTATCAAATATTTCCTGAACGTTTTAACTATTCAAATTCTGATGAAGTTTTTGAAAGTAAAGTTGAGTGGGGAAGTAAACCTAAGCGTCTTGAGTTTCAGGGCGGAGATCTTTATGGAATAATTGACAAATTAGACTACATTCAAAATCTAAATGTAAATATTTTGTATCTGAATCCAATTTTTTTATCAAGTAGTACGCATAGATATGATACATGGGATCACTTTAAAGTTGATCCAAAATTGGGTGGAGAGAAAGCATTGAAAAAATTAGTTGATGAACTCCATTTAAGAAATATGAAAATAATTTTCGATACATCATTGAATCATGTACACCCAAAACATTTTGCATTTCAAGATCTTATTAAAAAAGGAGAAAAGTCTTCTTATAAAGATTGGTTTACTGTGTATGAATTTCCTGTTCATTTAAAATATCGACCTCATCTTTATAAAAATACTTATAAAGTTGGCTGGGATGGTAATGAGAAAGAATATAAAGAATATTTAGAAAAAACCTTTTTAGAGACGGAAATTCCTATTCACAACATGAGTGACGAAGGTCCTATAGTAGAACCCTCTTACAAATCATGGTGGGGAGTGCCTGATATGCCAAAGATAAATTATTCTTGTGAAGATGCAAGAAAATGGGCATTAGATGTCACAGAGTATTGGATAAATAATTTTGATATTGATGGATGGAGGATGGACGTTGCCAAAGAAATCGATCTATTATTTTGGAAGGATTTTAGAAAAATAGCAAAAAAAAATAAAAAAAACACACTTCTATTTTCTGAAATTTTTGGTGATACATCTCAGTGGCTTCAAGGAGATATGTTTGACGGTACAATGAATTATTCTTTTAGAGAATCTATGGTTGATTATTTTGCTACTAAGAGAATGAATGTCGAGGAATTTTCTGATTCAATTGCTAATTTGTATTTCATGTATTCATTTAAAGCATTATCATCTTGTCAAAACCTACTTAGTTCTCATGATGTAAAAAGATTTTTGAACAGGTGTACAGAAGTATCATCTATTTATGGACCCATCTTCATGCAAGCAACATTTCCTGGTATTGCGGGAATTTATTATGGTGATGAAATTGGTTTAAGTGGAGGTGATGAACCAAATAACAGAGAAGCATTCCCATGGGAAGATGAAACTAGTTGGAATCTTGAAATACAAGAATATATTAAAGAAATTATGTATTTAAAAACAACAAATGAAATTCTTAAATTTGGAAATTTTGAACTTTTAAAAAATGTTAATGATGCGATTATTTTTCGTAGATCTTTAAATGGAAAATCTTTATTATGTATTTTCAATAGAAACAAAAAACAAAGAAACATAAAAATTTCAAGTAATGCAAATAATATTGATTTAATTTTTGGTGACTCAGATATTAAATTGGTAGAAAATAAAGTTATTATTTCCAAAATTGAAAAAAATTCTGGATTAATAATAAAAGAATACTAATCAAACAGTTCTTTATATAAATCCTGCCATTTTTTTGTCCAGGTTGGGATAATTGTATCTCCCCAAGGTTTTAAGTCTCCAACAAAATGTACAATAAGTGGATCCGTATAGTTTTCGTGTAGCTTTCTATCTTCAAGTAATTTAAATGCAAGTAAATTAAAAGTAATAGGCAGTGGTGACCAGTTATTTCTAAAAACAAAATTCATTGCATCCTGTTCAATACAATCGGTAGGACCAAATTCTTTAATCCACTCTATGAATTTGTCTTCAAGACTTTCTTTTCTCCAATATTCTAAATCAGCAATGAATACACCATTATTAAAATAGGGGAGATCAGGATTTAGAAATGATTTTTTACTCATCCCTGAATATTCAACAGTTGCAACAAGTTTATTATTTAAGGGGTAATTAAGAAGCGGCATAATGCTCCTATTAACAAATGTATCTGGATCAATGTAAATAGCTTTTTTAAACTCAGGAAATAGAGAACCAATAAATAATCTATGACTCATATTTTTTGAAATATATCCAGATTCATATGCAAGTCCTTTGTTATCCAAGTCATTAAATTTTTCAGAGCACACAAATTCGATAATTAAATTTTCACATTGTATTTTTTTTATAAACTCTTCTTCTTTTTCTATCAAATTCTTAGGAACTAAGCATTTTAAATTTAACGAAAAACCTTCGTTAAAATTTAAACTTAATGATTTCACAAATACTGATGCATAATCAAAATAATTTTCATCGAAGGATGTTACTAAAATTGTTTCTTTATAATTTTGCGTCATAGTCCTACTTTAAAACTTTTATTAAAAAATTTTATATTGAATTTAAAAATGATTAATTTGATTAGTTAAATCTATGTTTCTAAATTAAAATTAACAAAAGGAAGTTAGGATTTCATGAGTAAATTACAAGAATTTTTAAAGAATCAAGAAAAGTCAGTTATGAGTGTTGTTGAAGGGAAAACGATTATTGATTTTTTTGATAACAATGCAGAAGAAGTCCCTGAATATCCAGCTTTAAATACACCAATAAATTCGGAATATACAGGCTGGGATTCTCTTTCCTGGTCTGAATATAGAGAAACAGTTCACAATCTAGCATCTGGTCTTATAGATGTCGGTCTTGAGATAGAAGATAATGCTTTTATTATCGCAAATAATGTAAAAGAGCATTTTATTTCTGATCTTGGAATTATGCATGCAGGAGGGGTCCCTTCAACCATTTACAAGCAATTAAAGTCTGGTCAAATTGAATATATTTCTAACCTTTTAGAAGCAAAAATAGCTTTTGTTGGTGATGCCGAACTATTTGATGAAGTTAATAAAGCTAGAGAAAATTGTCCAGATTTGAAATACATAATAATGGTTAAGGATTATGAACAATATAAAAGTTTAGATTATGTACTTAGCTATGAGGATTTGATTAGTAAAGGCAGAGAAATAAATAATAATGATAAGTCAGAGTTAGAAAATAGAATAAATTCAATAAAACCAGATTCTCTTGCATGCTTAATTTTTACATCTGGCACTACTGGAAATCCAAAGGGAGTAATGTTGACCCATGAAAATGTGTTATTTACTATTCAAAGTTTAATTGAACAATCTGTAAGTTTGGGTACCAATCCAAGAATAGTTTCATATTTACCTATGGCACACATTGCTGCAAGATTAACAGATCATTATCAGTCTATTTTTAGGAAAGGACAATTATTTCCAGTTCCAGTGCTTGAAGATATGGCTACTGCACTGCCAACAATAAAACCTACATTGTTTTTTGCAGTACCAAGAGTTTGGGAAAGATTTCAATCTGGATTACTAAACAAGATTAATGAATCTGATAAAAAAGATTTAGCTTTAAAGGCAATTGATAATGGGCTTGAGAGAGTTGAATATGAGCAGAGGGGAGAAACCCCACCACTTGGAGTAAGAATTAAAGATGCGATATTCAACAAACTTGTATTTGAAAAGTCATTTAAAGTTGGCCTCGGTCTTGATAATTCAGAAGTTTTCATTACTGCTGCAGCTCCAATGAATCCGGATGTTCAAAAATGGTTTCATGCAATTCATATTGATGTAGCTGAAGTTTACGGAATGACAGAAGATACAGGTCCTGCAACTTTTTGTGTTCCAAGTTTTGCTAGCAGCTACTTTAATAGCTTATTGAAATCTAACAATTTGCCTGTTCCAGATGTCATGAATCCAATTGGCAAAGTTGGGATGCCAATAATGGGTACAGAAATTAAAGTCTTAGAGGATGGTGAACTTTGTATTAGAGGAAAACATGTAGCGAAGGGATACTATAAAGCTGAAGAAGAAACAAAAGCTACTTTTGATAAAGATGGATGGCTTCATACTGGTGATTTGGCAGAAATTGATGAAAACGGCTTTGCAAAAATAATCGGTAGAAAAAAAGAAATAATTATTACTTCTGGGGGTAAAAATATAGCACCAGTTGAATTAGAAAACCTTATAAAAACCCATGATTTAATTGGCCAGATTTGTATGGTTGGCGATGGAAAGAAATTTTTAAGCGCATTAATTGTTTTGGATGGTGATGGTGGTGCTGAGAAATGGGCAAATGAAAACAATATTGAGTATGACATTGAAAACATGTCTAAAAATGAAAAAGTTCTTGCTGAAATCCAGGCACACGTTGACAAATCAAATAGTAAAGTCGCAAATGTACAGCAAATTAAGAAGTTCACATTGCTTTCAAATGAATGGACTGACAGTAGTGGAGAATTAACTCCATCTTTAAAATTAAAAAGACATGTTGTAACTGAAAGATATAAAGATGAAATTGAATCTATGTACGAGGAGGTCTAATAATGGGTGATGTAAATTTCGAAAACAAAACAGTTGTAGTTACTGGTGCTGGAAATGGACTTGGTAAAGCATATGCACTTGAATTTGCAAATAGGGGTGCAAATGTAGTTGTAAATGATATTGGTGGATCAGTAAATGGCGAAGGCTCAGAAAATGCTCCAGCTGATGTTGTTGTTAAAGAAATTATTGATAATGGAGGAAGTGCTGTTGCAAACTATGACTCAGTTGCAACTAAGAGTGGAGGAGAATCAATAATTCAGTCCGCTTTAACTGAATTTGGAGGAATTCATGCTGTTGTGAATAATGCTGGTATTTTAAGAGACAAAAGTTTTGCAAAAATGGAAGAAGAAGATCTTAATGCAATAATTGATGTCCATTTAAAAGGAACATTTTTTGTTTGCCAACCTGCTTTTGTTCAAATGAAAGAACAAGGCTTTGGAAGATTCGTAAATGTTTCATCACCCTCTGGTCTTTTTGGTAACTTTGGTCAATTGAACTACGGTGCTGCAAAAATGGGAATTGTTGGGCTAACGAATGTTTTAGCCATTGAAGGTGCCAAATATAATATAAAAGCAAATGTCATCGCTCCAAATGCAGCAACGAGGATGACAGAATCTTTATTTGGTGAAGATATGGCAAACATGTTAACGGTAGATAACATAACTCCACTAGTTGTTTTTTTAGCATCTGAACAATGTGATATCACTCATGAAATTTTTTCAGCTGGGGGAGGACGATTCTCAAGAGTGGGAATTTCAACAGATGTCGGTTATTTTAATTCCAATGCAAGCGCAGAAGATATTCAAGAAAATATTGAAAAAATAAGAGATTTATCTAATTCAATATATCCGACTAGTTTAGCTGATGAGTTACCATTATTTACTGAAGCAATGAAGCAAGGAGAATAATTTTGTCAGACACAAAAACTGATATAAGTAATCCAGAGGTTTTAGTTCGTGAAAAACTTGATGAACTGATTGCATTTAGAAAAGATAATGATTCTAAAACTGATTTCTGGGCAAAACAATTTGATTTAGGCCTTGCTTGGGTGCATTTTCCAGAGGGTGCTGGAGGTCTAAATGTAAATCCAAAGTTTCAACTCTTAGTAAATGAGACATTAAGAAAAGAAGGAATTTCAATAAATAACAGAATTGCAAATCTTTTAGGAATTGGAATGGGAGCTCCAACTATTGTTGAATATGGAACCAAAGATCAAATAGATAAATATTTGAAACCAATGTTTACTGCCGAAGAAATTTGGTGCCAATTATTTTCTGAGCCTGGTTCTGGTTCAGATTTAGCAAGTCTCTCAACAAAAGCAGTAGATGATGGAGATGGTTATATAGTTAATGGTCAAAAGGTGTGGACTACTCTTGGGCATTTATCAAAATGGGGACTCTTAGTTACCAGAACTGATCCAGATGTACCAAAACATAGGGGGCTTACCTTTTTTATTGTTGATATGGAATCAGAGGGAGTTGATGTTAGGCCACTAAGACAAATAACTGGTGAAGCTGAATTTAATGAGGTTTATTTTACGGATGTGAAAATACCTAAAGAGAACGTTTTAGGGGAAGTAGGAGATGGATGGAGAGTTTCTCTCGCAATTCTTATGAATGAAAGGGTAGCAATTGGAGGAAACGTAAGGCAAAGAGGCAGCGGTGCACCGGGACATCTTGTGCAACTTTGGAAGGATAGAGATATAGATGATCCTGTAATGAAAGACAAGCTTGTAGAATTGTGGATACAACAAGAAGCTGTTCGCCTTACAAATTTGAGGGCATCAGAATTACGCGAAAAGGGAACACCAGGTCCTGAAGGGTCTACAAGTAAACTTCATGAAGCAGAAATAAACAAGTCTTCATATGAATTTGGTATGGACATGTTGGGCAATGACGGATTGTTATTTCCGCGCGGATACCAGCTTTCCCAACCTGAATTAAATTTTGATAATGACTCTTACGGGTTTACAGATACGCAAAGTTTATTCTTAAGATCACGTGCCAATTCTATTGAGGGCGGAACATCTGAAATTATGAGAAATATTATTGCAGAGAGGGTACTTGGTCTTCCTGGTGAACCAAAATTAGATAAAGATAAAGCTTGGAAAGATTTACCTAGATCTTAACTATCTATAACCAAACAAAATTTACCTTCTTGAACCGAAATATTAACATTTTGATTTCTAGATTTATTTCTTAACAATCTTGAAAAACCAAATTTGATATCTTCTTTATCTAAATTCCATTGCGCACCAGAAATTTCAAGTCCTACTAAATCTGTAAAATGTAAAATACTAAATTTTTTATTAGTTCCAATATCTATGGTTGATGAATTGGGGAATAAAATTTTTTGATTGCCGTGTATCCATATAATTTCTTCATTATTTTGTAAATTTACTATTGAAAATAATGTTCCGAATAAGTGATCAATATCTCCATATTCACCACCAATAATTGTTATATTTTCACATTTCTTATTAATTATGTAATTAAGGGCAATTTCAAAATCTGTTTGGTCTTTATTTTCTTCGAGCTCAAGTATTTCTATTTTATCTTTTTTCGCCCTTTCAAGAGTTTTTTCCTCTATTGAATCAAGATCACCGACAATTAAATCTGGCTTAAGAAACAATTTGTAAACATGTTCAGCCCCTGAGTCTACTGCGATAATAAAATCAAAAGATTGTAATTGATCTCTAACAGTGGAGTTTTGACCTCCATTAACGATTAATGCATTTTTCATATCAAATTGAAGACTATCATATTTTATTCAATAATTGGATTGGCTAAATTCATTGCAGTCAGCAATGATTCATTTACGGTTTTTTTATCTATTCCCTGGGAAAAAGCAAATCCTAAATACTTGTCACCATAAGGAGGTTCTAGTAAATCTGATCCCTCAGGGACTGTGATTTCAACATTTGAAATGTTTGGAATATTTTCAAGTTCTTCTTTATTAATTGATATAAATTTTCCAGATTTTGGTGTTGGAATCATTAATACACCTACATAATTGTTAAGTAGTTCAATATTTTTTAACTCATTATTCATAAATGCATGCAATATAATTTCCTCGAGGGAGACTTTAAATAGTCCAAAACTTAGACACCTGGAACATAAACCCCCAATCATTCTTGGATTTATTTCAATTATGAATATTTGATTTTCATTTATTTTAAATTCAACATGTACAGGACCATCCTCAAGGCCAATTTTTTTACATGCCTTATCGACAATGCTTACAACTCGTTTTTCAGCTTCACTAGATAGTTCTGAAGGGGTGATGTAAATAGATTCTTCGAAATATGGATGTTTATATTCAACAGGTTTATCAAATATTACAATTTTTTTTAGTTTGGAATTTATTATTGTCCCTTCAAGAGCATACTCTTTTCCGTCTATGTATTCTTCAATAACAAGATCTTGATCAAAACAATCTTGCATCAATTTTTCAATTTGTTCTTTGTTTTTTTCAACATTATTTATCTTTAGAACACTTTTACTTGCTGTTCCGTAGTTTGGTTTGAGAACTGAGGTTCCATTTTTGTTTATAAATATATTTATATCATCAATATTCTTTATAATTTCATTATTGGCTTTTATATCTAAAAGAGAATTAAATATTTTTCTGGACTCATATTTATTCATTGATAAATTAATTGACTCTAGTTTATTTCCTTTTACTTCTAATAAATCAACTAAGTATCCAGAAAACTTTAAAGCACTATGATCAACAGGAAGCACATGGGTCACATCTTTTAGCTTTTTTATATTATTTTTATTTAGCTCGGCATCAAATTTATTAATAATAACTGTGTCTGAAAATTTACTAGAGACCTGTTCACTATCAGTAATAATCAAGAAATCAATGCCTAGTTTTTCGGCTGCAACCACAAAATCATTTGATTTATAGCTGTTTTCTGGGATCACCAGTAATAGTTTCTTCATATTTATTTACACATATCTTGAACTTACTAATATTAAGTATATGACTGATGAATTTAAATTCAATATTGGAGATTCTGCTGTTGATAAAATTCTCGAATTAAGAGAACAAGAGCCTGGTGAAAAAGATTATGCCCTTTTTCTTCAAATCGATGGAGTACAGGGAAACCAATACACTTACGACTTGAGTTTTTTAGACCTTGATCAAGCAAGGCCTGATGATAAAAGACTAGATTTCGGTGAGTTAGCAGTTGTTATTGCAAATAAGGATGTTGAAAATTTTAATGGTGCCAGTTTAGATATGTCAGATGACCCAAATGCTCCAGGATTGACAATGGATAATCCAAATACACCAAGTCCTGCAATGTTTGGAAATCCTGAAGAAATGCCTGAATTAACGGGTGAGCTTGCTGAAAAAGTACAAACTGTTTTAGAAAGTCAAATCAACCCAGCGATTGCATCACATGGTGGGAAAGCAACTTTAGTTGGTGTTGAAGGTCAAGATGTATATCTTAGACTTGGCGGTGGCTGCCAGGGCTGTGGTATGGCACAAGTGACTTTAACACAAGGTATAGAAACAGCATTAAGAGATGCAGTACCTGAAATTGGTAATATCATTGACGCAACTGATCATTCATCAGGTTCAAATCCTTATTTTGAATCATCAAAGAAATAATTAAAATTTAACTACTGATTTACCGATATTTTTTCTATTTACAAATCTTTCTAATGCTTCAGGGACATCGTTGATAGAGTAAATCTTATTCGGAACAATCTTTAAACTTTCGTTTTCAATAAAATTTAAGAGTTCTTTAAAATCCTCATAAAGTTCATTTGGTGATGTCATGGTCCACCTTCCCCACCATACACCAATTATTGATACACCTTTGACCAGTGTTAAATTTAAAGGAACTTTAGGAATATTACCATCTGTAAATCCGACTACTAGAAGTCTTCCATTCCAAGCTGTTGCCCGTAATGCTTGTTCAGTAACATTTCCTCCAACGGGGTCCATTACAACATCAACACCATTGCCATTTGTTAATTTTTTAACCTCATCTTTTAGATCAAATTTATCATATCTGATAACTTCATCTGCTCCTAAAGTTTTTACATATTCTTCTTTTTCTTGATTGCTAACTGCGCAGATAGTTTTTACACCTAAAATTTTTGCAAGTTGGATGGTAGCAGTACCAATACCACCGGCCGCTCCCAATACGAGGATTGTTTCACCTTTTTTTATATTTGCTCTTCTTTTAAGAGCGTAATATGAAGTTCCATAATTTATTGGAAGACTGGCAGCTTCTACTGAGCTTAAAGAACTATTTATTGGAATTACTAAGTTTTTATTTATTGCAACGTACTCGGAAAAACCTCCAATTTCAGGTAAACCTATTACTTTAGTTCCAATTTTAAAATCTACTTTTTCACCAACTTCATCGATTAAGCCACATATCTCATTTCCAGGAGTAAATGGAGGATCTAAAACAACTTGGTATTTACCTTGTACAAGAAGTGCATCGGGAAAGTTGATTCCAGCTGCCTCAACTTTTATTAATACTTCTTCTTTGGAGGGAGTGGGTTTTTTTACTTCCTTAATTTCAAGAAGTTTTGGATCACCAAGTTTTGTACAAACAACAGATTTCATTTGTTTATTTAAGGAAATGTTTATATAACTTCAAATAATCCTGCTGCACCCATTCCGCCACCGACACACATTGTAACAACTACAAATTTTGCATTTCTTCGTTTTCCTTCGATTAATGCATGCATTGTCATTCTTGCACCAGTCATTCCATAGGGGTGACCAATTGATATTGAGCCACCATTTACGTTATAAATACTATTATCAATACCTAACTCATCACGGCAATAGAGAGTTTGTACTGCAAAAGCTTCATTTAATTCCCATAGATCAATATCTTCGATTTTTAAATTAAATTTATTTAAAAGATCTGGAACTGCAAAAACAGGTCCAATACCCATTTCCTCTGGTGCTAACGCGGAAACAGTCATTCCACGATAATAACCAAGTGGCTCTAGACTTCTTTTCTCAGCCTCAGATGATTCCATTAATACTACTGCAGCTGAACCATCTGATAATTGGGAAGCATTGCCGGCAGTTATAAATTTGTCTTCACCATAAACAGGAGGAAGTGATGATAGGCCTTCCATATTTGTTTCGGGTCTATTTCCTTCATCTTTTGTTAACACGACTTCTTCTTCTGAGACTTCTCCAGTCTCTTTGTTTTTTACTGATTTAGTTGTAACTGTTTGAATAATTTCATTATCAAATTTACCTTCATTTTGTGCAGCTGCTGTTCGTTGCTGGCTTTGTAGTGAATATTCATCTTGATATTCTCTTGTTATATTGTATTTTTCTGCCACGAAGTCAGCTGTTTCAATCATTGGCATATAAGCATTCTCTGCAATTTTCATTACATTTGGATCTGGTGCAAACCGTAGTTCAGCTGTTTGTACGAGTGAAATTGATTCAACACCACCTGCGACAACAACGTTCATATTATCTGTCATTATCTGCTTTGCACCTGTTGCAATTGCCATTAAGCCAGATGAACATTGCCTATCTATTGTCATTCCTGGAACAGTAATTGGTAATCCGGCAGCAATACCACTTTGTCTCCCAATATTTATGGCTTGAGAGCCTTGTTGTTGAGCACAACCCATGATTACATCTTCAATTTCATTTGGATCAACTTTTGCTCTTTCGACTGCTTCCTTTATAGAATAAGAACCTAAAGTTGGCGCTGCTGTGTTATTAAATGCTCCACGATATGCTTTTCCTATTGGAGTTCTAGCTGCTGATACAATTACTGCTTCTCTCATTTAATTCTCTTTCTGTTACTCAGTTACGATAAATAAAGTTAAAGGTTCAGCAATAGCGGCTGGTTTGTCTTTACCTTCAATCTCAATTGTAGCAGTATGTTTTGTTAACCATCTACCTGCCTTCTTGTATTGAACATCTGAGAGAACAAATCTTCCTCGAATTTTACTATTTACAGGAACGGCCTCCATGAATCGTACTTTATCAAGACCGTAATTAATTGCCATTTGAATATTTTCTGGCATAACAGTGTTGTCTACTGAAAGATAAGTTAACATGCTTAAAGTTAAAAAACCATGTGCGATTGTGGATCCCCATGGTGTACTCTTTGCCATTTCTTCATCAACATGTATAAATTGGTGGTCATTGGTTCCCTCTGCGAATTGATTGATTCTTTCCTGTGTCATTTCAAACCAATCAGAGACACCTACTTCTTGTCCTATATATTTTTCCATTTCTTCTGCTGGAACAATCGTCATGTTATCTCCTCTAATAAATTTTTGCTTGCTGCTTTCTTAGCAAACATTATTGTACTGTTTTTAAACGATTCTATTTCATTTTCATTTACTTTTCCATAGGAACCTAAAGAATATCTCACAAAAACCCCCTCCATAATCATTGCATGTTTCCAAAAAGATAATCTTGTATAAAATTCAATATTTCTCAAATCTAGACTCGAGCTATTTGAGTAATATTCAATTATATCTTTTCGTGATGGAAAACCATTTGAAAGTGTTGGTGAATATACAAAAGGTGAATCTTTCTCAGTTTGATCATTCCATGATGCAATAACAGTTCCCAAATCAGCAAGAGGGTCTCCAAGTGTGCATAGTTCCCAATCTAAAACTGCTGAAACTCTATTTTTATTTACACGTACATTATCTAATCTATAATCTCCATGAACAATCCTAACTATTTGTTGGGTTGGTATATTTTCTAGAAGTAAGGCTGTTGCTTTGTCAAGATCTTCTATATCTCTAACTTTTTGAGCTTGAAATTGTTTATTCCATCTTTTAATTTGTCTTTCGACATAATTTTCATGTTGACCTAGATTGCTTAATTCAGAATCTACAACATTAAAATTATGAATTTCAAGTAAAGTTTCAATGAATGATTTTGAAATTATGTGCTTTTCTATCTCGTCATAATTTTCTGCAACATCATAATTTGCTATAGTTGCACCCTCTATAAATTCCATAATATAAAAATCATCATTTGTAAGTTTCTTTTCATCATAGAGATATAAAGGTTTTGGAACTCTCAGTCCATTTTTATAAAGCACTTTCAATATTTTGTACTCACGACTCATATTATGAGCAGATTCCAATTTATTACCAAAAGGGGGTCTCCTCAGTACATACGTATTTGCATCATCTGATATTTTATAAGTTATATTTGATCTTCCAACTTTGAATTGTTCAAAGTCAAAATCCTCTGAAATATCAATCTTTGATGATATAAAATTCTTGAGACGTTTTTCAAAAAAGTCCATTTAAAAACATATTAATGAAAGTTTTTTGGTTCAGTTGTTTATATTGATACAATAAAAACAATGGATTTTAATTTTTCAAACGAATCGTTAGAACTACAAAATAAATTACAGACTTTTTTTGATAAACATATTTATCCAAATGAAGAAGCTTATGAAAAAGCAATTTATGATTCCGGTGACCCATTGCATATTCCAGAGTTACTTAATGATTTGAAAGAAAAAGCTAGAAAAGAAAAACTATGGAATTTATTCCTGCCTGATAAACAGTATGGTTATGGCCTTTCAAATGTCGATTATGCACCTCTTGCGGAAATTACAGGACATAATTGGTGGGCACCAGAAGTATTTAATTGTTCTGCGCCAGATACGGGAAATATGGAAATACTAGCCGAGTTTGGAACAGAAGATCAAAAAGATCAATGGTTAAAGCCTCTTTTAGATGGAGAGATAAGATCATGTTTTGCAATGACTGAACCCAACGTTGCCTCCTCAGATGCTACTAACATTAGTAGTTCAATTGTCAGTGATGGTGACAATTATGTAATCAATGGTAGAAAATGGTGGACATCTAATGCAATAAATCCAAATGCAAAAATTTGTATATTTATGGGTGTTACAAATCCAGATAACCCTCCACACCAAAGGCAAAGTCAAGTTTTAATACCTATGGACAGTGATGGACTGTCAATAGTTAGACCAATGCAGGTTTTTGGATACGATGATGGATATACAGGTCATCCAGAACTACTTTTCGAAAATGTAGTTGTTCCAAAATCAAACATTATTGGAGGAGAAGGTATGGGATTTAAAATTGCTCAAGCAAGACTAGGTCCAGGACGTATCCATCATTGTATGAGAGCTATAGGGATGGCCGAAAGAGCATTATCCATGATGATTAACCGTTCATTAGAAAGGGAAACTTTTGGTCAAAAACTAGCAGAACAAGGTGTAATTCAAGACTGGATTGCAAGATCGAGAATAAAAATTGAAGAGGCAAGATTACTTACTTTAAAAACTGCATGGTTGATAGATACTGTAGGTAAAGAAGAAGCAAAAATAGAAATTTCTTCTATAAAAGTTTCTGTAGTTGAAGCCGCCTCTTATGTGATAGACAAAGCCATACAAACACACGGGGCAATGGGGCTTTCTCAAGACACTCCACTTGCAAGAATGTCTGCAGGTGCAAGGGTATTGAGAATAGCAGATGGTCCTGATGAAGTTCATTTAAGGTCAATTGCAAGAAGAGAAATAAATAAACATAGGTAAAAATGGAAAATGTTGCAGTCATAGGTGGAGGGCAAATGGGAAGCCAAATTGCAGCATTATCTGCTATGTCTGGTCATAAAACATCTATTTATGACAATAACAAGGATTATTTGAATGAAAAATTAGTGTTCACTAAAAACAATATTGAAAATTTAGTTTCAAAAAAAATTTTAGATCAAAAAAAATATGACAGTTATATTAAGAACTTAGAAGTTTGTGAAACTTTAGAAGATGCTGTTAAAAATAAGACTTTTGTTATTGAAGCAGTAGTTGAAAGATTTGAAATTAAAAAAGAAATATTTGAAAAAATATCAAACCTCCTAGATGAAAATGTTGTCCTAGCAACTAACAGTTCATTCATTGCTGCTTCTGAAATTGCAAGAACTTGTAAACATCCTGAAAGATTCCTAAACATGCACTTTTTCTATCCACCATTAAGAATGGATTTGATTGAAATATCTTTTCCTGAAAGTACTAAAGAAGAGGTTGTAAATAGAACTAAAGATATAAGTAAACTGATGGGTAGGACGGTTGTAACCCTTAAAAAAGAAACACCAGGGTTTATTGTTAATAGAATGTTGGGAGCACTAATTGATGAGGCTTACGAACTTTATGATGAGGGAATCGCAGATTTTAAGGAAATTGATTTAGCTATAAAGAAAGGTCTTAATCATCCTTTAGGGCCTTTTGAGTTAACTGATTACTCAGGACTTGATATTAGTTATTACTCTAAACTTAAAATCTATAATGAAACTAAAAATCCTAAAGATAAACCAAAAAAATTTCTTGAAGAAAAAGTTAAAGATGGGAAATTAGGAGTTAAAACTGGCGAAGGTTTTTATTCTTATGATAAGTCTTCAAAATCTTGATCTTTTAAATTAAAAAAGAATTCTCTTTCAGGTTTAATTTTTAGTACGATTCTTTCAGATTGTATTTCAAAAGGGTATGGTTTGTTCCAATATTTTTGAGATAGTTCATTAATATTTTCCAACGCTTCTTTACCTGTTATCTCTCCAACTACATTTCCCCTTACTTCTACAAATTTAAATTCGTTATCACTTTTCCAAATCATGACAGTTACTCTTGGATCATTTTTTATATTGAGATATTTTCTTCTATGAATTTCTGTATTTATTAATATATTTTCTCCATCTGTATCAACCCACATTACATGTGTTTGTGGAGAGCCATTATCAAATAAAGTAGTTAAAGCTGCATAATTTGGCTCTTTTGCCATTGCAATGGTTTTTTTATCTAAACTCATACAACTATCATAGAATGATATGAAAGTTGTTTTGCAAAGAGTTAAAACTGCATCTGTAAAAGTTGATAATAATGAAATTTCAAAAATTGATAATGGATTATTACTTTTATGGGGTATCGAAAAAGGTGATGTTGAAACAGATATTGAAAACCTTACAAGAAAAATAATCAATCTTAGAATTTTCTCTGATGAGCAAGGAAAAATGAATAAATCAATAGTTGACATTAGTGGAGAGATATTATTAGTTAGCCAATTTACCTTAAATGCGAATATTCAAAAAGGAAACAGGCCATCGTTTATCAATTCTGAAGAACCAGATATTGCAGAAAAAATGATTGAAAAAGTCGCAATTGAACTTTCAAATTCTTTAACTGTAAAACAAGGAATATTTGGTGCTTTTATGGAAGTTTCACTTATTAACGATGGCCCCTTAACAATGTTTATAGAGTCTAAAGACGGAAGATTAGTTACTTAAGCTGACTGAAGTTTTATATTTTTCTTGCCTTCTTCATTGCTTAGTTTTTTATCAAGATAATATTCTTCACCAGCCCATAAATGAAGACCTAGTCCTAATTTCATCGCACATCTTTTAAATGCATCTGACTCAGCATGTTTTGCATTAGTACCGTCACTTCCTTGATCATGCTCAACATCACCAATAGATGTAACTGTTACAGATTTTCCATCAATTTCTAAAGTTAATTTGCCAAAACAGCCAACAACTTTACCAGTTTTTTCTTGCCTTATTAATTCAACGACCTCCCAATTAAATGGTCCACAGACCTCTAGTAATCTTTGAGTGATTACAGAATGAGGTATGTAATTTCCAAATTTTCCTTTAGGTGCAGGTTTTATCCACTCATCTGGAAATTGTCTTGCTAATTCGTATAATTGGTTCATCTCTTCCTTTCTTTATGATTTAATTCTTTAGCCCATTTTGGTGCTGATAAACTGTTTGTGTTTATACTTTTCAATTCTGCTTTTTCTTTCCATTCTTTGTATAAAAAAGTATCACGTATCATTTCAGGATTAATATTTTTAAATTTAGAAAAAGCATCTAAACCTTTTAGCTTTGGAACAAATGTGGTTCCTAGTATTGAAAGTAAAGAATCAATTAATTGATCATTGTCATCAGATTTTGCAATTAACCATTCGAGCAACTTTCTTAAATTATGAACCTTCCAACTATAGGATTTATTAAACACAAAAACTTCATCCCCAAGTCTAATTGGCCCATTTTTATCTATATTTCGGGCAATATTTTGATCATTAAATGTTTTAATATTTGAAGACACATTTTTGACTGTTGAGCTGGTGTTTCTTGCAATCCATAATGATTCTATATCGTTTGTTTTTGATAATTTCTCACCATACTCGGTTACTGTAATGTCAAAATCATCAGTTTCTTGATATGATATTTCCTTTGTTAGAGACAAAATATTGTCGAGATTATTGTTCATAGATTGTTCCTTGGTTAAGCAGCTTTTCTATAATCTTCATGACATTTGCAGTTATCGCTATGTTTGTAGCAAATAACAATTGCTTCTAAGCCACATGATTTTAGAATATTTTCAATTTTTTTATTGTTCATATATGCAACTTTAGGAATTACCTACGACAAAAAATTAAAAAATCATACATGTACAAAATTTTTTTAATAATATGACCATGTAATGACAAATTCAGATTTATTCGAATCAAATATGTATAAAGAAGTCATAAAACAATATGATGAAGTCACAGAGTTTATAAATTTAGATTCAAATATTAGAGAAAGATTAAAACTTCCACAAAGAGCATTGACTGTTACGTTTCCGTTCAGAAGAGATGAATATGATGAAGTAGAAACTGTTGTAGGTTATAGAGTCCAACATGTTTTATCAATGGGTCCTACAAAAGGTGGAATCAGATATGCTTCTAATGTTAATTTAGGTGAGGTGACCGCTCTGGCAATTTTAATGTCTTGGAAGTCAGCAATTGTTGGCTTACCCTATGGTGGAGCAAAAGGAGGAGTCGCAATAGATCCAACTCCACTTTCAAGACCAGAAAAACAAAGAGTTACCAGGAGATATACTGCAGAACTCCTCCCATTAATTGGTGTTGACAAAGATATTCCTGGACCCGATCTTGGCACAGATGAGCAAACAATGGCTTGGATAATGGATACTTATAGTAATTTTGTTGGTTCACCAAAGCCTGGAATTGTTACTGGTAAACCTGCATCACTAGGTGGATCAATTACTAGAAGGGAGGCTACAGGCAGGGGTGCTGTAGCTATTGCTAATGCAGCGTTAGATAAATTAAAAATGAAATATCAAGAATCTACAGTAGTTATTCAAGGATTTGGAAATGTTGGCCGTTATGCAGCTCTCGATTCATATGAGAGGGGAGCAAAAGTAATAGCAGTCAATGATTTGGGTGGTGCTACCTATAACGAAAATGGATTAAACATACCTGAACTTTTTAAACATATCGCAAAAAATAAATCGGTAAGCAACTTTGATGGAGGAGACAATTTCCAGGATGATATTCTTGAAATGCAATGTGATATATTAATTCCTGCTGCAATTGGTGGAGTAATCAACTCTTCAAATGCAGAAAATATTCAAGCAAAAATAATTGTAGAAGGTGCAAACTCCCCAACAACTCTTAATGCTGATAAAAAACTTAGAGATAATGGAGTCATATTAATTCCAGACATACTTGCAAATGCCGGTGGAGTTACTGCTAGTTATTTTGAATGGGTTCAAAATACTCAAAATTATCTTTGGAAAGAAAAAGAGTTACATGAACGTTTAATAGATGTATTAACGTCAGCCTTTGAAGAAGTATGGGTTATTTCTGAAAAAAATAATACTGATTTAAGAACGGCAGCCTTAATAAAAGGTATTAAAAAAGTTGCTGCAGCAAAACTAACTCGAGGATTATTTCCTTAAAATTTTTTCTATCGTCGATACGGTGTTATTCTTTTTTTCATTAACATCGTCCAACATAATCTTTATTGCATTTAGATTTGTATTTTTAAGTGGACTATTTTCCGGTAACTTTTCTAAACCTCCAACCAAATCTATTGCTTCTAATGTGTCATTAATTTCATTTATTACACTGTTGTATTTTTCTAATTTATCAGTGTTTGGTACGTTATTATTAAATTCTGGACAAATTGGTTTGTAATAACACCAGTTACATAATGCATTTTTGTTGGTAGGAAATTCTTTATTTTTTATAGCCTTTTTTATATTATTCCAAATTTCAATAATCTCATTTTCAGCATCTAAGAGCATTTGTTTGCTTACTTTCAATGTATGAATGGTTGAATTTTGTAAATATATTAGTTTTAGTTCACTTGGTGTTTCACCTAGTTCTTTTTCTATTAATAATGCATATAGTTTAAGTGCAAAAAATCTTGACTCTTTATATTTTGAACTTGGTGCCTTCCCTGATTTGTAGTCAACGATAATTAGATTCCCATTAGAATCACGGTCCATTCTATCAAGTATCCCTCTTAGGTTGACATCTTCAATTGTTCCTCTTACCCATCTTTCTCGTTCTAGCGGCTCAAATTTTGATGGATTTTCTAAATTTAAATAATTTGATAATAATTGAAGTGCATCCAGTCCCCATGCCCTTTCATCCTCAACATTGTCAAATAAGTGTACATGCTCATCATTAGATCGAACATCTGTCCAAACTTTTCTAAACAAGTTGTGTAAGTTTTCAGTGTTTCTTTCTTCTTTTGGAAGATCGAATAATTTTTCTAAAGCTTCATGGACTGTTGTTCCCTTTGCCTGTACTTCATTTGTAGGTTCTTTTATTTTGTCAATATTGGCAAATTTAAACTGCCTAGGGCAAGTTTTAAACTGTGATGCTCTCGATGGAGACAAATTTTTTAACATATATAAATTTTAACTACTAGAAATGACAATTCTTTGTTTTGTGTACTAAATACGGAACTAACAAATTAACAAGAGCAGTTCTTAATTTATCTCAAAGCTCTATTATTCTTAAAATGTGACAAAATTTATAAAAATATTACAAATAATAGGGATTCTATCTTTTGTAATGTATTTTTTAGTTGCTGTTCTCTACAACTCAGCAAGCTGGTATAACCATCTTTTTGGAAGTTAATCCACCGATTATTTTTGATAAAACTCATATCAGTTAGAGTGATTTAATGACCGATTCAAAAATAAAGGTAGCAATTCTTGGAGTTGGTAATTGTGCAAGTTCATTTGTACAAGGACTTCAATATTATAAAGATGACACTGAAGAAAGTGGACTTATTTCTGATGTAATTGGTGGATATAGGGTATCCGATATTGAAGTAGTTTCCGCATTCGATATTAATAAATCTAAAGTTGGTAAAGATCTTTCAGAGGCTATTTTTGAAAAACCTAACAACACTACAAAATTTGCGGATGTTCCAAGTCTTAATGTTGAAGTTAAGCCAGGTAAAGTTCTTGATGGGATTGGTAAATTTGTAAAAGACATAATTGAACCATCAGATGAGACTTCAAACATAGTTGAGGAACTGAAATCATCAGGTGCTGAAATTTTAATCAATCTATTACCTGTCGGCTCTGACGAGGCTGTTAAGTTTTACGCTGAATGTGCAATAGCAGCTAAAGTTGGATTCATTAATTGCATACCTGTGTTTATTGCACGTGATGAAGAATGGTATCAAAAGTTTAAAGAAAACAATGTTCCATTAATTGGTGACGATATTAAAAGTCAGGTTGGTGCGACCATTGTTCACAGAGTTTTAGCACAACTCTTTTCTGATAGGGGAGTAAATTTAAAACGATCCTATCAACTTAATGTTGGTGGAAATATGGACTTCTTAAATATGCTAGAGGAAGATCGTCTTGAAACAAAAAGAACAAGTAAGACTTCTTCAGTAACATCTGTAGCAAATAAAGGCAAAGGTATGGAACCCAAAAATGTGAGAATTGGCCCATCAGATTATGTTGAATGGTTGGAGGATAGAAAAAAAGCATTTATACGTTTAGAGGGCGAATCCTTTGGAGGAGTGCCCCTTAATATAGAAGTACAACTCGAAGTGTGGGATTCTCCTAATAGTGCTGGAGTTGTAATAGATGCTGTTAGGTATATGAAGTATTTTAAAGAGTCAAATGATTTAGAATCCCTGGATCTTGTATCAGCATGGTTGATGAAAGCGCCAGCTAAAGCAGCAAAAGATTCAGAAACTTTACAAAAGTTACACGAATTAACTCATCAAGAAGATTAAATTTTCTCTAAAGCTCCATTAAACATTTCCATAGCTTCTTTGACTTGTTTTAAAGGTGTAGTTAAAGGACCCATAAATCTAATAACATTTCCTTCTTTTCCACAATTCACAAGTAACAACCCATTTTTCTTGGAATTATTTATAATTTTTGAGGCCAATTCCTTTGAGGGTACTTTACTTTTTTTATCTTCAACAATTTCTACACCCTTCATAATTCCATAACCTCTTACATCACCCACAAATTCAAAACTATTTTTCATACTTTCTAAAGATTTAGTCATTATTGTTTCTTGTTTTTTTACTTTATCCAGCAGATTGTCATTATCAAAAACATCTAATACACCTAAAGCAGCAGCACACGATATTGGTGAAGCACCAAAAGTGCTTCCTATTCCAGCATCATGAACCGAGTCCATAATTTGAGCTTTACCAACAACGGCAGCTAGTGGAAAACCTCCTCCGATACCCTTTGCTAATGTAACCATATCTGGCTCAACTTTAACTTTGGATGCTCCAAACATCTCACCTGTTCTTCCAAACCCTGTTTGCACTTCGTCAAAAATTAATAGTATTTTATGCTTATTTGTAATCGTTCTTAACTTAGCTAGAAAACTTTCTGATGCAGGAATATAACCCCCTTCCCCTAATTGAATTTCTACAACTATTGCAGCAACATTTTTAGGGTTAATTTTTTTAGCTAGTAAATTTTCTAATTGATTTAAAACTTTTTCATCTGATATATTTCTATATTCATAAGGAAAGTCGATATGACTAATGAATTTAGGAAACGGTCCAAACCCTTCTTTGTATGGTTTTTCTTTTCCAGTTAACCCCATGGCTAAATATGTTCGGCCATGGAACCCTCCTTTAAATGCAATAATTTTTTCTCGTCCAGTTGCGTACTTAGCTATTTTTATTGCATTTTCAACTGCTTCAGCACCACTATTTACAAGAAAAGTTTTTGTTTTTTCTTTAATTGGATATCTTTTGTTAATTTGTTCACATAATTCAACTGCATTTTCGTGAGGTGCAAATGCAAAACATGAATGTGAATAATCATTTAATTGATTTTTTACTTTTTTCACAACTCTTGGGTTTAAATGCCCTGTATTTAAAACGGCATAGCCACCTACAAAATCTAGATATCGTTTATTATTTTTATCCCATATTTCCGCATTTTTACCTTTTGCTATAAATGAATCCATAGTTGGATACCATGCAGATGGAACGTTTCTTTTAATTGAATTCATGTTCTGAGGCATAGATTTTACTGTAACTGAAATACGATAAATACTCAATTTAATACCTATTAAAATGATTTAATGGATACAACCACCTTAAATTTTATAGGATCAATTAGTGCTACAATTTGTGGAATAAGTGGATTAGCTATGTTGACTATGAATTTCATTAAAAAATACCAAAATAAAAAAATTGGTAATATTCTAATTTTTATCTCCGTCGTATCACTAGTGGTTCAATCGTTACTTGTTTCGTATACTTATACATTAAATGAAAATATAGGTTCTTTTTACTTGTTTTATGCAGTAGTTGTACTTTTTACACTTACATTCTTATATGTATATAGATTTCAAATGAATGAAAAATATTATTTATATTGGGGCATTGCATTACTCTATCTTATGGGATTAGAGATTAGAACAATAAATACTATTGGAGAATATTTGAACTAATGATCACAAAAATATTATCTGATAATTTAACTTACGCACAAGTAAATTCAGAAAATCCTAAAATTTGCTTTCTTCATGGATGGGGAGGACAAGGTAATGATTGGAAAAATATTTCAAAAGAATTTGAATGTATTGCAATAGACATTCCAGGGTTTGGAAAATCAGTACCATTTGAACAGAGCCTTACACCTGAATTTTATGCAGATTATTTAGATGATTTAATACCAAATTCTGTAGAAATTGTAGTTGGTCATTCATTTGGTGGTATTATTGCTGTTCATCTATCTCTACTTAAAAATTACAAAAAAATAGTTGTAATTGGATCTCCTCTCATAAGGTCACCACTGGCGGAAAATCCTTTTTCTTTATTCAAAATTTTAAAGTTTATGAATAAATTGAACATAATTAGTGATAATAAGTTTGAAAAGATTAAAAAAAATTATGGATCAGATGATTACAGAAATGCAAACAAATACCTGAGAGATACTTTAGTTAAGTCTGTAAATCATGATTTAACCAAAATTCTTCCAAAGATAAATACATTTGTAGATCTTATTTATGGTGAATATGATTTAATTGCTCCAGTCGAAAATGGGGCTATTGCAAATAATCTCATTCCAAATTCAGAATTAACAATATTGCCTAAAGATAATCATTTTTGTTTAAATACATCAAAAGAAAAAATAATTGAGATAATAAATAAATGAATTTAATTTACATCGCAACACTTGGCATTATTACACTAGCATCCTGTGTCAATTCAGTTAGATGGGAACGTATTGCACAGAGAGAGCACTACATACCAGGTTCAATCACTAAATTTTACTTCAGATGGGTAAGGTCAAGATCATTAAATAGATTCCTGCTTTTCTCATCTTTTATATTGTGTATTTTCTCTCTTTTCTTTGTCTATGTTCCATTATTAATATCAATTTTAAATATATTTACGCCAATCGGCTTATCTTTTAAACCACGTACAAGTCCTGTAAATGTTACAGAAAGATTAAAAAGGGCTACATATTTTTATTATTTCTTAATAGTGATTATTTCAATAATTTCACTTTCTTTTGGATATGGATATTTACTTGCACTAGCGGCCAACATGTTTTCATTTTTTATATATGATCAAGCTTTACGATTTCTATTTAATTATGAAAAAAATAAATCAAGACCTTTTGTTAATAGTGCTTCAAAAATAATAAATTCTAAATCAATACCAGTGATCGGGATAACAGGATCCTATTCCAAAACTACAACAAAAAATACACTTACTCAAATTCTCAATCAATCGAATAAAGTTTTTGTAACACCTGAAAGTTACAATAATCGTTTAGGTATTGCGAAAGCAATTAATGAGGGCTTTGAAGAAGATCATGAAATAGCCATTATTGAAATGGGAACATATTCAAATGGTGAGATAAGAGAAATATGTTCCTGGGTAAGACCTCATATATCTGTTATAACTGGAATCGCTCCAGTTCATTTAGAAAGAATGAAATCATTAGAAAATATTTTGGATGCAAAATCTGAAATTGTTGAGCTTGCTGGTTCGGTCGTAATAAACGGTGATGATGAGATGTTACTTAACGAAGCTAGGCTTTGGACGAATCAAAAAAATGTGTATGACTGTTCAATTACATCTAAACAAGCTGCAGTTTGTGTTGATTATGATGATGGAAAGCATGATATTTACGTTGCAAATAAATACATAGGTACTATTTATGGACCAAAGCTTTTACAACTCTCCATATCCCTATCAGTTGGTGTTTTACTTGCGTTAGATTTAGATGTAAAAAAATATATAAATGAAACAGATTCTTTAGAAAAATCAAAACACCGACAAAACATTATTAAGAGTGATTTGGGCCACACGATTATTGACAACTCATTCAACTCAAACCCAATGGGTATTGAGTATAGTTTGGAAAGTTTACAAGAACTTGGATCGACTGAATCACTCAGGTATCTTGTAACTCCGGGAATGATTGAATTAGGAAGTGATCAATTTGCAATAAATTATGCTTTTGCATCTGAAGCAAGTCAAATAATTGATAAGGCATTAATAGTTGGAAAGACTAACAAGAATGCTTTGAAAATTGGATTTCAAGAACATGATATAGATTATGAAATATTTTTAAATAGAGATGAGGCTGTAAAATATTTGAACTCTATTATTAAACCAGAAGATATTGTTTTATATGAGAATGACTTACCCGACCACTATCCTTAAGATTAATGAATAAGAAAATTGGTGTAATATTTGGGGGTCCATCTCCAGAACACGATATTTCAATACTTACTGGTTTGCAAAGTGTCAGAATCTTATCAAAAAAATATGATGTTACATCACTATATTGGTCAAAGGATAATAATTGGTATTTGGTTGAAAACGCCTATGAATCAGTTGATTTTATAAATAACAAAAATCTTTTTAAAAAGAAACTTGAATTGAAATTTAATGATGATCCAGGTTTTTATCATAAAAGAAAAAAAATTGAATTAGATGTAATAGTGAATTCCTGTCATGGTGGACCCGGAGAAGATGGTTCCATACAGTCGTTATTAAACCTATTAGGCATAAAATATACTGGGCCTGATGAAGTATCTGCTCAAATTTGTATGGATAAATATGCATTCTATACACTTATGAAAGAGAATGATTTACCAGTAATTGATAAAACATTGGTGAACAATCAAAATGTTGAGTTTCAAGGTAATCAGATTCTTAAACCACGTTTTGGAGGCTCTTCAATTGGTGTAGAGATAGTAAACGATAGAAAAACACTAAATAAATTAGTTGAAAATTCCGATTTATATACCCAAGGAGCTGTTTTTGAAAAATTTCTAGAGAATTCGATAGATCTTCTTGTCGGTGTAAGAAACTATCCAAATTTTGAAACTTCTGAAATTGAGAAACCTATAAAAAGCGATACATTGTTCACTTATACCGATAAGTACTTGGAAAATGGAGGACTAGAAGGCTCAAAAAGAGAATTACCTGCAACATTAGATAAAAATTTAGAGACAGAAATATTAAATTTAGTTGAGAAAATAAATAAATTAATACCTACTCGTGGAATATTTAGGTACGATTTTTTATTACATAATGAAAACTTGTATATAAATGAAATAAACACAATCCCTGGCAGCCACGCACTTTATTTATGGAAAAATTTAAATAATTCTAAATTTGAACTTTTAGATGAAATGATTAATGAAGCATTAACATCTAAATTTAATAATTGGTCAATAACTGGATCAGATGGAATTGCATTAAAGAGTGCGAAAGAAATTGATTCAAAACTTGGATAATTTATGTTTGGTATTTTTTGGGATTGTGATGGCACAATTATGGATACTGAAAAATCATATGCTTATGCATGGAAAGATTTTTTATACTCTAAGGGACTCGAACTTCCAATTGAAGAATTTGATAAATTTGTAGGTATAGACGATAGAATTATTCACAAACAATTTTCAGAAAAAGTTGATTTGGATGATTTTCAGTCAACCATGGATAAATTACATGAAATTATGCGAGTTGAATTTTCTGAGAAGATATTATTTAAAGATTCTTTAAACTGTATTTTAAAATTTCATGGTGATATTTTTCAAGCATGTGTTTCTGCCTCACCTAAAGAAGTACTCAACTTTAAATTACAAGATGCAAAAATTAATAATTATTTTGATTATGTAATAGGTGGTAATGAAGTTCTAAGAAATAAACCAAATCCTGACATATATTTGAAAGCTATTGAATTTTCAGGTTCAACTAAAAACATAATAGTTGAAGATAGTCCAACAGGCATTCAGTCCGGCAAAGAGTCCGGAAGCTTTGTAATTGCTATAGACAGAGGGATATTTACAAAAGAGCAAATTTCTGATGCGGACGTTGTTGTAGACAAACTAGATCCGATTGAAATATATAGTTTCTTTGAAGTCCTTTAAAACCTGATTATTTTTGAAATAAATTACAAAACTGACTTAGGCGCAATTTGTGACTAAGTTATCTCTAAAAGCATCACGGGGATTTTACGACTGGTTCTATTTTGATACTGCTCATAGACACCATTGTTCATAAAATCCATTTTTTTCCACCATTCAGTTCTTTCACTTCCAAAAATTTCTTTTGCTCTAACATTAAACCTCTCTCTTCCAATTTGGATAATTGCATCTTCATTATTTTTAAGGTTGTGATACCAACCAGGATTATTTGGGCTACCACCTTTAGAAGCAACTATACAAAATGAATTATTTTCTCTAAGGAATACAAGAACATTCTTTCTCAATTTACCTGTTCTTCCTCCTATACTTTCTAATATTAAGCATGGTCTGTCTGATATTGTTTTTCCAATACGACCATTTGTGTATATGTATGTGTAATTGTGTAGAAAAAGAATAAAGAAAATCAGTTTCCTTCTCATAAGCTAACTTTTGTTTTATTTCTCCATGAAGAAAAACTTCTCGGATAAAAATTAATTGGTTTAACCAGTCGTTTTGCTGGAAATTCCATAGTCGGTTTTATGATTTTAGTTATCTTTTTGTATTTAGGTACTGGAGCAAAAGTAGATGCAAATTTTTTATCAACAAGTATATTTTCAGGGATGTCTAAATATACTTTTATTTCTCTTTTCTCACTTATTTCCTTTAACGTATCAAGCAAAAAAATTATTCTTTTGGTTGATAATTTCAAACTATCCAAAAGGTTCAAATCAAAAATAAAAAATACAGGCAGATCTGGTAATTGGCTCATAGCAGGATCATCATCTCCTAATGACTCACCATTAATCCAAACATATTCTGGCATTTCGTTTGATGTTTTAGTGGATTGTGGTCCAAAGTTTTCTTCTAAGTTTAAATCTATTTGAATTTCTTTATTTTTAATATTCAAAACTTTTGGCCAATCTTCTATCGGACATTTATTTATTAATTCACACTTATTACATATATTTGGAGCTCTTTTCTTTACTTGAAATTTTGAGAATCCGTATATTTTTCCAGTTTGTGAACCCGTTACCCAATGCCATCCTAATCGATTTGCAAATCGTGAACCATCAACTAAATGTTGGAACATATAATTTTCACTTTCCAACCAATTATTATTTGTCCTAAACATTTGATGGGATGAGTACCACATTCTTGTCTGATTTACCATATATCCTGTAGATACTAATTCATTATCAATAGTGCTGATACAATTCATTTTTTCACTGTTAACTATGTCATTTGGATCATTTTTAACGTAAAAATTTAAAAATTCTCGATTTTTTTTCCCGATAATAGCATAAAGATGTCTAGAAAACTCTTGCCACAACAACTCATCTCTAAATTTATTCTTATCACTGTATTCGAAGTTCTCAACATGATTCCAAACTTCTTTTAAGCTCAAAAGTCCATGTCGTATATATGGAGATAGATATGAAGATCCTCTTTTTTCTGTCGGATATACATTGTTTCTTTTTTTAGAGTATCCATGAATATCTAGATTATTTAATGCTTGGTCAGCGTTTGATTGTCCACCTTTAAATATTGATTCTTGATATTCATCACAGGTAATTTCATTGAAGTATTTGTTTATAATTTCTTTGTTGGTTAAATTTAAATTAATTTCCGGCATTTAGTGATTTAATATCCACCTTGGCCAATTTTGACATTTGAAATAATTTTTAAATTATCTTCTTCAACAATATCAAAATTAATCCTTTGGCCTTGTCTTAAAGTCCTAAATATTGATCCATTTAAAGAACCTGCTTTTAGATAAACTTCAGTTTTATCAATATCAAGGACGACTATTCCATTTCCTGAATTTGGATCGTAAGACTTGACAACTCCTTGAGCCATCAAACTTTTTCGCCTCTTTGTCTTATCTCCCTCACAACGGATTCGATTCCCCGTTTATCAATTATTTTGTTCCCACGGGTACTTACTTTTAGTTTTATCCATCTTTTCTCACTAGGTAACCAATATTTTTTTGTTTGTATGTTTGGCTTAAACCAACGAGTATTTCTTTTATGAGAAAAGGAAACGTGTTTACCTGATCTCGGCACTTTACCTGTTACTTGACATTTATTAGCCATAAAATTCCCTCTAAAATACAAGTATAACTATAACTTGTCTAATAATTATTATGTACTTTGATTTAAAATCTTTTTAGGTATTGTTTGATTGTGGTTGATAGAAGTTTAAATTATTTATCTGAAATATCAATTTCTGAATTGAAGGGCTTTGGCGATAAAAGGATTAAATCTCTTCATAAGCAAGATATAAATTCTATAACTGATTTAATCAGACTCTTTCCTAAAAAACATTATGATAGATCACAAATTTTAAAATTATCTGATGTTAAACCAAATACAGAAAAAGAAATCACAATATTTGGAAAAATAACAAATGTATCTGTATTCACTACTCGAACAAGACTAAAAATTACAACATTAACTATTGAAGATAGTTCGGGTCTTGCAAGAGCTAAATGGTTTGGTCCTCAGTATATTGAAAGTAGATATAAGAAAGATGACATGGTTGCAATTGCTGGATTGCCTGAAGTGAAGAAAAATGGAACTGTAGAATTTAAAAATCCCGTAATCGAATCATTTTCATCTGACCAAGACCTATCAGAAACAGGCTCATTCATTTCTTTTTATCCAAAAATTGAAGGAGTACCTAATAAAGTACTTAGAAATGGTATTAAGCAAGCACTAAATAGAATCGAAGAGTTGAAAGATATTCTTTCAAAAGAGCAAAGACAGAGATATTCACTCTATTCAAGGCTTGACAGCTATCAAAAGATTCATTTTCCAAACAATTTTCAAGAATATAAAGATGCGAAAAAAAGACTTGCATTTGATGAATTTTTATATCTCCAAAGTCTTTTTGGACACTCAAAAGAGATTTATAAAACAAACCAAAGATCACATGAAATACAAATTAAAAAGTCACTTTTGGAAAATTTTGAAGACAAGATACCCTTTACCCTGACAAATGCTCAAAAAAAATCAATTAATGAAATATATAGTGATTTAAGTAAAAAAACGCCGATGAAGAGACTTCTCCAGGGAGATGTAGGTTCTGGTAAAACAATAGTTGCTGCTGCTGGCGTGCACGCAACAATAGATAGTGGAAAACAGGTAGCATTAATGGCTCCTACTGAAGTATTGGCAGAACAACATATGAATTCTTTCAAAAAATATTTAGAGTTTTTGAATGTAGAGATGCATATCTTGACCTCTTCAGTAAAAGATAGAAGTAATGTATTGGAAGTAATTGAAAGTGGAAGTCCAGCATTGATTATAGGTACACACGCATTAATTCAAAATAATGTGAATTTTAAAAATCTTGGACTAACAATAATTGATGAACAGCAAAGGTTTGGTGTTGAACAGAGGAAAAAACTTACTTTAGGTAGTGATTTAACTCCTCATCAGCTTGTTATGACTGCAACTCCAATTCCGAGGACAACAGCACTAGCAATTTATGGAGATTTAGAACTCTCTATAATTGATGAACTACCTCCCGGTAGAAAAAAAATCGAATCAAAAGTTATATCTGGCGGAAAACGTGACAATGTAGAAGTATTTAAAATTGCAAGGAAACACTTAGAAGAAAAATCACAAATTTTTGTAGTATGTCCCTACATTGAAGAAAGTGAAAATAGTGATATAAAAGCTGCTGAAAAAGTTTATGAATTATATAAATCAGAATTTGATGATTACAACGTTGAATTACTCCATGGAAAAATGAAATCAGAAGAAAAAGAAAACAAAATGATAGATATGAAAAACGGCGAGATAGACATAATGGTCTCCACTGTTGTTATTGAAGTAGGCATTGATATTACTAATGCAACTTTGATGATTATTGAAAGTGCTGAAAGATTTGGTTTAAATCAACTACATCAATTACGGGGACGAGTTGGAAGAGGTCAGAAGCAATCAGAGTGTATATTTCATATAACTGAAGGAAAAAGTTTTTCAAAAATTACAAATGATGGACAAGCAAGGCTTAAAGCAATCGAACAGCATGATGATGGCTTCAAACTATCAGAATTAGATTTACAAATCAGGGGAGAGGGTAAGGTAACAGGAACAACGCAATCTGGATTATCAGATCTAAAAATTGCAAATTTAAGAACTGACTATGAAATATTAGAAGACTCAAAAGAATTATTTACAAGCATAAATGATAAAAATTTAAAGTTAAATCTATTTAATGAAGCAAAAGTAATATTTCCTAACTTTGGAAAAATTGAAGAAACTAAATGAGAATAATTGCAGGAAAATATAAAGGTTCAAGAATACAAACAATAAATGAATCTTCCACAAGACCAATGATGAGTAAGGCAAGAGAAGGGATTTTCAATTCATTACAAAATAGTTTCGAAGGGTCATTAGTTCTTGATTTATTTGCAGGATCAGGCTCTTTAGGTATCGAGTCTTTAAGTAGAAACGCTAGCTTTGTGACGTTTGTAGATTCTTCAATCGAATGTAAAAAAGTAATAATGAAAAATTTATCAAATTTAGATAATAATTACACATTTCTTCTTTTAAAAGTATCAGAATACATTCAGCAATCTAACCAACAATTTAATATTATTTTTTACGATCCTCCTTTTTCATTATCAACTAATGAAGTAAATAATGATTTAAATAGTATTAAGAATTTAATGAAAACATCTTCAAAATTAGTAATTCACAGACATAAAAGTTCAGACCAATTTGTTTATCCAGACGGACTAGAATTATATAGGAAAAAAAAATATGGTCAAAGTAATATAACAATATTAGAAAAATGAAAGTATTAATACCAGGTTCATTTGATCCACCTACAAATGGTCATATTGATGTAATTCAAAGGGCATCTAAAGTATTCGAGGAAGTAATTGTTGGAGTAGTTGTAAATCCTCAAAAAAAATCAATGTTTGATGTTTCTGAAAGAGAAGGGATGCTGACTGAGATTCTTAAAGATTTTGTGAATATAGAAATAAGAAGTTTTGAGGGATTACTAGTTGATTTTGCAAAGGAATCAAAAGTAGATGCAATTGCAAAAGGGTTGAGAGCTATGACAGATTTTGATTATGAATTTCAAATGGCTCAAATGAATTTTAATTTAGCTGATTTTGAAACAATATTTATACCTGCTTCTCCAGAATATGGATATGTATCAAGTTCTATGGTTAAAGAGATATTTTCATATGGTGGAGATGTAAATGCTTTGGTCCCATTAATAGTCGTAGAAAGACTGAAAAATGTCTAAAAGTGAAATATCAATAGAGGATGTTTTGAGTGGTCAAATTAAAATGGAATATGTTGATCAACTAGAGCTTCTTAAAGAAAATCTATCATCAAATTCCTTTTTAAATAATAAAACAAATAAGAAAGAAATTATCAAACTTGTTGATAATTTAATTGATTTAATGCCAGTTGAGTTAAGAACGGCAAGGTTTATAGTTAGAGAGCAAGAGCTTTATTTGAAAAAAGCGAAAGATGAAGCTGAGGAAATACTGTCTAAAGCAGATCAAGAGTCCTCTCGATTAATCTCGGAGTCTTTTGTTTTACAAGAGGCAGTAGTTGAAGCTAATGCACTTGTTAAACAAGCCGAGCAAGAAGCAATCTTAAATAGAGCAAGTGTTGAAGATAAACTTGATAATAAATTGAAAGATATCCAATCAAAGATTGATGAGTTAAGCCAAATTATTGAACGTGAGAAATCTAATTTAAGGCAACCAAGAAAAATTATTGATCCAGAAGAGAATGGATAAACTTCAAACAGAATTTGATATCACTTCTTTATTGAATGTGGACAATGAGGTAGATTATGAAGTCAATGGATATTTGGATGTTAAATATGCAGGTAATAAAACTTTAAAAAACCATCCTTCAAAATTAAAAATATGTATAAAAAGTTATCATGAAAAAATTTGGATAAACCTTACTTTAGATTTTAAATTTGAATCAGCATGTTCAAGATGTCTCTCTGAAAATATGTTAACAAAACAAAATAATTTTGAGATAGGTTTTTATAAGGATGATGAAAATGACTACGATATAGACCTTAATACTGAAATAATTGATGTCACACCCTTAATTTCCGAAGTCATCTTAAATGAAATGAAATTACAGTATTTATGTAAGTTGGAATGCAAAGGTTTGTGCTCTGATTGCGGAAAAAATCAAAATATAAAAGTCTGCAAACATCCTAAAAAAAATTTAAAAGAAAGTCCATTTTCTTCTCTAACTGAGCTAGATTTGTAAGTTGAAAGGAATTTTGTATGGCAGTACCTAAAAAGAAAATGTCAAAATCTAGAACTAAAAGGCGTAAAGCCCAACATAAAGTTTCAAGACCACATTTTATAATTGATCCAGAAACAGGAGTAGCAAAACAGTCGCACAGAGTAAATCCTGTAGATGGTACATATAATGGTCGTCAAGTAAAAGACCCAGAATCAAATTAGTTAATTATGAGTACTATTGCTGTTGATGCAATGGGTGGGGACTCCGCACCTGAGGAAGTCGTAAAAGGTGCTATTCTTGCTAAAAATCAAGGTGTTGATGTTATCTTATCTGGAGATGAAAATCTTATTTCAACTTATTTAGGTAGTGAACAGATACCAATTGTTAATTATCCACAGGTAATATCAATGGATGATGATCCAGCAAAAGCAATCAGAACAAATAAAAATTCCTCGATTTTAGGTGCTTTAAATCTATTAAAAGAAAAAAAAGCAGATGCAGTATTCTCTGCAGGTTCAACTGGGGCAAGTCTTATAGGAGCTATATCAGTACTTGGAAAAATCAAAGGTGTAACAAGACCAACTATTGCTACTGTATTACCTGCTCAAGATAGAGAAGTAATACTTGTTGATTCAGGAGCGAATTTAGAAGTTAAACCCAAAATTTTATATCAATTTGCAGTAATGGGCTCAAAATTATCTGAATTACTATTCGAAATTGATAATCCAAGAATTGGTCTGGTAAATAATGGAGAAGAAAGTTCTAAAGGTAGAGAATTAGAAAAGTCAACGTATAAATTACTAAATTCATCCGAGTTAAATTTTATAGGAAATGTAGAAGGTAAAGATTTTGCAAATTCAAAAGTTGATGTATTTGTTACTGATGGTTTCACTGGAAATGTTGTACTAAAAACAATGGAAGGTGTAGCTAGGTTACAAATGAATATGATATCGGACTCATTAAAAGAAAATTTATTAAAACCTCTGTTAACACCTGTGAAGAATGCTATGTCACCAGTAAGAGATGCACTAAATCCAAACTCTACTAATGGTTCATATTTGCTTGGAGTAAATGGATTAGTAATAATTGGCCATGGCTCGTCCAATGCTGAGGCTATAAAAAATGCTTTACTATTTACAAAAAGGGCGATAGATAAAAAATTTATTAATAAATTTTCTAAAGTATCAAATGAACTATGAGTACAAAAGATTTAAATAACTTTGAAAAAAATATAGGCTATTTTTTCAAGGATCAAGACCACTTAAAAATTGCCTTAACACATAAATCCTACATTGATGAAAATCCAAAATTTTTAACTAATCAAAGATATGAATTTATAGGAGATACGATTCTTGACTTTGATATATCAATTTTCTTATTTAATAGTTATCCAAATCTTGATGAAGGTAGTCTTACAAAGATAAGATCTGGTGCAGTTGACCAGAATGCACTTGTTGATATTGCTAACAAAATTGAGATTGGTGATTATCTCTTTTTGAGTAAAGCCGAAGATAGCACTGGAGGAAGAAAAAAAAGTTCAATACTTGAAGATGCTGTTGAGGCATTAATTGCTGCAATTTATTTTGATGGAGGCCTTGAAGAAGTAAATAAGTTTGTTTCTAAATTTATTTATCCTTTAATTGATAATTTATCAAAAAATCCAGGTCAAAAAGACTATAAAACACGCTTACAGGAATATTTTGCTAAAAACGGTCAAAAAGTAAATTATGAGTCTAAATCAACAGGTCCAGATCATAATAAAGAATTTCAAGCTAGTGTTTTTCTTGAAAATAAAGTTATAGGAAAAGGTAAAGGAAAATCAAAGAAAAATGCCGAACAAATGGCTGCAAAGAATGCATTTTCTGATTTAGACTAATAAAACTTTTTTAATTTAAGCAAAAGTATAAATTTTTAGTATCCTTATAAGTAACAACAGGGTTAAATATATGCACTTAAAATCAGTAGTTGCGAGTGGGTTTAAGTCATTTGCTGAAAAAACTACTATAAACTTATCTGAATACACAAATGTAATTGTGGGTCCAAATGGTTCTGGAAAATCAAATATAGTTGATGCTATTTCATGGGTGTTGGGTAATCAAAGCCCTGGTTCTCTTAGAACGAACAAAATGGAAGATGTAATATTCGCAGGAACAGAAAAACTTGGGGAAAAAGGATTCGCTGAAGTATATTTAGTTTTTGACTTAGACGACAATACCAATTTCAACTCTAGTGAAGTATCTATTGGAAGAAAATTATATAGAGATGGTACTTCAGAATATTTTATGAATGGTCTTGCTTGTAGATTACTTGATATTCAAGAATTTTTAAATGACGTGGGCATAGGCAAGCAACAGCACATAATTATCTCCCAAGGGCAAATTACAGAAATTTTGAACGCTAAGCCTGAAGATCATAGAATTACAATTGAAGAAGCATCTGGAATACTTCCATATAAATTAAAAAAGGACAAAGCATTAAAAAGAATAGAATCTGGAGATAAAGAAATTAAAAGAGCAAAAGATGTTCTTCGTGAGATAAAAAAACAAATTGATCCATTAAGAAAACAGGCTGAACAAGCTCAGCTTCATAAGCAATTATCTGAAATTTTAAAATTTAACAAAACAAATCTTAATATTCTTCAATATAGAAATTTCAATAAAAAATATGAAGACATCAAAACTCAATTAGAAGAAGTAAACCGATTTATTAAGGAACTTGAGTCTAAACTTGAAGATTTCAAAGTAAGCAAAAATAAACTCAGAAAAGATTTTGGAGAAAATGTTTCTGTAAAATCTTTTCTTTCAAATGCAATTACTGAAGTAAACAAATTCAGTGAAGAATTTAAGTCAATATATCAAATTTCAACGGAAAGGCAATTGTCATTAGAAAGAATTAAAGAACAATCTTTTAGTGAATTAAAAAGGTACACAAATCAGATTCATCAAAACAACAACCAAATTTCACAATTATCTAAATTAATAATTGATAAAAAAGACATTGTTACAGTTAACTCAAAAAAGATTGAAAGTCTAAACATTGAAATTGAAGATGTGAAAAGTAAACAATCATCTAGTTTGGAAGTCAACGAAGCTTTACTTAAAAATGAGATCAAGTTCTTAAAGATTGATCTATCTTCAAAAACTGACATACTTGATAAATTTACAGACAATTTAAATAATTGGATCAAAGATGAAAAGTATATAGGTAAACATTTAACAAAACACGATAAGTTCCTAAAAAGAAAAAAATTAAATTCTAGATCTTTTAATAAAGTAAAGATTCATACAGATAGTTTATTACATAAAGAGATTACAGATTTAAACATTCAACATGAAAGAGCATTACTTAATAAAAATGAGATACAAAAAAGTCTTGATGAAAAACTTTCTTTAATAAATGAATATAGCAATTCTGATAAATTTAAGCAGACATTAAGGGACAGGGAGGAATCATTACTGACCGAAAAAGAATATTTGGAAAACGAGACTTCATCAATCAATGAACAACTTATCTCATCTTCTGAAAAGATAAAATATCTTACAGATGAAAATAAAAACCTTTCCAATAAGGTAAAAGAATTAAATTCAAATGATAAATCTGAGGAGATTAATAATTATGAAGCTATAAATTTAAAAGCTTCACAAGCTTATAAGATTTTAAATGACCTCTCAACAAATTTATCAGAGAGAAATCAAAAATTAGATGAAAATTATAGTGACAATGATGAGCAAATTAATGAAATTGAAGAAAATCTAGAAGATGTTTCAAAAAGTTTATTTAATTATAAAGATAAAAAAAGTGATTTAATGGTTAAAGAATCAGAATATATGTCAAAAAGAGCTCTTTATTATTCAAATCTAACAAACATAAGTGGCTTAAGTATTGAGCAAATCAATCAATATGAAATTGAAAATGAGTCAATAAATGATATTGAAAATATTATTTCAAAAACTGAAAATGAATTGGATGAACTTGGTACTGTAAATTATTTAGCCTCTGAAGATTTTGAATCATTAAACACTCGATATGAGGATATATCTTCAAACATAGAAGAATTGAATACAACTAAAAAAGAACTTTTAAAGTATATAAATGAAATTGAAGAAGAAATTAAATTTAGAATTGAAAACTCATTCAACACAATTTCTGTCAATTTTGAAGAAGTTTTCGAAAAGCTCTTTCCTGGGGGTAAAGGGTCTCTGACATTAACAAATCCTGAAAACTTACTTGAATCAGGTATCGAAATAAGTGTTCAACCAAGAGGTAAGAAAGTCAAAAAATTAAGTTTACTTTCTGGAGGAGAAAGATCACTTGCTGCAATTGCCTTTTTATTCTCCGTTTTTAAGTCTTTTCCTAGTCCTTTTTACATACTAGATGAGGTTGAAGCAGCTTTAGACGACGCTAATTTACATAGAATGCTTAATTTACTTGAGTTTGTAAAGGAAGATGCACAGTTTTTAATTGTCACTCACCAACAGCAAACAATGCAAGCAGGAGATGTTCTTTATGGTGTAACTATGCAACCAGGATCTGGCTCAAGAGTATTTACAAAAACTAAAAAAGATTTTGAAACTTTAATTAAGAAAGGGGAGTAATTGTCTTCTCAAGATCAAAAATTAGCAGATTTAGCAAAAGAGATCGCTAAAAAAGCTTATGCACCATACTCTAATTTTCGTGTTGGCGCAGCATTAATAACTGACTCTGGAAACATATATACGGGTTGTAATATTGAAAATGCTTCATATCCTGCAACAGTATGTGGTGAAGATGTAGCTATCTTGAAAGCTATATCAGAAGGCGAGACGAAAATTGATACAATTGCAGTTGCATGTATAGATGCAAAAAGTGATACTGCAATATTTCCTTGTGGAATTTCAAGACAAAGAATGTCAGAATTCAATACTGAACATGTAATTGTCGTTAACGATAACGACTTTAAAAAGTATAAGTTTGAAGAAGTATTACCTTTTGATTTTAAATTTTAAATTATAAATTTTCAGTAATTTTTGGAACTACAGACAAAGTATCTGCAACTAGGCCAAGATCAGCAATTTGAAATATAGGAGCTTCTTCATCTTTATTTATTGCAATAATATATTTTGAATCTTTCATTCCAACTTGATGCTGGGTAGCACCTGAAATACCTAATGCAATATAAACATCAGGTTTGACAGTTTTACCTGTTTGACCAACTTGCTGTGAATAAGGCATCCAACCTGCATCAACTATGGCTCTAGTACCACCAATTGCTGCGTTTAGCTTACTTGCAAGATCTTCTACTAAAGATAAGTTTGAGCTATCAACCATTCCTCTTCCTGCAGACACAACAATTTTTGAATCTTCTAATTGTGGTCCAGATTTCTCTTCAATAAATATATCAAACACCTTAGGATCTTCAGAAACAATTTCAACCATTTCATAATTGCTATTACTAAGTTCTAATTGAACTTCTTCAAAAGATTTAGGTCTTATTAAAAGAAATTTTTTATCTGAAGTAATTTTTGAATTATATTCACTTTCTCCACCATTTATTGAATTGGAAGTTATTACATTTTCACCCTCAATCGAGAAGTTAATAACATTTGACACCTGACTGGAACTAAAATCTACAGATAAAAATGCTATTAGATCTCTACCAACATACGTTGATGGAGCCATAACAAGTGAAATAGATTGTTCATCAACCATTGTCTTTAGAGTGTTTGCAACAGATCCAAGACTTAGCTGGGTTTCGTTGCATTTTAAATAAGTGTTTTTGAAATTATCAGAACCGATATTTGGTGAATCCTCGGTCCCTACTGTTGCAACTTCAAAGTCTAATCCGAGTTCTTGAGATTTTGAGATTATTTCTAAAGCACCACTTGAAAGCTTACCTTCTACTACTTCACCAATAATTAATGTTTTCATATTGCTTTTAATTCCTTAAGTTTATCTATTATTACCTGAAAGCCATCGCCCTCATCTACTATTTTTTCACCTTGTTTTGTTGTTGAGACATCTTTAATGTCGATAAATTCTATATTCTGAACTGCATTAAATTCGATATCACTTAACGAGACCTTTTCAACTGGCTTAGACTTTGCGGCCATTATATCTTTGAAGTTCGGATATCTTGGTTCCACCCCTCCGGCTGTTACAGACAATACACAACTTGAGGGCATTTCAACTTTTTCAGAACCTGTAGATGTTTGTCTAGTAAGAGTTACAGAATCACCAATTTCTATTGCTTTTATATATGAAATACATGGCAATCCAAGCATTCTTGATACTTGTTGAGGGATAACACCTGAATATCCATCTGTTGATTCAGTACCAAAAATTGTAATATCAGCTCCCACTTTTTTTGAAAGTTCACTAAGGACATTTGCCGTCATTAATGAATTAGATCCCGTAAGAGAATCATCTTCTAAAACCAATGCTTTGTCTGGGCCCATTTGTAAAGCTTGCTGGATACCTTTTTCTGTACCTATTTTTCCCATAGAAATAATTGTTACTTCTGCATCAAATTTTTCTTTTAATTGTAAAGCGACCTCTATACCATATCTGTCTGTATCATCTAAAACCTGTTCTTCAGGTCTGCTTACAAGCCCTTCTGAATATGTAATATCTAACGCTGGGTCAGGAATTTGTTTTGCGCAAACTGCTATTTTCATAATTTTATTTTAATATTAGATATCTAAATAGCTAAATTAATTTGACCTAAAAAACTTTTCATAAAATTTTGAAATGTTTTTGAGGTTCTGTCTGCAATTTCTATTACTTCTTCATGAGATAATGGTGAATCTGAAATCCCAGCTGCTAAGTTAGTAACCAATGAAAAAGCAGTAACATCTATTCCAGAATGCTTTGCCACAATTGCCTCAGGAACAGTGGACATTCCAACCAAATCAGCACCTATCGTTTTTGCAAAATTGACTTCCGATGGAGTTTCATAAGTTGGTCCTGTAAACCAAGCATAAACACCTTCCTTGTAATCAAAATATTCTTTAGAAACTTCTTTTGCTAAATCTCTAAACTTCAAACTATAAACTTCTGACATATCAGGAAATCTTGGCCCAAATTCATCTAAATTTTTGCCTATCAAAGGGTTATTGCCTGTTAAATTTATATGATCTTTAATTGCGACGATGTCTCCTGGTGAGTAATTAGCATTTATACCACCAGCAGCATTAGTCACAATCAGGTTTTTAATTCCTAAAGTAGATAATACTCTCGTGGGTAACACAAGGTCATGAATATCATATCCCTCGTAATAATGTGCTCTACCAGATAATATTGCGGTAATTTTATCTTCAACTTCAACAAACGTTAAAGTTCCAGTATGTCCTTGTACGGCTGGTTTTATAAAGTTTGGTATTTCCGAATAATCAAAAGTTGCAATTGGATCAAAGCTATTTTCAAAGCCGCCCATACCTGAGCCTAAAATAATTGCAGACGAAACCTTTGAATTAAAGTTTTCCTTAAGATAATTACTTGCATCATTAATTTTATTTAGCATTCTGTCCCTATCAATCATGTTAAATGATTGGCACTGCTTTTACCTGGAAATATGTTTTCGATTTCGTAAATATCTGAAATAGTTGCAGCAATATCTGAAAAAGTATCACCTTCACCAATAGATTTTGGTTTTAGATTCTTTTTGTAGATAACAAAAGGTACATATTCTCTAGAATGATCAGTTTTACCATCAGTTGGATCAGTACCATGATCACCAGTAATAATAATTATATCCTCATCATTCAAGACACTAATTAACTTTTCTAAGCCATCATCTATAATTTTTAAACCTTCATAATATCCAGCTGGATCTTCTCTGTGTCCATAAAGCATGTCTAGGTCAACTAAGTTAATA
>CACODT010000005.1 GCA_902626065.1 uncultured Candidatus Actinomarina sp.
TAGCTCAATACACATAAACATAATTAACGCATTTTTTCGAACCATCATACCAACAAAACCAATAGAAAAAAGAATTGCTGATAATGTTAAATACCAATCAGAAGTTACTTCAATCATTAGCATCACTTTTTTTAAATTCATAGGCTAATGCCAAAGCTGCAGTTGTAGCAACTATTAGAAGAATTGATATAACTTCAAATGGGAAAACCCAAGATGTAAACATTGCAGAGGCCAATAAAGAAGGGGTTCCCTCAAATGAACTTTCAGATTGTGGAAATAGTAGATTCCAATTAAATCCATTTTCTAAGCCGACAAAAGTTACTACCGATATCAACAATAATAAAGTTCCTGAAATCAATAGTTTTTGTCCTTTGATCTGTTCTTTAGATTGTTCAGGTTTGTCAACCCCAATCATCATTATGACAAAGAGAAATAATGTCATTACTGCACCTGCATAAACAAGCATCTGCACCATTGCAACAAAAGTTGCATTCAAAGTAATGTATAAAATGGCTAAAGATGTAAGAGTTAAGACTAAACCCATTGCATTATGAACGGGATTTTTTGCAAAAACTACAATTAGCGCTCCGAGAATCATCATAGAAGCCGGTATCGCAAAAAGTAGTAGTTCTGTCACACTATTCTTCCTCTAAAAATTGACCTTTTTCAGGTTCTCTTTTTCCAACTCCAAGAGAGCCTGTCCAACTTATAGTATTTTGATAATCTGGATTGCCATTAGATGATGTTGCTCTCATCCAACCATCAGCTGTTTTCAATTCATTTAAATTTGTCAATGGTGTCTGTTCTTCATGAGCATTTGGAATTCCACTTTCTCCTACCAATAAAACTTCTTTGTCAAAGACTGCTTCATCTCGTGAACCAATACTCATCTCAAACAACGATGTCATTGTAATTGCCTCTGTTGGACAAGCCTCAACGCATAGACCACAATATATACATCTGAGCATATTTATTTCATAAATAAATCCATATCTTTCACCGGGACTTACAGGTTGTTCTTCAGGGTTGTCTTCACCACGTACATATATACATTGTGCGGGGCAAGCTCCAGCACATAATTCGCATCCAATACACTTCTCCATGCCATCTTCATACTTGTTTAAAACATGTCTTCCATGAAACCTTTGAGGTTTGTTTCTAAATTCTTTTGGGTATTTATCAGTGACAGATTTTTTAAATAACTCTTTGAACGTTACCTTTAAACCTTTTACTAAATCGTATCCTGCACTCATATTTTTTTTAACTCCAAGGTAATCCAAAATCTCTGATAGCTAATACAATTGCCGAAATCATAAGCCAAATTAATGATATTGGGATGAGTCTTTTCCACCCTAACTCCATTAGTTGGTCATATCTCAATCTTGGAAGTGTTGCTCTAATCCAAAAATAAACAAAGAGAAGTCCAAAAGTTTTTACTCCTAGCCAAAGCGTGGGCATGAGTGCTGATAAAAATGGTGGAAGAATTCCTTCAAATGTCGGACCTAGCCAACCTCCTAGAAAAAAAGTTGCTGTTATGGCGCACATATTAAACATATTTATGTACTCAGCTAGAAAAAACATTGCAAATCTAAATCCTGAATATTCTGTGTGAAAACCACCAACTAATTCTTGTTCTGCCTCAACTAAATCAAATGGAGCTCTGTTAACCTCTGCTATAGAGGCAATGAAAAAGATTCCAAATGCCAAAAATTGTGGAAAAATATTCCAATTTGGTATAAATCTTACGATTGAATCAATAATTGGTATTGTACTTGATAAACTACCAGCTTGGCTTTCAACAATTTTTGACATAGACATTGAACCTGAATACAAAATTACAGGTACAAGCGATAGGCCCATGGCAGCTTCATATGAAATCATTTGAGCAGATGCTCTTACTCCGCCAAGAAGTGGGTATTTTGACCCTGATGACCATCCAGCTAACACAACACTGTAAACTGCTAATGAACTTATTGCAAGAAAGAATAAGACACCTACATTGATATCAGCTCCCACCATATTGATAAATTTTGATTCCCCACCAACTTTTAAATCAAATCCTGGACCAAGTGGAATAATCATAAATATTAAAAAGGATGGAACAAGAGCAACGATCGGAGCAAGAAGATACATGGCTTTATCAGCTTTCATTGGTAAAATTTGTTCTTTCAATAAAAGTTTTATAGCATCTGCAAGAGTTTGAAGTATTCCAAAAGGACCTGCTCTATCAGGACCAACTCTAGACTGCATTCCTGCTACAACTTTTCTTTCTAACCAAATAAGAAGGATTGTATTGGTAAGTAAGAGACCTAAACCTAAAAGTGGTTTTACGAATGCAAGAATTAATTCAACTGACACTCAATTGCTCCCTGCTATTTGCTACTTCTAATTCAACTTTCTTTTGGGGATCGAGATTTTGAAAACCTCTTCGATTAATTGGAATTATTATGAGATTATCTGGCAGTGAATCATTAATGTAAACGTTTACCTGAATAGAGACATCATCTTGTGTTAGAGTTACAACATCATTATTTAACATATAAGATCCAAAGTAAGTTGCATAATTCATTTCAATAAATCGCTCAGATCCAAGCATCGAAATAGAAGGTGAATTAATTTGTGATGATGAATCTCCATAAAGCCTGTGTACAAACAACATTTCAAGGTTTATTAAATTGATGTTTTCGATTTCAATATTGATTGGTTTAAAGTTTAAAATACCATCTAGATTCTGAGGTTTATTTAAGTTTTCAAAAGATGGAAGTATTTCTTTATCAATATATTCATCACACATAAGTGAATTCAATTCTATTTCAGATTCAAAAAGTTTTTCATTATCAATTTTATTTAATAGCATCGACCAATACTCCCAATCACTCAATGCTGAGCCTGGAACAGGAAGTATTTTATTTTGCTTTAATATCCTCATTTCAAGATTTGTAACAGTGCCTTCTTTTTCTCCATAAGATGTTGTAGGAAGAATAATATTTGCTAATTCTGTAGTTTCATTTAAAAACATATCCAAAGCAACTACAAAGTCCGACATAATTAATCTATCTTTTATTTTTTTACTTAAAACAGAATTATTTACTGGATTTGCACCAATTGTGAATACAAGATTTCTTTTGCTTTCATCAAACTCATTAACAAATTCATTCAATCCTTTTACGCAATCTATATTTTGTAGTGCACCAAAAGTATTTCCCTTTGAAAAAGCATTAAGTACTTTGAGGTTTGATTTTTCATTTAAATATTGAAATAATTCTGTAATTGGTTCAACATCTTGAATTGGAGACGATTTACCTAAAATTGCAACAACATTCTTATCGAGTATGAATTCTTCAAGATCTGGTATCTCTGATATTTCAACATTAAATTCAAAATTTTTATTAATTATTTCTTCGCCAAAATAATGTTCTGTTAGTTCTTTTATTGCAGTATTTGTATGACCAAATATCAAAAGTTTTTTTCCATTTTTCACTGCTTGTTTGATACGTAAATAAAGGGTAGGTAAATTATCTTTTATATCTTGAGACCATAAAATTATTGTATCTGCAAGATCTAAATCTTTTATTTCCCCAAGTTTCTCCTGATTTTCAAAAAACCCTTTGTAAAGATAATCATCACTAAAGTAAATATTTATATTTTCGCTGTTGTCATTTTTTTCTTTTAAATCATTTACAAAATTGTTTAATGCAAAATATTCTTCATTAGTACTGTTTGGACCAACAATAAAACTTACAGAAGATTTTTTATGAGAGAATATTTCATTACTTATTAGATCCATTGATTCATTAATACTTACTTCTTGTGTTGAACTATCAATGAGTAAAGGTAATGTAATTCTTTTATCAGAATGTAGATACTCAAAGTTATACCTTCCTTTATCAGAAAGCCATCCTTGATTAGTAAAATCATTATCTTCACCAAGAATTCTTAACATTTTATTTTGTGAAACATTTAATTCAACTGAACAACCAACCGAACAACAATTGCATGTTGATGAAACCTTTTTTAGATCCCATGGTCGTGCTTTAAATCTATATGATGTTGATGTGAGCGCTCCAACAGGGCAGATTTGAACTGTATTACCGGAAAAATATGACCTAAAAGGCTCATCTGGAAAAGTATTTACTTGTGTTTTGTTTCCTCTTTGAATAAATTCAATTAAGGGATCTCCGGAAATCTCATCAGAAAATCTAGTACACCGTGCACATAAAATACATCTTTCTCTATCTAATAAAATAATTTCAGAAATAGGAATTGGTTTTTCAAAATGTCTTTTATCTTCTACAAATCTTGATTCTCCAGGTCCATAAGCCATTGTTTGGTCCTGAAGTGGACATTCTCCCGCCTTATCACATACCGGACAATCTAGAGGATGATTGATTAATAAAAACTCTAGCACACCTTCTTGGGCCTTTTTCACAACCTCTGATTCGGTATCTACAATTAAGTCTTCTGATACTTTTGTAGTGCAAGATGGAACCAAAGCTTTACCACGAGGAGTGTCGATTTCTACCAAACACATCCGGCACATTCCGACTGGATCCATACGTTTATGCCAACAAAATCTTGGAATATGAATCCCAGAATCTTCACATGCTTCGATAATTAATTGATCAGGTTCGGTCGATATCTCGGAGCCATTTACATTTATTGTTATTTTATCTGTCATTGAGCAATTGGAATCTTTGTTGGCAACATATTCATAATTTCATCGGAAAAATTATCTAGTAATGATGTGATTGGGGAAACTGCAGATGGACCTAATGGGCAAATAGTTGTCATTTTTGGGGGCCAGGAAAGTCCGGGTGAGATATTATCACAAATATCTATGAGTAAACTTACGTCAGACAATCTTCCTCTTCCACTAGCTATTCGTTCTAATATCATTTCTAGCCATGTTGTTCCTTCCCTGCATGGAGTACATTGACCGCAAGATTCATGAGCAAAAAAACTAACTATGCTTTTTGCAGCATAAACTAAATTGGTATCTTCATCCATAACAACAACAGCCCCTGAACCCAACATTGAACCTGCATTTGCTACATCGTCTATTGTCATTTTTATATCTAATTGATCGCCTGTGAACCATGGAGCTGAAGCGCCTCCAGGTATATAAGCCTTAACACTTTTATCATTTTTGATTCCATTACCAAAAGTGTCGATAAATTCACCGAAACTTTTTCCCATTTCTATTTCAAAGTTTCCAGGATTATTAATGTGGCCTGATAAACTAAAAATTCTGGTACCAGTTGAACCTTCAACTCCAAGTTTTGAATACTCTTTTCCTGAATTATTAATTATCCAGGGAACAGAAGAAATCGTTTCAACATTATTGACAAGGGTTGGTTTATTATACAAACCCATGACAGCAGGAAAGTAAGGCGGTTTCAACCTTGGCTCACCTCTTTTTCCTTCTAATGAGTTTAATAGTGCTGTCTCTTCACCACATATATAAGCACCCGCTCCTAGATGAACTACAACATCCAATGAAAAATTAGTACCTAAAATATTTTTTCCAAGATAGCCTTTCTCGTAGGCTTGTTCTACTGCATCTTGAACTCTTCTTGCAGGTTTTGCGTATTCACCTCTTATATAAATAAAAGCTTTTTTTATATTGGAAGCAAAACATGTAATTATGATGCCTTCAATTAGTTGATGAGGATCTCTTTCAAGCAATATTCTATCTTTAAAAGTTCCTGGTTCAGATTCATCTCCATTTATCACTAAATATCTATCTTCATCTTCAGCTAAAAATCCCCACTTTACCCCGGTAGGGAAACCTGCTCCTCCTCTACCTCTTATATTTGAATCTTTAATTTCATTGATTACGTTTTCGGGATTGCCTTCTTTGAGAACTTTTTTTAATGCATCGTAACCGTTGTTGTTCTCATAAATTTCTATCTTATGGCTATTTTCAGGAAATTCACGCATATGTTTTGTTAGTAATAATGTCTCTTTCATATTCTTTTTTCCTTAGCAGTTCCAATATTTTGAAAACCTGGAACCGAATAAGATGATCCTGTGTTGTCGTTGATTGCCCAATCAAAAGATTTAACGCCACCAAACATATTTTGTAATTCTTCAGCAACAACTACCTCTGGCTTCTCTTCTTTGAGCCATTCACATAATTCAATCGACTTTTGTGGTGTAAGGCCTTCAACAGTTTCATAATTAATTTGAACAGCTGGTGCTCCACCGCAAGCACCAATACACTCGACTTCCTCAAAAGTAAAAACTTTATCAACATCTGTTTCATAGTTTTCTAATCCCGTAAATTCTTTAACAGAGTCAATTACACTTCTTGAATCATTTATCTCACATGAAATTGACTTACATACACTGAGTAAATATTTTCCTGTTTGTTCTTCTTTATACATAGAGTAAAAAGATGCAACAGACTTTACTTGTACTTCTGTGATCCCAACAAGGTTGCTTATCTCAACAATGGACTCATCGGAGATATAACCGTCTCTTTCTTGAGCTAAATACAAAAGCGGGGCAAGTGCAGATCTTTTTTCAGGGTATAAGTCAATTATTTCATTCGCTTTTTCAATTAGTTCTTTCTCCCAGCTCATCTGTCCACATCTCCTAAAACCGGATCAAGAGAAGCGATAGCAGCAACCGCGTCTGCAATGGGACTATCTGACATAACTACAGGTAAAGCCTGTAAATTACAAAAGGATGGGCCTCTTACATGCATCCTGTAAGGTTTTGAAGAACCATCTGAAACGATAAAACATCCTAATTCACCTCTTGGAGATTCTACCGTTGTATAAACTTGACCTTCTGGAACTTTAAAGCCTTCTGTATATATTTTAAAGTGATGAATGAGGGCTTCCATTGACTCATCTAATCTTTTTCTTGGTGGGGGTGTGATTTTTTTATCTTGAATTTTATATGCTCCTTTTGGCATATCTCCTAAAACCTGTTCAACAATTTTTAAACTTTCAAAAATTTCAAGTACTTTTATTCTCCATCTTGCAAAGACATCCCCTTCTTCAAAAACTGGTACATCGAATTCATACTTTTCTATACCTGAATAAGGTTGCATTTTTCTTAAATCCCAAGCATATCCACTAGCCCTGAGACTAGGTCCAGTAACTCCGTATGCTAGACATTCTTCAGTTGTCAATATTCCAACATTTTTTAACCTGCCCTGCCATATCGGATTATCGAGAAGCATTTCATCATAGTCTTTTAATTTCTCAGGAATGATTTTTAATATATCCTCAACATCTTTTTGCCAATTATCAGGCAAATCTGCTGCTACCCCACCTGGTCTTATAAAATTATGATTCATTCTTAATCCAGTTGTTTTCTCAAAAAAATCTAAAATTAACTCCCGTTCTCTAAATCCAAAAATCATCATCGAAAGTGCACCAATATCCATTCCTCCAGTAGCTAAAGCAACAAGATGTGAGGAAACTCTATTAAGCTCAGTCATTAATATTCTGATATTTGCTGCTCGTTCGGGAACTTCAATACCAAGTAATTTTTCAGTTGCTAATGAAAAAACAAGCTCATTGAAAAAAGGTGATAAATAGTCCATTCTCGTTGTGTTTGTAGGCCCTTGGAAGTAATTTAATTCTTCCCCTGTTTTTTCCATTCCTGTATGAAGATATCCAATTACTGGTTGAACTCTCCTAACTACTTCTCCTTCAAGCTCAACTTGCAATCTTAAAACGCCATGCGTAGATGGATGTTGTGGCCCCATGTTAAGTATCATTCTTTCATCATCAGATATATCATCTTCAATAAAATAATCATCAATGACATCCGATCCCATTTGTATTTTTGTTGTCATCTCATCTTCTTGCTCTAACATTTTTTGGGATCCTTCATCGGTTGAAGAAATATTCCAACCACCCTCTTCAGAATTTGTAGCCCAAAAATCGAGGTCTTTTACTGTATCGTTATTTTCTTCCATTACTAATCAACCTTTGGTGCATTTTTAAATTGAACCGGTATTCTTCCAGATCCATAATCTTTTCTTAAAGGATGCCCAACCCAATCATCAGGCATTAAAATTCTTGTTAAATCTGGATGATTCTCAAAATTTATTCCAAACATATCAAAGGCTTCTCTTTCATAGAAATTTGCGCTTGGGTATAAACTAACAATTGAAGGGATTGTCAGATCATCATTTAATTTAACAGATAAGCAAACTCTTTTATTTTTCGATACAGATAGAAAATTAACAACTAATTCAAACCTTGGATCTTTTTTTCTAAACCAATCTACAGCTGTTAAATCAACCATCATCTCAAAACCGTCTTGCTTTAATTCTTCAACTTTTTTGAAGTATTCTTCCGGCAAAATTTCAATATTATCAATCATTATCTATTAATCTCTCTATCCATGATCTTTTGATGTAATGTTAAAATTCCATGCATTAGTGACTGAGGTCCAGGAGGACATCCAGGAACATAAATATCTACGGGCACAATGTGATCAACTCCCTGTACGAGTGCATAATTGTTAAACATCCCTCCAGTAGATGAGCAAGCACCCATTGCAATTACCCATTTTGGTTCAGCCATTTGATCATAAACCTGCCTCAAGACAGGAGCCATTTTTTGAGAAACTCTTCCTGCAACAATCATTAAATCAGCTTGCCTTGGTGATGCTCTAAATACTTCCATGCCATATCTTGCCAAATCATACTTTGCTGATCCCGCGGCCATCATTTCAATAGCACAACAAGCAAGGCCAAATGTAACTGGCCACATGGACTGTGTTCTTGACCACCTGATAGCTTTATCAATTGTTGTCGTAAAGATATTATCTGGTGAAAACATTAGTCCTCACTTCCTGGATAACTTGAGACTGGTTCGTGATATCTTTGCCTTCTTGGTACATTCCAATCAAGTACGTTTCTTTTCCAGACATAATAAAGTGTCTCCAGTACAAAAAATGTGAAGATAAAAATAACTACAATCCCATACCATCCGAGCTGTTCAAATCGAGTTGCCCAAGCTAGAAGAAAAATAATTTCTATGTCGAAAACAATATACAACATAGCAACCATGTAAAACTTTACAGGAAATCTTTGAGATGGTTCTTCCTCTGGAAAAATTCCTGACTCATATGGAGTCAACTTTTCAGGTGTTGGATTCTTTGGGGAAATTAAATAAGAAACACCTAATGAAGCTAAAGCAAATCCTATACCAATAAATAACATAACTAGTATGGGTAGCCAGTCAATCACATTCCCTCCCTATTTGTGAAATATTTCACAATGTGTCCCTCTATTTTAGTACTGATTTGGGTTTTTGCTATAACGAAAAGGTAGGAGATTTGCTGAAAAACTTCAATGTTTTAAAGGGTAAAATAAATTTAAAAGTAAGTAAAAAAGTTTCTTTAAATGTCAATCTTGCTTCATCAAATAACAACTCAACAACAAAGTTTATTGTATTTTTATCAACGGAGGCAATTTTAAGTAATCGTTTGGTCATAAAAGGACTTTGTAAAATAAATCTTGCGAGAGTACAGCTTAAAAAATGTTTTCCGAATCTTTGATTTAATTTTTTTTCGTATTTTTTTATATTTTGATTTAATTCATTTTCATTTTCTGAGTTAAACGAACTGAATGTCTCTTTTGCAAGTAAATAACCTGCCTCCATTCCATAAAATATACCTTCACCACTCATTGGATTAATCATTGATCCAGCATCTCCTACTAAAGCTATTTTGTCATGAGACAATTTTGGTCTTGAGGATGCGAATGGCAACATATAACTTTTCTCCATTCTTAGGTTATTTACAACAACTCCTTTTGACTCCAAGGTGGTTATAAAACTATCAAGCATTTTATTTATATCCATATCATCTTTTTTAAATAGGTTTAATGGCATACCTATACCAATATTGATCAAATCATCTTTACTTGGAAATGCCCAAGCGTAACCCTTTAATGCCGATACATTAATTTCAAACATTAATGTTCGTTCTTTAAATATCTCAAGATAGTTTGGACTGTTTATGTAAGCCCTAATCGCAATTGCTTTATGTAAATCACTATTTTGCTTTAAATTTAAACTTTTTCTTACTCTTGAGTTTGCACCATCAGCTCCAACTAATAATTTTGTAAATATAAACTTCTTTTCTTTACTGCTAGTTTCTATTTCTACTTTTAAAACTTTTTCATCTTCAATATTTTCATAATTTATGTATCTTGTGTCTTCCAGGGAAGTAACATCTAAATCTTTGGCAATATTAAAAATCCTATTATCTAATTCATACCTTGGAATTACATAAACTACTGAGTCATCTTTGTTTTTTACTTTTGGAATATAATTTTGAATTCCTATATTATCAGGTCCAAATAAAGATGTTGATATAACTTCTGGTTCGTCATCAAGAATATGCTCGTTGTTAAATCTCTTTAAAGCATTTATAACGCCTGGTCCAATTGCATCACCACAAGACTTATCACGTGGAAAAACAGCCTTATCCATTATTCCAACTTTTAAATCTGGATTTAAATTTTTATAAGAAATAGCTGTATTGGACCCTGATGGACCAGCTCCTACAATTAATACATCAAAAATTTCTTTATTGTTCATAGGTTATGACTTCAAATTACCCTATTTACTAATAAAACGTAAATTTTGAAAAATAAAATATTTTAATAGTAGTTTATCTTATTTTTATTTCCTTATTAGATTGTGCATTAGTGAAAGAAAATAACAAAATACCTCCAGCAACAGTAAAAAGATTACCTCTGTATCTCCAATGTTTAGAACAATTAGATGATCAAACTATTGGAATATCATCCAAAAAATTAGCTGAGATAGCAAAAGTTAATGATGCCCAGGTAAGAAGAGATCTTTCATATTTAGGAACTTTAGGAACCAGGGGTGTAGGGTATGACATATCAACATTAAGAAATCAACTTCAACTTGAACTTGGTCTTGTTGAGGGCTGGAGTGCAGTTATTGTAGGGGTTGGAAATCTTGGTTCAGCACTTGCACATTATGGAGGATTTCAAGAGCGAGGTTTTGGTGTTGTTGGACTATTCGATGATGATCCAAAAAAAATTAACAAACAAATAGCTGGTTTAGTTGTTAAACCCATAGCCGATATAAAAGATGTATGTGATAAATACAATGTTGCAATTGGGATAATCGCAACACCAGGAAATGTTGCACAAGTCATTGCTGATCAGCTTATTGACTGTGGAGTAAAGTCAATACTTAATTTTGCCCCGGTATTATTAAAAAATATTCCAGATATTCAGATAAGGTCTGTAGATCTTTCACAAGAATTGCAGATACTGAGCTATTACCTTGACAGGCCAGTTCTAAAAGCCGTTAAATAAAAATTACTTATTTTCATAATAATATCCAAAAGATGCTCTAACTATTAAAGACAAAATCAAAGCAACCCAAATATTTAATAAACTTTCCTCATAGTTTAAAAGAGTAAAGAGTGCAGCAAAGCCCGAAATTGATCCAAAAATTGTAATGTATGAAAATTCTTTAGATTTATCTAAACCTAATAGAATTCCATCCCACAAGAAAGCAAAATAACCAAAAAATATTGTTAAGCAAAATACAAAGACTAATTTTTTATCATTTAACTGAATAAAACTTTGGTTTGAAACAAACTCAGAAAGAAACTCTATTCCAAAATAGAAGATAATACTTAATATTATTGATATTGAAAATGTTAAATTTATAAAGCATTTTCTTAAATTAGACTTGATAAAGTTTTTATTCTTAGCAACATATTCTGCAACTAAGGTTTGTGCCGAAATAGCTAATGCATCGACAAAAGTATATGAAATATTCCACATTTGCTGGAGCACATGATGTAAAGCAATATCATTCATTGATAGTCTTGAAGCTTGGTTACTTAAAGTAGCCATGAAAAATGTTAAAAAAACTGATCTTACGAATATCCTTGAGCCCACATTAAAAAATTTTCTTCGAATGCTCTCTTTATCAATACTTTCAACACTTTTTTCAAGCATTCTTATTTTAATATTCAAAATGTAAGTGGAATAAATTGATGCAACTAGAAAAGAAATGGTGCTTGCAAGTCCAACTCCTAAAACTCCAAAGTTAAAAACAATTCCCAGTAAAAAACTAAAAAAAATATTTAAAACTGTTGATATAAGTGAGCTTAGAGTTGTGTATTTTGGAAATCTTAAGCCTCTAAGTACAGCGGTTGAATGCATGTTTAGTAAAAAAAATCCTATCCCTAAAGATCTTGCTATCAAATAAGTTGATGAAAATTCTTTAACTTCAATAGTTGGTTTAAATAAATCAATTAAAGCAGAATCAAATAACCATACAATTATGAATACAGCTATTCCAAGATATATACTGACTCTTCTCCCAAACAAAATAAAATAATTTAAACTACTAAATTTTTTATTTATATTTAAGTCAGCAACATAGGGTGTCGTGCCATATGCTAAAAATATAAACAACCAAGTTGTTACAAAGTAGATAGTTGTGCCAATTCCTACAGCAGATAGTGAATTTATTCCAATTGTTCCAGTTATAGATACATCAACAAGTCCAGCAATCGGTTCCATAGATAACCAAATCACAATAGGATAAGCATTTACCCATATATCCTTATAAATAATTTTATTTTTCATCAAGTTGTTTTGCTTTTTCCATTCCCCAAAGAATAATTTGAACTCTTCCTTCTTCTCCCAGGTCATTTGGTGTGAGATTTAGATTTAATTCAAATTCTTTCTTTATAAAATTATTGATTACTTGTGTCGGCGTTCGTTTTTGCAATCTAAAATCTTGATTCAATTCATCAGATAAGTCTTTAATTAGATAATTAATTTGTTTATCTGTTAGATTATGTCCAATTTTTTCTAAATGATTGATTGTTCCTGCAACTAATGTCTCAACTAAAAGCTGGCTTTCAAAACTCATGCAAATATTTGAACAATAATAAGACCATTTGGTCCAGAAATAATTCCAATACCGACTCTTTTAAACTCATTATCAATAATTGTTTGTTTATGGGATTCAGAATTCATCAAGCTTTGATGTCCAGAATAGATTGTTGATGCCATTGCTAAATTTTCACCAACAAATTGTGGTGGTGGATAACCGACATCTAATAATCTTTCAGTTACTAGAAACCCGTTATTTGGATCTTTATGGCACCAAAATCCTTCTGTATACATTTTTCTTGCATAATCTGTTGCAATATTAGATAGAGTCTGCGAAAACTCTAAAGGATCAACATTTACATTTATTCTTTCTAAATTTACCATTTCAAACAACTCATTTATCTCAATTGTTTTTGTTACTAATTTTGAATTTTTAAAAGAAGGAATTTCAAGACAACCCGATTCATCCAAAGAGATAGAAGTACTTCCTGTAATTTCTTTAATTCTTGATGTAACTTTCAATAAATCTGTTCCTGTTATTACTTCAAGTGTTTGTTGAGGCACACCTTCAGAACTTAAATAAAAAGATACTATATTTGACTGTTCAATATTTTCTTGAATGTACTTAGGTAATGAAAGTAAAGATAACATCGTAAATAAAAAAGCAAGAATTAAATTACTCAAAACTAAAGAACTAATACTTCCAAGTAATTTACTTCCAACGTCTTTTTTTGAATTTTCTTTATAAATTAAATTTTGAAAAATAGAACTGACCGTAAGAATTGTCATAAATATTGTTACTCCAGCAAATATTTGAGATGTCTGTTGACTTGAATTTAACCAACCACTTATATATTCACCTATAGAGAATGAATATGAAAAGCTTAAATATATAGAAATCAAAAAAACTGTTAAAAAGTAAATTATTAATACAGCGCCACTTTTCCAACCAAAATAAATGAGATAAATTATAAAAATATATATGAAAATATCAAGATAATCAAGACTATTCAGAAAAGTTAAGAGATTTTCTATATTATCAACCATTTTTTAAAAATTTTTACTTCTGCTATTGAAGAGTACACAAATTACGCTATTGTTGTAATACATTCCTACAAATATGTAGGAATTTTTAATTTCAGTGACTGAAAGGAAATTATATGAGAAATCGCAAAGCTTTGGCTTTGTTTGCGGTTTTAGCGTTAGTCGCAGCTGCCTGTGGTGGTTCGGGATCCGGCGGATCTGATGAAGTAGAAGAAACAGTAGAAACTACTGAAGCTCCTGCTACAACAGCCGCTCCTACTACTACAGCTGCTCCTGCAGGTGACCCACTAGTTTTGGCATCATTAATGCCACTTTCTGGTGATTTAGCTGCACTTGGACCTGGTATTGCACTAGGAGCATCTCTCGCTGTACAGCAAATAAATGCTGCTGGCGGTATAAATGGAGTCCCTGTCGAACTCATTGAAGGAGACAGTGGATGTGATGGTGCGATTGCCCTCGACAGTCTTACAGAAGCAATAGCTGGAGGAGCTCAAGGAGTTATGGGTGCTGCATGTAGTGGTACTTCCCTTGCAATTCTTGATACAGCTATAGCTGCAGAAGTTGTCATGGTATCCCCATCAAATACAAGTCCTCAATTTACCAAAATGGATAATAAAGGATTTTATGCAAGAACTGCTCCATCAGATCTATTACAAGGTGATGTACTTGCATCATTATTGCTAGAAGATGGTGTTGAGTCAATCTCAATCATATCAAGAGCTGACTCATACGGTAGAGGATTAGCAGAAGCTACTGCATCAGCATTTGAAGCTGGTGGAGGAGTTGTAAAGAATGTTGTTTATCATGCTGTTGATGCAACAGAATTCAACTCAGAAGTGACTGCTGTTGGAAAGGGTTCACCAGACGCTATTGTTGGTATCCTTTTCCCTGCTACTGGTTGTGGTGTTCTTCAACCTGCATTTGAACAAGGCCTTCTAGATACACCTTGGTATATGACCGATGGTGTTAAAGATGCTGGTCTTGCTTCATTATGTAATTTGGGAACTGCATTAGACGGATTTAAAGGAACCGCACCTGGATCTGCTGCTGGAGAAGCATTTGATGCCTTCTCTGCTGCATACGCAGAAGTAAGTGAAGATGGAGCTGGAACCTTTATTTTTGCTCCGCAGGCATATGATGCTGTCATGTTAATGGCAATATCTGCTGCTGCTAATGGTGTTACTGGACCAGAAATTGCTTCTGGCTTAGTTGCCGCATCATCAGGTGGAGAAAAATGTATCGGTGTTGCTTGTATTGCACTTGCAGCTGACGGTGTAGATGTTGACTATGTTGGTGCATCTGGCGAAATTGAATTAAATGAAGTCGGAGATCCTACATCAGCAACATATGATATATGGACAACTGAGGGTGATACAAACCCAGTCCTAAAATCAGTAGATTTTGGTTCTTAAAATTTACAATTAATAAAAAAGGCCTGCCCTGTGCAGGCCTTTTTTTATAGTTTCCCCAAATATAAATCTATAACCCGTGGATCATCAAGTAATTCGTGTCCCTTTCCTTGATAGGCATTTCTTCCTTGATCCAAAACATATCCCCTGTCACTAAAACTTAAAGCCCTTTTTGCATTCTGCTCCACTAAAAGAATTGCTACCCCTTTTGAATTTATCTCTTTAACTGTCTCAAAAACTTCTTTAATTGCGACTGGTGATAAACCTGCTGATGGTTCATCAAGTAATAAAATAGTGGGTGACGTAACAAGAGATCTTGCAAGCGCAAGAATTTGTCTTTGACCTCCAGACAAATTTCCAGCTTTATCTTTTCTTCTTTCTTTTAACATAGGAAAATCATCAAATGTTTTTGAAATTGTTTGTTTAATATTTTTATTTAACGTCCATGATCCAATCTCTAAATTCTCTTCAATTGTTAATGAAGGAAAAATATTTTCAACTTGAGGTACGTATCCAACTCCCTCTTTAACAATTTGATGAGTGGGTGTATTAGTTTTTTCATGACCATTAACAAAAAAACGACCTGCTGAAATATCAATTAGTCCCATGATTGCCTTCAGTAATGTTGACTTACCTGCACCATTAGGGCCAATAATTGAAACTATTTCTTTTTCATTTATTATTAAGTCCACACCTTGAAGAATATTTAAGCCTTTTACATATCCAGCAGCAATAGCATTACATTCAATAACTGTTTTATTCATTTTCGGATCCTAAATATGCACTAATTACGTTTTCATCAGTTCTTACATTCTCAGGAGTGTTATCAGCTATTACTTTCCCTTCAGCTAATACAATAACTCTCTCAGAAATTTTCATTACAGCTTCAATATTGTGTTCCACCATTAAGATTGAGATTCCTTTTTCTGAAAGATTTAAAATGATTTCTAGTATTTCCTCTGCTAATTTAGGATTTACTCCCGCAAGTGGTTCATCTAGTAATAAAATTTTTGGATCATTTATTATTGATCTACCAAGTTCTAATAATTTTTTTTGTCCTCCGGATAATTCTCTTGCATAAGAATCAGCCATGTGTTCAATATTTAATTCTTTCATAATTTCAAATGACTTGTCTCTAATGTTTTTTTCATTAATTTTTTGACTTGGTAACTTAATTAAAGATTTTAGAAATGAATCATTATTTACATTTGAAGCTGAAAACATCATATTTTCCAAAACAGTCATTCGATCAAAAACCTTGGTTAGTTGAAAGGTTCTAATCATTCCTAATCTGGCGATTAAGTAAGGCTGACTTTTTGTAATATTTTTATCATTTAGATAAACTTTTCCATTATCACTATCTTGAAATCCTGAAATCAAATCAAAAAAAGTAGTTTTTCCAGCTCCATTTGGTCCTATTATTGAAGTTAATTGATCTTTATTTAGTTTAAGACTTTGAATATCAACAGCCTTTATTCCTCCAAAGCTTTTTTTTAAGTTCGTAACTTCAAGGTAGTTATTTGACATCTAAAAGTAACTCTTCTTTCTTTCCCATTAATCCACTCGGTCTGAAAATCATTAAAACCATTATTAATAGACCCACCAAAACAAATCTGACTCCAGCTATTTGCTGGCCATTTGCATTTTCAAAAATTAATTGAGCGATTCCATTTGTTTCAGAAATTATGACCCAAAACATAACTGATCCAAAGATTGGTCCAGTTAGGCTTCCCACCCCTCCGAGAATCATGATTGCCCAAACATAAAATGTAAGAATTGGTATGAAAGTTGATACCTGAACAGTTCCATAATTAAAAGCTAATAAAACTCCAGACAATCCTGCGATGCCAGCACCTAACATAAAGCTTTGGAGCTTCAACCACACAGCATTCTTACCTAGTGCTCTGACTGCATCTTCATCCTCACGTACAGCTCTAAGAGCACGTCCCCACGGTGAATTTGTAAGCCTTTTTAAAAGTAGTAAAACAAGAAATATTGACACCCAAGATAGAAATGCAACCCACATTTGAGATGGATTTAGATCATATGTAGAAGCAAAATTATTAATAAAGACTGGTCTGCTTTGCTGTAATGCGTCGGAAAAATTAATAATACCATACACTCCCCCTGTGATGGACTCAAGATCTCTTACTAGTAATCTGAAAATTTCTGCTGCAGCAATGGTAACTATTGCTAAATAATCACCTCTCAATCTAATTGCAGGAAGTCCTAAAAGTAGTCCAAAAAGTGCGGCTGAAATAATCCCAATTATAAGAGCTAGGAAAAATGGTAATCCAGAGACAGTAATTTCTCCCTCTCTACCTGCCGCATGAGGTATTAGTAATATAGTTACATAAGCGCCCAGTCCCATAAATGCTGCATGGCCAAAATTTAGTAACCCTGTTAATCCAAAATGAACGTTTAATCCAATTGCAGCTAATCCATAAATTCCTGCAAAAGTTAACAAATTAAAAAGAATTGGAATTTCTCCTTCGTCATTTAGCAGAAAAACAAGCGATATAGAAAAAATAGTAAGAAGTATGGTTATAGAGCTTTTGAATGTTAGTTTCATGACAATCTTTCTTTCTCACCAAAAATACCTTGCGGTCTAAAAAGTAAAATAATTATCATAATTGCTAAAGCTATTGCATTTTTTGCTTCAGTATGTCCCTCCATAAACGGTAAACCTACAGAAACATTTACAACTATTCCTATTATGAAGCCTCCAACCATTGCTCCGAAGGAGGTTCCTATTCCTCCAAGCACCGTTCCTGCGAATATAAGTAAGAGTATTAGAAATCCCATATTGTATCTAACATCATTTATAGTTGCTTGAAAAACTCCAGCTAATCCAGCAAGCATACTAGAGGAAATCCATGTAAATAAAATTATGTTATCTGAATTTATTCCTGAAACACTTGCTAAATCATTTGAGTCTCTGACTGCTCTCATAGCCTTTCCAATTTTTGTGTAATTAAGCAAAAGGCCAACTAATACCATTACAATTATTCCCAGAATTAACACTCTAAAATTCCTAGGCGTCATATCAAAAAATAAGTATGTTTGTCTTCTTTGTAGTTCTAATGGAAAATTTTGAGGTTTCGCATTTAACAATAAATATATGTGTCTTAGGAAAAGGGAAAGACCAATAGTTACAACAAGCACTGCAATGTTTCCTACTTCAGCTTTTCTTAGGGGCCTAAAAAGAAAAAATTCTAAAATACCTCCAAACAACCCACAAAAAAGGACTGAAATTAAGACAGATAAATAAAAATTATTACCAAGAGGAGAAAATCTATCTAAAAATAACACCCTTGAATCAATAGGACTTGAAAGAAATAAGGTAGCTATGGCTCCTAAAGCTATGATTTCTCCATGTGCAAAGTTAACGATTCGAGTAACTCCATACAATAATGAGAGTGCAACTGATGCAACTGCGATTATTATTCCTAGTAAAAGGCCGTTTCCAAGTTGTTCTATCATAGTGTTTTACCCATCCTTAAATATTACTTGGGAACCATCAATAATTTCAATTACAACAGTATAGGTTTTATCAGGGTTATTTAAAGTACCAACACTAGCCTTTAGCCATTGATCAGGCACCTGCGCCTGACCTTTTACAAGTAAAGATAGGTCTTTTGGTACTGTTACCTCATAGTTTCCACTCAATGCAAGGTTGTCAATTTCAAGATTAGGACCTAAAAATATTTCACCAGTACCTGATAATTTTGAAGGTGACAACTTAATGTCAGTTAAGTTGATATCTGAATCAAGTGAAAAAATATCTAATTCCCAAATATTTTGATTGCCTAAGTTTATGTTCCATCCTTTTACTTTTAATAAACTACTTGTTTCTAACTCTCTAAATATAATTGCTCTAGGTTCCCCAAGAACAGTCTCTACTGCTTCTGGATAACCAATATTACCTGGTTGATCAATTATTTCAGCTTTATAGCCTATACCCTGAAAACTGTTTAGATTTATTTTTCCATCAACGTCAATTAATAATGAATAGTTAAAGTCAGGACTTAATTCATTATTTTCAAAAAAAGATTCAAATTTATAAGTAGTTAAAAATTTTGAATCAAATATATGTCCAAATGAAAAAATAAGAACAACAACTATCAAAAAAATATTGAGTATATTTCTTACCATTTCGTAGAAAGAAGCCCTTCTTAAAATAGTTACTAACAGAATTGGCAATATTGTAATAGGCCAATAATCAATATAGTCATAAATTATTGAGGGACGAAGATAGCCCAAAAAATAGAAAGTGATTTGTGATAACAACAATAAATACAAAGTGAACCTGATTGTATTTTGGTAATAATTCAATTTGAGCCGGAGAGGGGAGTTGAACCCCTGACCTGCCGCTTACAAGGCGGCTGCTCTACCACTGAGCTACTCCGGCGAATAGTTAAATATTAGCAAACATAAAAGTTGAAAAAATTATTTTTTCATAAATATATGTTGCATTGCTATTCCAGCAGCAACTGAGACATTTAAAGATTCTATATGTTTTGACATTTGGATTTTTACAACATTGTCAAGTTTGTTTTTAATTTCATCGCTCAATCCTTTTTCCTCTGAACCAATAAAAAAAGCCAAGTTTTGGTTTCCTAAATCTAAAGTTTCTACATTTACTTCCCCTTCCATATCCAAGCCTATAGTCCAGACATCCAATGATTGAAATTTTTTTAATAAACTAAAAATTGATTTATATTCTAAAATATCTATTTTCTCTAATCCACCTGAAGAAATCTTAAAAGTTCTTTCGCTTAGTCGAGCTGATCTTCTTTCGGGGATACACATCACATTAAAATCAAATGATGCGGCTGAACGTGCAATAGCACCAAGATTATTTGTATCTTGTATATGGTCACATACAATAAAATTTGTATTGTTAAATTTTTTTAAATCCGACTCATTGTATAACTTTTTGAGTTTACATAATGCAGCTACGTACTCTGATGAAGTAAATTTCCATTCATTTTTGCTCTTAATATTTTTTACTTCTACTTTTTTTTGTTGAGCAATTTTTATTAATTCTTGAACTTTTTTTGAATCTATGTTCTTTTCTAGAATTATTAACTCTAAGACTCTGTTGTTTTCTAATGCTGAGATTACTGAATTATAACCTTCAACTATTTTTCCAATACCATCCGACATTTTCACCATCATTCATAACTATTCCAATTTCTAACAAATCTTCCCTCATTTTGTCAGCTTCACCATATTTCTTATTATTTCTAAAGTCTTCCCTTTTTCTTGAAAACTCAATCATCGCAGATTCAATATCGTTGAATCGAATATCGTATTGTGCAAAAAACTTAAATAATAATTTTTCATCTACTATATTAGGTTTTGGAGATTTTAGCTCAAACCCAAGAATTTCAAATATGAATTTCACTGATTGTTTAATTTTTATTATCTTTTCTTGCTCCAAATTATTTGTATCTTTTACTTTTTGAAAAATTTCCCCAAGAAGCTTTGGAGTATTCATATCATCATTCATACAATCAACAAAAATATCAACCATATCATTGTCACTTGGTTCTGCAACAACATCTTTTGTAAATTCAGTTAGATTACTTAAAGTTTTTTTAGCCTCTTTAAGCAATTGCTCACTAAATTCTTGTGGGCTTCTATAGTGAGCTCTCAAAAAAAAGAATCTTACAACTTCTCCACCATATTCATCAATATATTCATTAAGCAATTTAACATTACCGTCTGATTTTGACATTTTTTTTCCTGACAGGTTCAACATTCCATTGTGAAGCCAATAGTTTACAAAATTTTCATTAATGTCAACACCTTTAGATTGAGCAATCTCATTTTCGTGATGTGGAAAAATTAGATCAATTCCTCCACAATGAAAGTCTATTGTTTTACCCAATGTTTCACTAATCATTGTTGAACATTCTATATGCCATCCTGGTCGCCCACCTCCCCAAGGAGAGTCCCACGATGGTTCTCCTTCTTTTGAAAATTTCCATAAAGCAAAATCTTCAGCTCTATTTTTATCATCTTGTGTATCAACTCTTGTACCAGTTCTTACCTCTTCAATACTTCTACCTGATAATTGAAGATATTTTTCAAATTTTGAAACATCATAATAAACCCCAGAACTTGTAACATAACCAAACCCGTTTTGAATTAGTTGTTCAATATATTTAATGATTTCAGAAATATAAGCTGTAGCTCTTGGTTCAATATCTGGAACCAAACAATTAAGATTTTCATGAGCTAATACAAATTCTTTCCAAACATTGTTTCCAAGTTCACGGTAACTTATATTATTTTCTTGAGATTTTTCAATTATTTTGTCATCGATATCAGTAATATTTCTTACAAATAATACTGAATAATTTAGATACTTAAGATATCTTATAAAAAAATCAAATACTACAGCTGATCTTCCATGTCCCAAGTGAGGAGATGATTGTACAGTTGGACCACAAAGATAGATCCGAACGTCATTTTTATCAATTTTTATTTCTTCCTGTTTTTTAGAAAGTGAATTATATAAATTAAGCATCATCTAATAACAAGCTTACTATCGCCAGTGAAGCTTTTTGGTCTCCAATTATTCCATAATGATCAGATGATTTTCCTTTAATATTTATTTTTTCTGTAGAAACCTCGAGTAGCTCTGATAAATTTTTTTGAATTTTCTCTGCCTTATCTTGAACGTTGAATTTTTCAGAGATAATTGTTATATCCATATTTGTTAATGAAAACTTTTCATATTCAATAACACTTAAAATCTCTGACAAAATATTTGTACTTGAAATATTTTTTGGTGTAGATTCATCAGATGGAAAATAATAACCTAAGTCTTTTTTTCCAATTGCTCCTAATAATGCATCACAAATTGCATGCAGAAGAATATCACCGTCAGAATGTCCTTTAAAGCCCTCTTCGTCAAAACTGACACCACCAAGGATTAAATTTCTGTTTGCTGAATGTTGGTGTAAATCCCAACCATGACCAATTAACATTTTCTAATTTTGTTTTAAGTAAATTATAACCCGTCGTCTGGTTCTTCCTCAGGAAGATATTGATTAATTTTTTCTACAGCAGCTTCTTCATCAATTTCTAATGCACATGCAATTTCACTAGCCAATGTCATCCTTGCCTTTGCAAGCATTCTTTTTAATGCAGGTGATATACCTTTGTTGATTTGAGCATGTGTTAAATCTCTTACAACCTCAGCAACCTGTATGATATCACCTGAAGTCATCTTTTCTGTAAGAACTTTATACCATCTACTCCAGTTAGTGCCTGCCTCTTCAGGTTTCTCTTTAAATATTGGAAATACTTTTCTTGATACTGCATTTTTTGAAACAACTGGTCTTATTACCTCGTCAACTGCATCAACTGGAACCATCACCGTTAAACCGTCTGTTAAAACCTCTATCTGAAAGTATTGAATCCTTTTTGATTTTGGTTCTCCCTCTACAAAAATTTCTACATTTTTATTTACTTTACGTATTACTTTGGCAGCACCATGATGAGGGTGAACTACGAATTGATTTGGTTTATATTTATCTATTGATTTTTTTGCTTTTGTTGCCATAGATGTAAACCTTAGTACAGATTTAAAACTATTTAGCTACCATTTATGTAACTAAAACCTACATTTTTAAGTAAAGTATCAAAATATTCTCTTAATTGCTGAGCTCTATTTCTGCCAATACCATCAACTTCAAATAGTTTATCGGTTGAAGCTGATAGAAGATTTGGTAATGATTTAAATTTTGATACTAAAGAATCGTGTAAATTATCTGGAAGACCGGGAAATCTGGCAAGAACTCTGTATCCTTTTGGAATAGAAACCTCGTCCAAAGGTTGCATATAAAGTAAATTTCCTAAAGTTTGAATTGAATTTAATTCTTCATATGTTAAATTTGAAATTTCTTCAGCTGCTTTACTGATATTCCTAAACTTTCTGGTTGGTAAATGATCTTTTAGAACTAAATCTAAAGTTTGTCTTACACCAGATTCAAGTGAATCAATTTGTATCATCACTAAACCAGAATCCTCTCCTAGATTTACTCCCTCATTCTTTACTTGTTCTGATAACCTACCTAATAGCTCTCCCCTTTGAACAACCTCAAGAACTTGTTGATTTGTTATTGAATTTTCTATTTCTAATTCTCCTAATTCAAACACTGCGTCATCAAATCTTCTTCTAGTTCTATCTATCGACTGCAAAGATTCATTAATTCTTCCAAGTATCATTGATGATTCTTCTAATTCATTAACTTCATTATTTGAAAATACTTTAATTATTCCCGATTCATCAGAAACTGCAATCACTTCTAATTCTGTTTCAACAGAGACTCGATGTGCTGTTCTATGCCTAGTGCCCGTTTGTGAAGTTTGTATTGAATCTGATGGGTTTAAATGTACATTTGCTTTTAAAATTTTATCAACATTTTCATCAACAATGATGGCACCATCCATTTTTGCAAGTTCACACAACATTTCAGGAGTAAATTTGCAATTATTTAAATTTATGCCACCTGATGAAATTTTTTCTAATTTTCCAGAATTTCCTACAACAATTAAGGCGCCAGTCTTTTTGTCAGCAATTAAGTCTATTCCTTCTCGTAATGGTTCACCCGGAATTAATTGATTGTTTTTCATAATTTCTCGTTTTATTATTTGAGTATTTTAATTATTCGAATGTTACTGTATTATTTATTATTAATCCACAATCAAGGAACAAATTGGAAAATATTACATGTAAAGGCTGTCAAGCAACCGTAAATAAAAATCTTGAATTTTGTTCAAGCTGTGGCGAATGGCTTGGCTTAAAGATAGGAGAGGTTGAAAACGATAATTTTGTTGAAAACAGTTCTGAAATAAATAGAATGAGAATTCCAAAAATAAAATGCAGTAATTGTGGAAATACAAATTTACCATCTGTTAAAAATTGCAAAGAATGTAATTTGCCACTTGTAAAGCCTCTAAGTAATTATGGTGCAACTAATTTACCAACTAGAAAAGAAGTGCCGGGCATAAGAGCAGTATTTTTTTTAGCTCTAATCATACCTTTGATCGCTGGAGCAAGCTTTTTTTATAACGATAGAGTTGCAGATGAAGTGATTGAAGAAATATCTTTAATAGAACAAACTACAATTACTTCAACAAGTACAACAATACAAACTAATCTGAAGCCGCAGATTCCTGTTTCATGTTTGGCATCCAGCACTTTTAATGATGATTTCTCATGTGAAAATTTATACGATGACTCTAACTCTATGTGGCAAGATAACGAGCTAAGTTGTGAGGGTGCAACTATTGAATTTACATTTGCAAATCCAATTTACTTTGAATTTATAGTGTTCCAGAATGCAGAAAAAAGCTCTTCATTTATTAGAAACTTTAAGGCAAGAGACATAAGAATTACAACTGATCAGAAAGATTTTGAAATAGAAAAAGAACTAGAGAATGATAATTTTCAACAATGGATAGATTTAAATACTGACGCTACAAAAATTAAAATAGAGATTCTTAGTTCTTTTCCTGGTGAGGAACTAAATGGCCAAAATCCATTTTCTGAGTGTGCAATCCAAGAAATTAAATTCTTTGGTAAAAGTTAGTTTAACTCACCTTTTTTATAAGGAACTCCTACCTTTTTAGGCATTCTAAATTTCTGTTTTGAAAATGATAGTACAACTAGAGTTGTTAGGTGAGGAGTAAAGTAAATAAATTGTATAGGTACTTGAGTAGAACTCATAAACCAAAATAGAAATAAAGAACCTAATAAGCCTGTACCAATTGAACCTCTAATGTTTCTCTGTGAAATATTTCTAATTGTTAACATAATCAAGAAAACACCTACAACAACTAAAAGTCCTTGAATTGCCTCTTCGGATCTGAGTTGAAGAGCGTCCGCAAATCCAAATAATCCTGCACCCATTAATACTCCAAATGGTCGATAATTACCGAATAATAATGAGGCAAGTCCAATGAAACCTCGTCCATTTGTTTGGCCCTGTAAATATACATTTGGGCCTTCAAGTACTAGATATGCACCTGCTAACCCTGCAAAACAACCTGAAATAATTACTCCGATATATTTCATTAAATATACATTTACTCCCAAGGACTCGCTTCCAGAAGGATATTCTCCAACACTCCTCATTTGTAGACCGATTGGTGTTCTCCACAAAACAAATACAGATAATGGAACTATGAGCAGTGCAAGTATTGTGAAATATGAAATATTTGATGTAAATCCGAGCAATAAGGCAGAAATATCAGAGACTAAAAAAATATCGGCATTTTCTATATTTCCTAGAAGAGATGTAGTTTCATTTTCTCCAATTTTTCCGCCAGATAAATATGGAAAATTAAATTTACCAATTTCACCTTCAATTCTTGGTGAAGCAGTTGAGCTTGCAAAAGCTATTCCATCAAAAGCAAGTATGTTAAAAAAACGTGCAGCTCCAACAGCTAAAATATTTATTGCGACACCTGATACAATATGATCAACTTGGAATGAAACTGTTGCAATTGCATGAATTAATCCAAACAATCCTCCACCAATTAATCCAAATAAAACTCCTCCCCATGGTCCATACATGTATCCACCCCAAGCACCAAACCATGTACCCATGATCATCATTCCTTCCAGACCAATATTTACAACACCTGTCCTCTCTGAAAATAATCCACCAAGTCCTGCTAATAAAATTGGAATTGATAGCCTGAGTGCTGAGCCAAACGTTCCACTAGATGTCAATTGAGAATATTGTTCAAACTGAGCAATAAAAATTATAAGAAATAAAGGAGTGAGTATTACATATTTATCTTTGATAATCCTAAAAAGTTCATTCATGTTGAACTCTCTACTTTCTTAGAGGCATCCTTGATTTGCTGAGTCACTATGTATCTTCTAATAATTTCATAAAATACAACTACAATTAATAAAATGAATGCGGACATCATTGTCTCTATCTCTTTAGGAACACCTCTCAAATCAAGAATCTGAGCAGATCTCTCCAAAAAACCAAAAAGCATAGCTCCTAAAAGCATACCGAGAGGATGATTTCTTCCGAGAAGTGCAACACCTATTCCAGCAAAACCAAGACCTGGTGGAAAGTCTATTGTATATTGGTGAAAGTATCCAAGAAGAGGACCCATTCCTACTAACCCAGCGAAAGCACCTGATATTATCATTGCGATTATTGTTAATCTTTTAGGATCAACGCCACTAAATTTTGCTGCTACTGGATTTGCTCCAGTTACTCTTAAGTCAAACCCTAATGTCGTTTTCCAGATCAACAAATAATAAATAAGCCCTAGCAATAAAGCTATAGGAAGAAAACCATGTAAATTTGGTAAATCTTCAATTCCAACAACATTATTCAGAGATGGAAGACGTCCACTTTCAGGAAGCTCAACTGTTTGGGGAATCGCATTTTTTTCATCTTCATCAAAAAATACTGTAGAAAGTAAATATGCAATTAATCCAGTTCCAATATAGTTCAGCATTATTGTTGAAATAACTTCATGTATTCCTTTATAAACTTTTAAATATCCAGCAATAGCAGCCCAGGTAGATGATGCTACAACTGCAATCAACATGATTAAGAAAATATGAATTGGCCTATAAATAGCAAAAGAGGTTCCAATTGCAGCAGCAAGAAGAGCACCAAGCAAATATTGTCCCTCAACGCCAATATTAAATAACCCCATCTTAAATCCCACTGCGACTGCAATTGCTGATATGTATAAAGGTATTGTTCTATTTAAAACTGATACTAGTGATTTTCCTGTTGAGCCATACTCAAACATCATTCTAAATGTCTCAATAGGATCTTTTCCTATACCCAAAAGAATTAATGATGTTAATCCAACTGCTAAACCTAAAGCAATAATAGGTGCTGAAAAACTTACAAGTCTCAATCTAATTTTCATTTCTTAAGTCCAGTCATGTAACTTCCCAATATTTCAGGTGTAATTTCTTCTGGTTGAAGTTCTGCTACAAATTGACCCTGATAGATAACGACAATTCTATCTGATAAGCCGATTAACTCTTCTAAATCTGCTGAAATTAATAAGACACCTAAACCTTCATCTCTTGTATTTCTCAGTTTTTCCCAGATTAAGGCTTGAGCGCCTATATCAATTCCTCTAGTTGGCTGAGAGGCAATTAATAAAGTTGGATTATCTTCGAGTTCTCTTCCAACAACATATTTTTGTTGGTTTCCACCTGATAATGCAGTTGCAATTGTTCCAGTATTTGGAGTTTTCACATCAAAATTTTCAACTACTGATTCAGAAGCTTTTGCTGCATTAGTTAAGTTTACAGTCGTTAACTTTGTTTTATATTTAGCTAATGACTGTCTTCCAAGTATTACATTATTTGTAAGACTCATATCCATAATTAATGCTTGAGCCTGTCTATCTTCTGGAATAAAACTGATTCCAAGATTTAGTCTTTCTCTGATAGAAAAATCATCTATCGTATTGTTTTCTAATTTTATAGTTCCTGTTTCATAATTATGTATGCCTATTATTGCTTCAACAATCTCTCTTTGTCCATTTCCTTCAACACCTGCGATTCCAAGTATTTCTGAACTATTAAGTTTAAATGATATATTCTCAAAAACTTTTTTACCATTTTCATTAACAGCAGATAAATTTTCAATAGATAATATCTCTGAAGTGCTTATAGAGCTTTGTCTCTTTGGAGGTTTTGGTAATGACTTTCCTATCATCATTTCAGCTAAATCTTTTTTACTAATGCCATCCGCTGAGACAGTGTTAACCATTATCCCACCTCTCATGACACTAATATCCTCAGCTATCTCTAAGACTTCGTCAAGTTTATGAGATATAAATATAATTGTTACACCATTGTTTTTTAGATCTCGGAGGTTATTGAACAACTCATCTACTTCTTGAGGTACAAGAACCGCAGTTGGTTCATCTAGAATTAATATTTTTGCACCCCTGAAAAGAACTTTTAAAATTTCTACTCTTTGTTTTTCGCCAACACCAAGTTCATCTATATTCTTATTTAAATCAATATTTAAATTGTACTTATTTATGACTTCGGTGATTTCAGATGTATAACGTTTAAGGTTTATGTTTTTAAATGTAGCTTTATCAATTCCTAAAATAACACTTTCAAGGACAGTAAGATTATCTGCAAGCATGAAATGTTGATGGACCATCCCCAATCCTGAGTCAATTGCATCTTTTGGCGAGTTCAAAACAGTTTTGTTATCAAATATAGCAATATCACCACTGTCAGGTTTGACCATCCCATAAAGAATTTTCATTAAAGTTGACTTTCCCGCTCCATTCTCTCCAACAATTGCATGAATTGTCCCCTCATTAATTTCTAAATTAATGTCAGAGTTGGCTAATACTCCAGGAAATGATTTTGTTATTTTTGATACGCTAATTGCTTTATTCATATTGTTAAAAAATTTATTCGTTCCAAGAATGAACTTGGAACGAATAAATAAAATTTGACTACTAACGGCTAGATGGTACTACTATTTCTCCGCTAATAATTTTGGCTCTATATGCTTCGATTTCATCTTTAATGTCATCTATATATCCGCCAGTGTATGAAATATCAATTCCACCACTTTCAACGTCTTCAGCAACAGGGCCACCTGTGAATGTACCATTTACAGTGTCTTTGATTGCATTGTAAACTGCAACTTCGACCTTCTTAACCATAGAAGTAAGAATAAATTCCTGAACTTCTGGGATTGCTCCACCAATAGTTAAGTATTGATCTTGATCAACACCAATACCCCAGACTTTTGATCCAGTGGATGCTGATACTTCTGCAGCAGCTTCAAACATGCCAATACCGGTACCTCCAGCTGCATGATAAATGATATCGGCACCAGCTTCATATTGAGCTAATGCAATTTCTTTACCTTTAACCGGGTCACCAAATCCTGAAAAGTCAGGTGGTACTGAGGCATATTTTATGTCTATTTCTATATCTGGATTCACAGCTTGAACACCAGCAACAAAACCAACCTCAAATGCATGAATTAATGGAATATCAACTCCACCAATAAATCCTATTTTGTTTGTTTCTGTTTTTAGTGCTGCTGCAACACCAACTAGGAAAGAACCTTGCTCAGCTGCAAATATCATACCTCTTGCATTTGCAGGATCAATTACTGAGTCAGTAATCGCAAAGTTTGTGTCTGGAAAGTTTGTTGCAGATTCAGCCATAGCGACATCAAACAAGAAACCGTTACCAATAATTAGATCGTTTCCATCTTCTGCACAAAGGTTTAGAAGTTCTCCTCTATTTTCTCCACCCTCATCAGGCTCAAGAAAAGTTCCTTCAACTCCAAACTCATCAATTCCCATGTTGTAACCAAGATATGCACTGTCATTGAAACCTTGGTCACCCAAACCTCCAATATCGAGTACTAAACATACTTTTGTGGCTGGGGCATCTGGTTCCGCAGCTGCTGCTGCAGTTGTTGCCGGTGAATCTAGCGTTTCTGCTGGTTCATCTGCTACAACTTCTTCAGCTGCATCGTCACTTCCGCCGCCACAAGCAGTTAATATAAGGCCAAATACTATGAAAAGTACAAGCCATTTTGACTTCATTCGAGTCACGTTTACTCCTTGTCCAACTAGTTGTAGGTATCTTAAATACCTTTAAAAACCCTGTTAGGATTTAATATTAGACAAGTTTTAATAGATTATCTTTTGATAGTGTTATTTTTTTTGTTCTAATTTGATAATTTTAAGAATCTGTATCGACCATGTCGACTTCAGGTTCATTTGGTGCCTCGACAGCTTCAAAATCAAGTGAGGACTTTTCATCGTTTAGTGAGACAATTATGGTTGATCCAGCTTTGTACTTACCTTGTAAGAGTTCTTCTGATAATGGATCCTCTAAAAGTCTTTGAATTGATCTTCTTAAAGGTCTGGCTCCAAATTCTTTGTTGTATCCTTCCTCAGCTAGATATTCTTTAGCCTCATCTGATAATACAATTTCAAGATCTGAATTTTTTAACTGCTTATGAACTCGATCAAGCATAAGATCAACAATCTCTTTTACTTCGTCTAATGTAAGCTCATGGAATACAATAGTCTCATCAATACGATTCAAAAATTCTGGCTTAAAATATCGTTTTAATTCCTCGTTAACTTTAGATTTCATTTTTTCATAAGAATCTAGATCAGATAAATTACTGAATCCAATATTCTTTGATAAATCTTTTGTACCTAAATTACTTGTCATTATTATTACTGTATTTTTAAAATCAACAGTTCTGCCCTGAGCATCAGTTAATCTACCATCCTCTAAAATCTGTAATAAAGTATTGAAAACATCAGGATGAGCTTTTTCGACTTCATCAAGTAAAACAACACTAAATGGTTTTCTTCTGACTGCCTCTGTAAGCTGACCTCCCTCATCATAACCAACGTATCCAGGAGGTGATCCAATTAACCTGCTAACTGTGTGTTTTTCCATATATTCTGACATATCAATTTGAATTAATGAATCCTCGTCTCCAAACAAAAATTCAGCAAGAGCTTTTGCAGTTTCAGTTTTACCAACACCAGATGGTCCTAAAAATATGAAAGAACCTGATGGTCTTTTTGGATCTTTCAACCCTGATCTTGTTCTTCTGATTGCTTTTGAAACAGCTGTAATAGCTTCATTTTGTCCGACTATTCTTTTGTGTAGTTCATTTTCCATTTCAAGTAGTCTTGCTGTCTCTTCTTGAGTTAATCTATGAACAGGTATGCCTGTCCATTGAGCTAAAACTTCTGCTATTTCTTCTTCATCTATTACCATTTCTATATCTGATGCTGCACTTCCTTCAGCAGAATCTACTTCATCAATTAAAACTTTTTCTTGATCTCGTATTTGTGCTGCTTTTTCAAATAATTGTGATTGAACTGCATCTATCTTCTGTTCTCTTAAATTTTTTAATTTATCAGATAATTCTTGCTTTTCTGCGTCTAATGGTTTCTTATATACTCTCATACGGCTTCCCGCTTCATCAATTAAATCTATAGCTTTATCTGGTAAGAATCTGTCCGAAATATATCTATCTGCCATATTTACTGCTGAAGCAATTGCTTGGTCAGTAAACCTTACTCCGTGATGAATTTCATATCTGTCTTTTAATCCATCCAAAATTTCAATTGCATCTGACAAATTTGGTTCATCAACTTTTACAGATTGGAATCTTCTTTCTAAAGCAGCGTCTTTTTCGAAATGTTTTCTGAATTCTTCAAGTGTTGTTGCTCCAACTGTTTGCAGTTCACCTCTCGCAAGCATTGGTTTAAGTATTGAAGCTGCATCAATTGCTCCTTCGGCAGCTCCTGCTCCAACTAAAGTATGAATTTCATCTATAAATAACACGATGTCACCTCTAGTCTTAATTTCTTTAAGAACTTTCTTAAGACGTTCTTCAAAATCACCACGGTACCTTGATCCAGCAACAAGTGCTGATAGATCAAGAGTATAGATTTGTTTACCCTGCAATGTTGACGGAACATCACCAGACACAATTTTTTGTGCTAATCCCTCGACTATTGCTGTTTTTCCAACACCTGGCTCTCCTATTAGAACAGGATTATTTTTTGTTCTCCTCGATAGAATTTGCATTACTCTCTCAATTTCTGTAGTTCTACCGATTACTGGATCTAACTTTCCTTCTTTTGCCATTCTTGTAAGATTTCTGCCAAATTGATCTAAAATTGCAGAGCCAGTCCCTGAGCCTGGTCTTTCTCTTCCTCCAGTTGACGCAGCTTGAGCTTTTTTACCTTCGCCTGAATTTGAAATTAGTTTTATCACTGTTTGTCTAACTTGAGATAATTCAGCTCCTAGTTTTTTAAGCACCTGAGCTGCAACACCTTCACCTTCACGAATTAATCCTAAGAGAATATGTTCTGTTCCTATGTAGTTGTGTCCTAGTTGTAACGCTTCACGTAAAGAAAGCTCTAATACCTTTTTTGCCCTTGGTGTAAACGGTATATGTCCACTAGGAGACTGTTGTCCTTCTCCAATTATTTCGACAACCTCAGACCTGACACTGTCAATGTTTATATTTAATTCTTCGATCGCTTTAGCCGCATGACCTTCACCTTCTTGGATTAGACCCAATAAAATGTGTTCAGTTCCAATGTAATTATGATTAAGTCTTCGTGCTTCTTCTTGAGCTAAAACAACTACTCTTCTAGCTCTATCTGTAAATCTCTCAAACATAAGTTTATATTAACAAAGCTCTGTTTATACATCTAAATGAAAACTACAACTATTTGCAAAATTCTCTTATTCTTATCTTTATGGATTCAAAAGAACTACAAAGTATTATTCCCATTCCAAGAATTTGGGAAAATTTAGAAGAATTAGAAAATAGATTGATACAAATAAGCAGTTCTTCGGATTCTTTCCTAACTGAAATTTCTCAGTATCTAATTTCAGCTGGGGGTAAAAGATTTAGACCTCTTATTGCACTACTTGCAGGTGAACTTGGCGATGGTGATAGTAAAAAAGTAATCGATGCAGGCGTCTCTGTGGAATTAATTCATCTTGGAAGTCTATATCACGATGATGTCATAGATGATGCCTCTACACGTAGAGGGGTAGTAAGTACGAACAAAAAGTGGAACTCAACATTATCAATTCTTGCTGGAGATTATCTTTTGGCACGATCTTCTGAGCTGGCCGCAGAGTCGCTTGGTCTTGAATCCGTAAAATTGCTTGCCTCAACTTACGCTCAACTTGTTGAGGGTCAAACAAAAGAAGTCCAATATTCATACAACACAGATCATGGGACAGAGGATTACATGAAAATTATTGAAGGCAAGACTGCTAGCTTAATTCGGACAAGTGCAAGGCTTGGGTCAATGGCATCAAATAGCAAACAAGATTCAATAACAGCAATCAGCGAATGGGCTTGGCATAATGGAATAATTTTTCAAATTACGGATGACATTTTAGATTTAAGTTCTGATGAGCAAACCCTGGGTAAACCATCTGGTAATGATATCCTCGAAGGTACTTATACACTTCCTGTACTAATAGCCTTACAAAAAAACCCAGAGAGAATAAAAAAAATATTGGATGAAATTAAAGACAATAAAACTAATTTAGAAGATGTAATTTCTGAATTTAATAATGAGGAAATAGTCTCGGAAACTAAACTCTTCCTAAAATCTCATATTAAGAAAAGTGAGAATGCTGCAATGAAAATTGAAGATGAATCTATAAAAAATATTCTTTTAGATTTAAATGAATACCTTATTAAACGGAGTAATTAATTTTCTGGCTTTAAGTTTGTAAATGAAATAACTTCTCTAATTGAAGTTTTACCTACAATCATCATAATGAATCTATCAATTCCAAAACCTAAACCACCAGTTGGAGGTAGTGCATATTGTAATGCTTCCACATAATCTTTATCTTCAACATGAGCTTCTTCATCACCTTGATTTTTTTTAATTGCTTGTTCTCTAAGTCTGTTTTCCTGATCTTCTGAATCAATAAGTTCTGAAAAACCATTCGCTAACTCACTTCCAAACGCAAAAAGTTCAAATCTTTCAGTAATTCCTTTTTCATCTTTTTTCTCTCTTGCAAAAGGTGAGACCTCAACTGGATAATCAATTACAAAAGTAGGATTAATAATTTCTTTTTCAATAAAATTTTCAAAGAGTTCGTAAACAAGTAAACCGATTGATTTTGCCTCAAAAACTACATCCTGTTTTTTTAGCTCCTGACTTATTTTTTTAAAGTCTGAATTGAATTTTATCTCTAATCCAAATTTCTTCGATACTAAATCAAACATGCTTACCTTTTCCCATGGTCCAGAAAAATCCCCAGTATTCTCACCAAATTCTAATTTTGTTGGGATATTTAAATGCTCAAAGACATACATGCACATGCCCTCAACCATGTCCATAACTGCACTAGCATCTACGTAGGCCTGATAACTTTCTAGCATTGTAAATTCTGGCAAATGAGTTTGGTCAATACCTTCATTTCTAAAAATTTTCCCTAACTCAAATACTTTTTCAAAACCTCCAATTATTAACCTCTTGAGATATAGCTCAGGAGCAATTCTTAAATACATATCTATATCAAGAGCGTTATGATGAGTAACAAATGGTTTGGCTATAGCACCTCCAGGTTTTGGTTGAAGAATTGGTGTCTCAACTTCAACAAAATTATTTGAATGTAAATAATCTCTAATTAATCTAACTACTTTCGACCTAGTTTCTAAGATTTTTTTTGATTCTGGATTAACTATTAAATCAAGGTAGCGCTGTCTAAATCTCGTTTCCTTATCTTTTAGGCCATGCCATTTTTCTGGAAATGTTCTTAAACTTTTTGATAATATTGTCGCTTCGATTACTTTTATTGACAACTCACCTTTCTTAGTTTTAATTACTTCTCCATTTACTGCAATTATGTCTCCGATATCAAAGTTTTCAAAAAGTTTTAAATAAACCATCTCTATTTCTCCAGAATTTACTAAAAGTTGTATTTTTCCGGTTTGATCTAATATGTCAAAAAATAATAATTTACCAAATGATCTTGAGTTCAAAAGTCGACCTCTGATAAGTACTTTTATATCAGTGTGAGTTCCATCATCTATATGTTTATGTTCATCAACAATATTAGAAATGGTTGTGGATTTACTAAATTTTGTTGGAAAAGATTCATCACTTATTTCATTTAAAAAGCTAATTTTCTGCTTTCTAAGTTCATAAATTTCTTTTTCCGATTTTGAAAAATTATCCACTATCTATAGCCTAATTATTCAAAAAATATATTTCTTCAAGTCCGTTCAATGTTAGGTCTTTTGAATATATTGTTTCAATATTTAGAATTGGTTGAATAATTTCTCCTAAACCACCTGTAATTATGATTTTTGGCTCTGAGTCTATTTCTAAGATTATTTTCTCTAACATAGAATCTATCATTGACGCATGCCCAAGAATCAATCCACTTTGTATAGCCTCGTATGTATTTTTTCCAATCACAGATTTAGGATTTGATATCTCAACTGACTTCAACGATGAAGTTTTTGATGTTAAAGCTTCAAGAGATATTTTTATCCCTGGTGCAATAGAACCCCCTAGATACTCTTTTTTGTTATTTACAATATCGAAAGTTGTTGCTGTTCCTAAATCAATAATAACTGCTGTCTTTTTTGCCATTTTAAAGCCTCCAACAGAATTAGCTATTCTATCTGGACCTAATTCCTTTGGATTATCAATATTTACTTTTAAACCTGTTTTTATTCCTGGTCCAACATTTTTCACTGTTTTTGAAGTGAATCTTTTAGTTGCCTCTATCACACTATCGGTTATTTGAGGTACAACGGAACAAATTATTGATCCATCTAGATTTTCATCATTTATGCTTTCTGGATCAATTGTTGTTTTAAACATCATAAATAGTTCATCTGATGTTATGGTTTTTCTTGTAGTATATCTGTAGCTTTTCCAAGACAAATTATTTCCAACACCAACAGTTGTCTCACTATTTCCCACATCTATAGCAACGATATTTTTCATTAATTTTCCTCAACTTCAAATTGAATGTTATCTATTAATCTTACGTTTTCAATTAAAACTGCAATAATAATAATTAATTTTTTGGTTGTTGGTGCTAATGGTGAGAAAGTTTCAAGATCAAGAATTTCTAAGTAATCTAAACCAATATTTTTCATAGAAAGTATTTGTTCACCCTCTTTAATAGCCATTTCTAAATTCTTTGTTTTTAAAAAATTGGTCTTTACTGCTCTTAAAGATTTGTATATGTATTGAGCGTTATCAAGACCTTTCTCAGATAAATGTAGATTGCGGCTACTTAAAGCAAGGCCAGAGTTTGCTCTCAAAGTTTCATTTTCAATAATTTTTGTTTCGAATTTTTTATCTTCAATTAGTTTTTTAATTAGAAATACTTGTTGAAAATCTTTTTTTCCAAAAATTGCAATATTTGGCTTTATTATCTCAAATAATCTATTTACGACAGTGATAACCCCATCAAAATGACCCGGCCTTGATATTCCCTCGTATCTCTTTCCAAGCTCTCCTGCTGACAATAATTCAAAACCTGACTGCGGATAAATATACTCCTCTTCTGGAACAAAAACAAAATCAACATCATATTCTTTGAGCATATATAAATCTTTTTCAAGATCTCTTGGGTAATTTTCAAAATCGATTGGATCATTAAATTGAAGTCTATTTACAAATATAGAAACTATTACTTCATTATCAGTTTCTTTTGCAGTCTTAATTAATGAGATATGGCCTTCGTGCAAAGCTCCCATTGTTGGAACTAAACATAAGTTATTGTTTTCAATAATAGGTTTGTTATCTTGTATAATTTTCATATTTATCGTGCCCTTTAAGGTGCCCGTAATTATTTAATATTAACGATACCAACTTTACTTATCTTTTGAACATCTAATTTATAATCTTGGATATTAAATTCTTGAAACAATTCAGAAAGTGGCATGATAACGAAAATTCTATTTGACCAATCATAATGTGGGATAACTAAATCTTTGGAGTTAATTATTTGGTTGTTAAAAAAAACAATATCTATATCAATTAATCTAGGCCCATATTTTGTTGTTTTTACTCGTCCCATTTTTTTTTCTGTATCTTTTAAATCTTTTAATAATTGAACTGCTGACTTTTTATAATCGATTTGTAATATCAAATTAAAAAACTTATCCTGCTTTTCGTACAAAATAGGCTCAGATTCATAAATTGAAGAAATCTTATTTATTTTCGAAAATCCTGAAATTTTTTTAATTGCATTTTCTAAATTCAGTTTTTTATCACCAATGTTGGAACCTAGGGATAAGATTATTTTGTTAAAATTCTTCACTTACTGTCACACTTAGATCATCAAGAAACTCTTTTAATGGCGAATTAGGTTTATGAATAGTTACTGTCGCATTAAATATGTTTTTGTATTTTTTAAGAGAATTTAATATTTCATATGCGAACGTCTCAATTAGGTCAAATGAGTTATTTTCTGAAACCTCTATCACATCATTAACTAAGTTTTCATAATTTACTGTGTTGTCAAAACTTTCCGATTTGTAATTATCAAAATTTATAATATTTGGCTTGAGATCTACTACAACATCTATTTTGAACTCTTGGCCTTCTTTTTTTTCATGGTCATACACGCCATGTTTTCCATGCACATTTATACCATCAATTTTAATTGTGAGAGACATGCTATGAAGTTGGAATTAAGGCAATGGCCTTTGGTGAAAGTGGTTTGCCCAGTATTCTCTCAAGAATTGTTCTAGCGAAAATTGGATCATCTAAAAGTTTTGAGTATATAAGATACCCTGCAAGAATCCCAGGAACTTCTTCGTCTAAATACTCTCTATGAATTAAAAGTTTTCTTTCCTTGTCTGACAATGCTTCTTTTATTGCATCAAAGATCACACCAACAGACTCAATTGATACACTTTCACCTAAAGGAAAATGATAAGTTCTAAATCCAACTTCTTGATAATTTTTTAAATTAAAGTCTGAATCAAGTAATGAAAAAATAGAATTTATACCTTGACTCTTAAGCCATTGAATCTCTTCTTCTCTCCTTATTTTTCTTGCTGTTAATCCACCCCCGCCTATACATTCAGAAACAGCGAGTTTCCCTTCAATAATCCAAAAAAAATCGTTTGGTTTTAGTCCAGCCATTATTTCCTCTTAAGTCAGCCTAACATACTACATTACACAAATAATTTAATTATCAAGGTGAAGCCTAACCAAAGCTACACCTGAATCTATACAATGCTTTTGCATTTCACTTTCTGTCATATTAAATTGTTCAGTAAATTTTTTCTTTGAATAACCAACTACCAATGGATAGACAGTTATTAAATTTTTAAGATTTAAAAATAAATCTATTGAATCATCCATATTTTTTCCGAAACCTAAACCAGGGTCAATAGCTATTTGTTTTTTCTCAATTCCATTTTTTATTAAATGTTCTATTTGGTCAATAAGATGAGTATTTACCTCTTCTAATACATTTGAGTATTTCATTTTTTCATGTAAGTAAGCAGATTTTGGGTTTCTATGCATAACAATAATGCCACACTTTGTTTGAGATGCTAGCTCAATCATTTTCTCATCTACAAATCCGGAAACATCATTTATAATTAAAAACCCAGAGTCTAATGCTTTTTTCGCAACCGATGGATTGAATGTATCAATCGAGTAATAAAACTGTTTTGATTTATTCTTTAAAAAGTAATTGAGCCTATTTATTTCTTCGTTTCTTTTTAATATTTTATAACCTGGCTTTGAAGACATACATCCAATATCTAAAAGCTTTACATTATTCTTAATTGCAAGCTCAAATTTTTTTTCGAGTTGTTGGTTAGAATTTAGTACACCATCTCCCGAAAAAGAATCATCTGTAATATTTATGATTCCAAGAGTTTTTTTTTCTAATGATTCTAAAAAACTTTTCCAGTCAAACAATTTAACTCATATTTAATGAAGCTTCAGCTCTTAAAGAAGAATCTAACTCATAAATGCCTGTCGAAAATGTTGTAGTAATGTCTCCAATAGAATTTTCTGGACTGAGAAGGTCTGAACAGAGATGTTTCGCTATAACTTTTACATGAACTCCCTCACAGTTTAAATAAGAAAATATTATTTTTGATATGTCCTCAGTCAATTTTTCTTGAATAGTTAAATTACTGGATAAATTATTTATTAAATCACTAAACTTCGAGATTCCTAATATATCTTTCTTTGGCAATACAGCAATACTTACATGACCAAAAAAAGGAAACATATGATGCTCGCAAAACGAGATAAACGGTATATCGTTTATGTATATAGGTTGATTATGCTCAACATTATTTAGTTCAGAAAAAATAGAATCAATACTTTTCTTAGGGAAACTTAATTTTTTTTCAATCTGATTCAAAAATTTTTTAGCAATTATCTCTGCTTCATCAATTGGCTTATTAGAAATTTGAGTAATGAATTCTGACAAGACACTTTCAAGTTCAATGTTTGTCTTGATGGCCTTTTTATTCATGCTAATTTTAAACTTTTTCCAGATCCTGTTATTTGGACTTTTTTTATTTTATTAAAAATCTTTGCAACTTCGTCTCTATCAATTGTTTCCTTTTCCATCAAAACTCTTACCATGTCTTCCATCTGTTTTTTAAATTTTGCAAGTATTTTGCCAGCAATGTTGTGTGCATCGCTTAGAAGGTTTTTTACTTCTTCATCAATTGACGAAGCTACTTCATCTGAATAATCTTGTTGTCTTCCATAGTCTCGACCAAGAAATACTTCATTTGTTCCTTTACCATAAAGCATTGGTCCGAGCTTTTCACTCATACCAAATTCCATTACCATTCTTCTTGCGATCTCGGTTGCTTTTTCAATATCATTTGATGCTCCCGTTGTTGGATCAGCAAAGATAAGTTCCTCTGCCACCCTTCCTCCCATTAACATTGCTAGGCGATCTTTTAATTCCGCTTTTGAAGTTAGATATTTTTCACTTTCTGGAAGTGCTTGTGTATATCCTAAAGCCCTTCCCCTCGGAATAATTGTTACTTTATGAATTGGATCAGCATTTGGTAGTGCCCAGCCCACAAGTGCATGACCAGTTTCATGATAAGCGATGATAAGTTTCTCCTCCTCAGTCATAATTTGACTTTTCTTTTCAGGGCCTGCTAAAACTCTATCAATTGAATTTTCAATATCTGAAATCGAAATTGTTTTTTTGCTTTTTCTTGCTGCAAGCAGGGCAGCTTCATTGAGTAAATTTGCTAAATCTGCACCTGTAAAACCAGGAGTTTGCTTTGCGATAGTCTCAAGATTTACATTTTTTGCTATAGGCTTGTCAATAGAATGAACTTTTAGAATCTGTGTTCTTCCTTTTAAATCTGGTCTATCCACAATTACTTGCCTATCAAATCGCCCAGGCCTTAATAATGCTGGATCTAATACGTCTGGCCTATTTGTTGCTGCCATTAAAATAACTCCTTGATTCGCTTCAAAACCATCCATTTCTACAAGTAGTTGATTCAAGGTTTGTTCCCTTTCATCATGACCTCCACCTAAACCAGCTCCTCTCATTCTTCCAACTGCATCAATTTCATCAATGAATATAATTGCGGGAGATGACTCTTTTGCTTTTTTGAATAAATCTCTTACTCTACTTGCACCAACACCAACAAACATCTCAACAAAATCAGAGCCTGAAATACTAAAAAATGGAACATTTGATTCTCCTGCAACGGCTTTAGCTAATAGAGTTTTTCCGGTACCTGGGGGTCCAACTAAAAGTACCCCTTTTGGAATTTTTGCTCCTAACTTATTGAATTTTTCTGGGGATTTTAAAAATTCTTTAATTTCCTCAAGCTCTTCTTTTGCTTCCTCTGCTCCTGCAACATCTTTAAATGTTACTTTAGGCGATTCTTCATCTAACTCTTTTGCTTTTGATTTACCAAATTGCATAATCTGGTTTCCATTTGAACGAACTTGAGAGAGCATAAAGAACATAAATCCTGCAAGAAATATCCAAGGTAAAAAAGCGATAAAATAATCCTGCATTCCTGCTGGCTCTGTATCGGTATTGAGAATGATATTTTGTTCTATCAATAGTTTAAAAATTTCTCCCTCAAAACCTTCTGGGTAATCCGTTTGATATTCTAGATCATCATTTCTTAATTTATATTGGATAGTGTTTGACTGTTCTTTAATGGTTGCCTCCACAACTAAGCCTTGATCAATTTGTGATTGGAATTCTGAGAAAGTCGAGGTTTCTGGTGCATTTATTGATTGGTTGTATCTTTGGGCGCCAAAAAAAATCAAAAGCCCTAATGAGATATATATGAATACAGATTTGTTTCTTTTTTTATTTAGTTCCTCTTTATTATTTTCCACATTTTAAATTTAATAGAAGTCAGATTAAATAAATAGTGAAAGTTATGATAAAACAGCAAGATAAGGTAGCTCTCTATATTTTCCTTCGTGATCAAGCCCGTATCCAACTACAAATTCTGGCCCGATACTAAAACCTTTATATTTGATGTCTAATGGAATTTCTTTTTCAGTGTTTTTAATAAACATGCACATGAACTCCAAACTTTTTGGATTCCTTGATTCTAAAATATTTTTTAAATATGAAAGAGTAAGCCCTGTATCAAAAATATCTTCCACAATTAAAATATTTTTTCCTGTTATGTCTATATCAAGATCTTTTTCTATTTTTACTTGTCCTGAGCTCTCAGTACCTTCGTAAGACGAAACACTCATAAAATCAAAGGAGACATCGATCTTTAACCTTTTTGCCAAATCACTTATAGTTATGAAAGCACCTTTGAGAATTCCTATTATTAACAGATCTTTTTCGGCGTAGTCTTGATTGATTAGGTTACCTATTTCATTAATCTTTTTTTGTATTTCTGATTCAGATATTAATTCTTTACTAATTTTCAATTGAACTCTTTTCTGTTGAAGCAACAATTATATTTGAATTATATTTTTTTTCATTTTCGATTGCTAAATCTGATTTTCTTAATCCCACAACCCAATACGGATCTTCATCTAAATAAACAATTGGCCAAATATTTCTTAATTCACTATCAATTCCATAATTCCTAAATATTTCAGTTACTTTAATTGAATTTCTTCCAGAAATAATCTTTTCACCATTTTGAAAAATTTTTAATGACACATGGCCTTTTTCAGGCAGAGCTATCATCCATTTATTAAAAATATCAACAGATTTAATTTTCTTAAAGTTAAAAAATCCATAACTTTTAAAATTTGATGTATCATCAATTATCCACTTGTCTCTATTAATAAATAAAATAGATCCACCTGATTTAAAACAAGTCCAATCTTTAAAAAATTTTACTTTTACATTCTCATTTAGGACTTTTTCAATTTTTTCTAAATCTTTTTTTTGAAAAGTGTTTAGTCCAACAAATTTTCCAATCTCATTAAAGTAAAATTGCCTATCCCATCTATCTGAACTTAAAAGTAGAATTGGTACTTCTAAATATCCCTCTGATTTTTTTAAGTACTTTATATTTTGTTTGTCATAGTTTGATCTAAATTCAACTTCATTAGATAAACGATCTGCTTTTAATTCAAATGTGCCAGGAAATCTATCATTAATTTCTGGTATTAAATTATTTCTTATCCAATTTCTTACAATTTTATTGTCATTGTTCGTTGGATCATCTAAATATAAAATATTATTTAAATTTGCATAATCATAAATTTCCTTTTTAGAGATATTTATCATGGGTTTAGTAGACAACAAACTGTTTGGAGCAATTGATTTCAATCCCTCCAATCTTGTACCTCTGAATAAATTTATCAATAGTGTCTCAGCTTTGTCAGATAAATTGTGTCCGGTAAGTAAAATTTCATCATTTTCTAAATTTGAAAGAAGACTTATGTACCTTTCTTCTCTCATTTCAGTTTCAGATGAATCAGGTTTTAAAGAAGTTTTGATAATTTTTAAATCTAAATGTAAAGATTTAGCAATTTTTTTTGAAGTTTCTTCTAGTTCTTTGGAGTGTGCTTGATTATGTTGAACAAACATGAGCCTAATATCTTTTGTAGTTTTTGAAAGCACATGTGCTAAAACTGAACTGTCAACACCTCCGCTTAAAGCTACTACAAACTTTTTTGATAAATCAATATTGTTTTGAATAATTTTTTCAATTGATGAACTCATAAAAGCTTACTTTACTTTTTTATAACTTTATATCTCTTTTTTGTAACTTGTCTAAAGTATTGAACAATATTTCCAAGAATAACCAATGTTGCAATAGCTACACTTGTAGGAATCAAAAACTTGTAGGTCCATTGTGGGTCTTCTGGAACTTCAACTTCTTCTTGAATTACAATTGCTGGAACAGGAGTCTGTTCGTGCTCATCCCCTAAATTTGGCAGATTAGAAGATGTTGAAAGTGCGGTAACATTAATTAATAAAATCGAAATAAAGGTTACTGTAAACTTTTTCACATTTAAAGATTACACAATCATGAAAAGAAAATAAATTTATAAACCATTTATTTTGAGCCGAAGGAGGGAATTGAACCCTCGGCCTGCTCATTACGAGTGAGCTGCTCTACCACTGAGCTACTTCGGCACATAATCAAATACTATAAGTTTAAATATCCTCGATCTTTTCCCAGTTTCTGTTTTTATGGCCAAAATGGGAAAACAATGTATCTTCTTTGTAATTAACGTTCAACAAATCTAAACGTTCTATAATAATCCCTGGTTTCATACCAAATTTTGATACGAAATCGTTTAGTAAAGAGTCTTCAGTTTTTTGTGTACCGAATGTATCTACTGTTAATTCATACGGTTCAGCTTTACCTATCGCATAAGCAACTCTTATCAAGCATCTATCTGCTAAACCATGAGCTACCACATTTTTTGCTAAATGTCTTGCCGCATATGCTCCAGAGCGGTCGACTTTAGAGGGATCTTTTCCTGAGAATGCACCCCCTCCAACAGGGATGGTTGGTCCATATGCATCAACTACTATTTTTCGTCCCGTAAGACCTGTGTCTCCTGCAGGGCCTCCTTTTACAAATGAGCCAGATGGGTTTAAATCAAATTTATATTCTCCATCAACATAGTTTGATATCATTTCTTGAAGATTATTTCTAAGTTCAACTAGATCTATATTTTTTTTATGTTGAGTCGATATGACAACTTTTGTTTCTTCTCCACCGGTTGTAACTTGTACTTTCGAATCAAGGTCTAGAAGTTCATTATTGTTTTGTAGTTCCCACAATTTCATCTGGATATTTCTACTTATGTCAAAGGTTGGGGGCATAAATGATTCTGTCTCACTCGAAGCATAACCAACCATAATCCCTTGATCTCCTGCTCCTTGGTCTTCGTCCTCTTCTACCGCAACTCTTATTTCTTCTGATTGTGGTGTAAGTTCGTTATGAATTGATAATTTATCAAGATCAAAATCTTCAAAACTAGTTTTTATAGTTTTGTTCAATGCTTCATGAACAATTCTTTTTATGTCTTTTGTAGATATATCTGCAATTTCACTTATTTCTCCTCCGACCATTACTAGGCCTCCATCTTTAGTGCCAGTTAAGACAGTTTCAACAGCAACTTTTGATTTTCTATTGTTATTTAATGCCTCGGTTAGGACATAATCTGAAATTAGATCTGCGATTTTATCTGGATGCCCTGGCGATACAGTTTCTGCTGTTTTATACATTTTAATTTTTTATTTTTATATTTTGTTTTAAGTAATTCTATGATAATTATTTTTCAAATTACCTGCTACTTAACTTTAATCTAACAAGTTATTATCCTTTTGCTATGTCTTCTGAGTTAAAGAAAATATATAATTTATTGCTCTCAGTTGGATTTTCATCAATCGGTTTTATCGCAGCGATTACCGTAACAACTTTGGCTGTGAGAGAGGTAACTACAAACCCTTATTTGGTAGGCATCCCAAATGCATTAGGAGTTGGGGGGGCATTTATAGGAACCCAAATTTTTGAATATCTTCAAAATAAATATTCAAGAATGAGTGCATTGGCTTATACATTCTTTACCGGGGGCTTAGGGGGAATTATCTGTTTTTTGAGTCTTTTAGCTAATTCATTTAATTTGCTAATCTTAGGTGCTTTTATATTAGGTATTGGCCAATCAGCAACTTTACAAACAAGATACGCTTCTTCTTTTTTAGTAAAAGAAAAGTTTAGAGCAACAGCATTATCTCTTGCTGTGTGGTTTTCAGTTTTTGGTTCTGTATTTGGTCCAAGGCTTGTTGGTCAATATTCTTCAAATTTTGAAAAAATATTTGGCTCTGAGTTAATTGTTGCCTATTTTATTGCAACCATAGGTTTTGTACTAGCTGGTCTATCAGTTTTAGGATTGACTAAACAAGGAAGTGCTTTAAAACTACCTGCAGCTTCAAATAAAACAAACTCAAAAAGTAAACTTGATAAAACTGCAAAACAATTGACTACATTATTAGTTATTAACCATTTTGTTATGGTAATTATCATGGCCTCAACTCCTTTGCATATTCAAGATATAGGAGAATCAATACAAGTTGTTGGAACAATAATAAGTTATCACACTTTAGGAATGTTTGTTTTTTCACCTATATTAGGAGGAATTGTAGACAGAATAGGCTCTAAAAAAATCTCTGTTGCCGGAGGATTTATTTTATTAGCTAGTTGTATATTTGCACTAAATAGTAAAGATATTTTTTTATTACATGTAAGTTTATTTTTACTAGGCCTTGGATGGAATTTTAATTTTGTTTCAATAAGTTCGGAAATTTCAAAATATTCTATTGCAAAAAATACAAATTTAAATATTCAAAGTGATTCATTTGTATTTGTTGGAAGCCTCATTGCACAGTCTTCGTTAGGTCTAACGTATACTTTTATTGGTTTTAATGGTTTAGTTATATTTGGAATTTCTTGTGCCGTTTACTTATTATTTTCTTTGATAAAAAATTCATCAAAGATATTATCATAACCTTAAATTTCAATAGTGAAGAGATCATAGCCTATGTAAATATTTCCTTCATAATATTGTTTAATTTCACTTAAAACTTTTTCTTCATCAAAATCTGGAGGTACAAAGTGTGTTAGAACTAAATTTTTCGTATTTGATTGGCTTGCAATATCTCCTACGTCTTTTGGAGCTGTGTGATACTTTGAAACATTTTTTACCGTTTCCAGAGTCATACGTTTTTCGTCCATTTCTAAATCGATAAATAATTCGTGTACTAAAATATCAGAATTTAAGGCCTCTTTAATTAAATTCTTTGACTTCTTTGTGTCCCCAGATATAACAATTGATTTTTCAGTTTTGTTTATTTTGAAATTTATTTTGAAGCCATATGCAGGATTCACCGGTGCATGGTCAACATAGAATGGCTTGATTGATAAATTTTTATTATCAAATTTAAAATCATCATCAATTTCAATAATTTCATAATCCAATCCCACTTCATTTGGCCTCATCTCATATTCTTTTCTAAGTTTCAATTCGTCGAAATAAGATTCAAGTTGTTTATTAAAAAAATGCTTTATCCCGACTGGACCGATTATTTTAAATGGTTTATTTCTGCCCTGATGCCATCCAGAAATATAAAGTTGATATAAATCGACTATATGATCTGAGTGCATATGAGTTATAAAAACGAGATCTATATCTGAACTTTTTAGTCCTAGTTCATCTAACCTTTGAGTTACTCCTGAGCCTGTATCAAAAAGATACCTTTCCCCATTTATTTCTAAGAGTGTCGATGGACCAAATCTTTTATGACTTGGAGCTGGACATCCTGTACCTAATAAAACTAATCGATTCATAATTTATTCAACTCAGCAATTAAGTTATTAATTGCTATTCGTGGTCTTATTCCTAGAGAGAGATCTTCTATTGCATTTGTTAATAATTCTGAATATCGAAATTCAATTTTAGAAAGGCCTGTGGAAGATAAAATATTGTTAACTAAATATTCGATCGAGCTTTGAAAAATTTTTAAGCTATTTGCATTATGTATATCTAAATTATTAATCATTTGTTCTAGTTTTATAAATTGAAATAGTTTTTCACTTGGATCCTGTCCAACAATTTTTAAATCTTGTAAAATTTCAGAAATATCCTCAAATTCTTTTTTTAATCCGTTCAATGTTGTTCGATCATCGATTTCTAAATACTTAAATATTTCGTTAATTTCAAAATTATATTCATATACGATTTCATCATCTACATATATCGTTCTACATCTGCTTTTTAGTGTCGGTAAAATATTTTTTATGGAATCATCTTTTGCATGAGACCAGTGCCTACCATTTGACGTAATTATAAAAATATTTGAATCTGATGGTTCTTCTAAAGTTTTCAATAATGCGTTTGATGCCTCTTCAGTTAGAGAACGACCTGGAGGAAAAATAAAAATTTTATACTTACCTTCTACTGGAAAAATACTCTCGTCATTTATTACCTGTCTAATATCGTTCACACCTAGCGTATTCATATTCTCGGATGTGACCACTCTTATGTCCGGATGATTAATATATTCATTTTTTCCAAAAAGTAACATTGAAGAAAATAATTTTGATTGTTCAATTAAATATTTAGAAGAACTCGATATCAATAAATAAGCATGGAAAGGATTCTTTATTTCATTTTCTAATTTTTTATTTAACTCAATCAAGCTCTAGCCATTTATAAATTATTTTTGAATTTGAACTTAGTTCATTATTTGCATCAACAATTAGAAATTTTTCTTTAAATTTATCAGCAAGTTCTAGATATCCTTCTCTAACCCTTTTAAAAAAATCTAGGTCAGAACTTCCAATTCTATCGTTTATTTTTTGTCTTTTTAAAGAAATTTCTGGATCAATATCTAACAAAACTACTTTCTCTGGCCAAAAACCTCCGATAGCTATATCATTTATTTCATAAATCTTATCAAATCCTAAATTTCTTCCTACTCCCTGATAAGCCACGGAGGAATATGCGCTTCTATCAGATAAAATTTTAATACCATTTTCAATAGAAGGCTTAATAATTTCTTCGACAAGATTTGATCTATTCGCTGAGAAAAGTAAAGCTTCAGTTAAAGGTTCAACTTCATACTCATGACTTAACAAGAGATTTCTTATGCCCTCGCCAAGTTTTGAACCACCCGGCTCTCTTACCACTTTAAAATTTATTGAATTTTTTTCTAGATGATTACTTAATTCCTCAATGTAACTCGTTTTTCCGGAACCATCAACCCCTTCGAAAGCAACATAATTTGTATTCAAGCTAATTTTCCTTTTCGTCTGAGTCCAACTTAATCTTATTAAAGTTTGACCTCTCAATACCGAATTCTTTAAAAATACGTTTATATCCTATTGTAAAATTCAAAATTCCGGAAATAAATATTAAAAATGAACTTCCAATTAATACTAAATAAACTCCATCCTGATTAAAAATTCCATCAAGATAGTTGGCAGCCGTACTAGACACTAAAAAGGAGATTAGAAGTGCAAGTCTTCCAATCGTATAAAAATTTCCAAAAACTCTTCCACGTAGATCTGGACTTGTAGATGCTTGTAAATAACTTATAGTTAAAAGATAAACTCCGCCTGTGCCAATTCCAGATATAAAAATTGTTAATAATATAACAACAAAATCAACTGATCTAAATGCAGTGAATAAGGAGATCCCTGTGACTATCATACACGAGCCTATTAAAAAATTAATTCTGTTGAAGCTTGTTACGAAATAACTTAAGGTGAGCATGCTAAAAATAATCCCCGTACCAAATGATGCAATCATAAAACCAAAAGAACTTTCACTGAATCCTAAATCGATTGTCAAAAAGGTATGTCCCAATATAAAAAGAGATCCTGCACCAACTAAACAAAATGAAATAGAAAAAGCTATGTTTCTGATATTTTTAGTTTTAAAAAAATAATTTATTCCCTCTTGAAAATTTTTTAATGAAAAAGATGGATTTCTATTTGCAGAGTTCGTATTCTTGTTTTTCAAAAAAAAGAGAAGGTATGCAGATAGTAAAAAAGTTACTGTATCAAGTAAGAATATAATTGAACCATTCCATCCATTACCAAAATCGTTAACAATAGTAAAAGCATCTATATCGCTGAGAAATCCTAATAGTAAGGATGCTAAGGGCAAAGTTGCATATGTTCCAATTGCGAAAAGTGAGTTTGCTTTTACAAGATTTTCAGACTCTATAATTTCTGGAACTACTGATTCTCTAGATGGCTGCCTAATTAATGAAAATATTTCTGATAAAAAATTAATAATAAAAATTGAATATAAATTATCTGCGAAAAATAAAAACATTACTAAAAGCATCCTCATTAAATCACAAATAATCATGACAAACTTTTTTTCGAACCTATCAGCTATTAAGCCTGCAAATGATGAAAGGAGTGCAGGTACTATTCTTGCAATTAATGGAACAACTGCAGTTAATTCTGAATTTCCAGTTTCTGTCCCTATATAACTTGCGAGTGCCACAGACGCAAAAAGAGTTGCCCAATCTCCGAAACTTGAAATTGAACCAGACCAAAACAATAGAGAAAACTGTGATTTTGAAAAAATTTTCATATTATTCATTTCTTATATAATCACTATAAATCGAATTTAAAATACTTTTTTTTTAAAATCCTGTACATTTAAAAAAAATGATGTTATCAATAAAGACATGTCGAAACCATTAGTGATAGTTGAGTCGCCAACTAAAGTTAAAACCATTTCAAAAATTCTTGGTGATAAATACATCGTTAAGTCAAGTGTTGGACATATTAGAGATCTACCAAGAAATACAAAATCAATACCCTCAACTTATAAAAAAGAAGACATTCTTTGGGGTGCAGTAAAACCAGAAAACTATGAAAACATATATGTAATCCCAGACGATAGAAAGAAAATCGTAAATGAACTTAAAAGTCTAGCCGACAATGCATCGGATGTATATCTTGCGACTGATGATGATCGAGAAGGAGAAGCAATAGCATATCATTTGAAAGAAGCACTGGAACTTAAAAAAGAGCCAAAGAGAATTAAGTTCAATGAAATCACAGATACTGCAGTTTTAAATGCAATTAAAAACCCAGAAACTATTGATGTTGGCAAGTTTAAATCCTATGAGGCAAGAAGAACTCTCGACAGAATGATTGGTTATGAAATATCACCAAAACTAAGAGATCTGGGAGGAGCATTTATATCAACTGGTAGAGTACAGGGGCCAGCTATAAGACTTATTGTTGAACGTGAAGAAGAGAGATTAAGTTTTATAAAATCAAAATATTTTGAAATTAATACAAAGTGTAAAAGCCAGGGTTTTGATTTTATTGCAAATCTAAAAACTATTAATCAAACCAAAATTGCCTCATCAAAAGACTTTGACAAAAATGGAAAACATACGAGTAAAGGAAAAAGATATCTTACTGAGGATGAGTCAAGAGATATTGTAAACATATTAAGGAATTCCATTGCAAAAATATCAAACATCAAAGAATCGCAAAGAAGTGGAAAACCCCCTAAGCCATTTAAAACAACGGGGCTTCAAACCTCAGCTAAAAATAACCTTGGATTTCAGCCTCGAAAAACTATGAGTGTTGCTCAAAGGTTATACCAAGAAGGCTTGATTACGTATATGAGAACAGATTCTATCAGATTATCCGACATTGCGATTAAAGCATCTAGGGACTTTATTTCATCCAACTTCAGTAGCGATCATCTTCCACCTAAGCCAAATTTTTATGGTGATAGTAAAAATGCTCAAGCAGCCCATGAAGCTATAAGACCATCCGGAGAAAAATTTATAACTCCTGGAGAGCTCTTGAAAAAATATAAAGAAGATAGTGATGAATATAAACTTTATGAATTAATTTTTAATGTCACAATCGCCTCTCAAATGGCAGAAGCAAAGGGAATTACTAAAACAATTGATCTTGAAGTTACAGATAATATATTTGGTTCTATTGTTCTTGGTATTTCTGGTACTACTTGGACGTTTGGTGGATATAGGGATTTAGCAAGAAATCTGACAGAACAGTCACAAGAACTTCCTAACTTAAAAAAAGGGGATAAAGTAGAAATAATTCAATCTGATTACGAAAAAAAATATACAAATCCTCCAAATAGATACTCTTCTACTTCTCTCATAAATAAACTTGAAGAACTTGGTATTGGTAGGCCTTCAACCTATGTATCAATAATTGAAAGTATTACATCTGTATTTATTAATTCAGAATCAAGTTTAAAGCCAAGAATAATTGCTTTAGCTATGATTAATAATTTTATGAAACCATATTTTGACTCATATATTAATTACAAATTTTCGAAAGAAATGGAAGATAAATTGGATGAAATATTAGAAAGCAATTCCCCTGAAGATGCAAAAGTTAAATTTCTAAATGAAGCTTATAAAAAAATAAAGAATCATGTCGCTAAATATGGAGATCCTGACCCGATAAACCTGACATCTTATCCTCTTCCATTTAATACAAGATATGTAGTAAAAACTGGTCGTGTCCAAGATAAGATTGCTTATCCATACCTTCAAAGGGATGATAATTTTTACATAGGACTACCACCAGATATTACTATTGAAGAATTAAGTGAGACATATATATATGAAAATGAGAAATTACAAGAAGCAAATCTGTTAAAAGAAAGAAAAGTCTGTGAGTGTAAAGAATGTGAAACTCCAATTTTTATTAAACTTGGTCCAAGCGGAGGGTACTACTTCCAGCATGGATTAAAAGAAAAGGGTGTAAGGCAGCCAAAATGTCCCTATAGAAATATGATTGGTCCTATTTTTGAAGATGAAGATCCAGATACCCTTAATTCTGAGGACGCAATAAAGCGATTTAATCTATCAACAAAAAATCCTCGTTTTGTATTTGAATACGAGGGTTGGAGCTATATGACAGCAGTTGGTCCCTATGGTGGATTTGCAATAAAACAAAAAGCCAGAGAGGTTTTTAATTTTGAAGAATTGGCTCAGATGAAAAAAAATGACATTATTGAATTGATCAATTCAGAGAAGTATCAAAAGATTTTAAATATGATCAATAATAATCCAACTAAAATTCCTAAAAGTCTTACTAAAGAATTACTAATTCAAAAAATTAGAGAATCATTTTTAATTGATGAAAAAATTATAAAAAAACTTTCAAAAAATGAATTAGTAGATTTGGCTAAACTTTTAGAAATTGTATTCTATCGAGGTAGGTTTCGTATGAAAGTTGAGGATGCAACAAAAAATAATTTAGTTAGCAAAATAACTATAGAAAAGAAGAATAAACCTCTTGAAACACCTCAGAAAGCTTTAACAATACAAAGTGATGAAATTTTAGAATTATTTAGTACTTCAAAATAATCTAATAAGAAGCACTAATGTTTGATTCAATATTTTGTATTAACTTTTCTCTACTGTAAAACTCTTTTACAAAATGTTTACCATCCAATCCAAATTCTTGAATTTTTTCAGGATTCTGAATAAAGTATACAATTGATTCTTTGAGGATATTTTTATCGCCCGCAACAAAACCGGTTTTACCAGGGATAATTGTTTCTATTGCTCCCCCTGAAGATCCAACAATTACTGGTATTCCGTAGCTTGCAGCTTCCAAATATACTAAACCTAATCCTTCATATTCAATACCGAAATATTTAGACTTTGAAGGCATAGCAAATAAATCAATGGATTTATAAAATTGGTCAAGATCTTTATCATTTTCTTCTTTAATGAAAGATACATTAGCTGCAGAAACGGAAGAAAGTTTTTTTAGATAACTTTCCTGTTTTCCATAGCCTAGTATCTTTAATTCGATCTGAAAACCTTCTTCTCTTAAATCGTGGGTAACATCGATTAACCAACTAATTTTTTTTCTTGAAACTAACCTACTTACAACTCCAATTGTTAAAAATTCATTTCTATCATAATTATTGTCGTAATTTGGGAGTTCAATGCCTGCACCAATGTTAACTACATCAGTGCTTGTAATATTATTTAGTTTTTTTCTTGAAAATTCACTCACAGTAAATATTTTGTTTAAACTATCGAGATTTCTTTTTAAAGCATTTCTAATAATTGGAATATAATTTAAAACATTAAATTCTGCACCATGGCATATCATGTATTGAGGTATTTTTATATTCTTCGGCGAATCAGGAATATTAAGTGTGTTTAATTTATTTATGAATAAAAAGTTTGGATTGCTTGATCCATGCAAAATTATATCAATGTGATTTTTTTCTACAATGCTTTGTATGTCTTTAAAAACTTTTCGTGAGTTAAACAAAAAATTAACATCTGCATTAAATGTGTTTTCACCTTCAACCCAATTTGGTCCATAAACAATAAATTTATGGTCTAAATTTTTAACAATATTTTCAAGATATGTTGAGATCCCACCTTTTTTTGGCATCCAGTCATTGGTAATTAATAATATATTCATTGATCAAAAAATTTTTTAAATAGTTTATCAAAAAGCCGATGCAAATATGAGACTTACAATTGTCATCACTTTAATTACAATATTCATTGCAGGACCAGATGTATCTTTAAATGGATCGCCAATTGTATCCCCGATAACAGCAGCTTTATGTTCTTCGGAGCCTTTTCCGGCACCCCCGCCAGCTTCAATATATTTTTTAGCATTATCCCAAGCTCCTCCAGAATTAGCCATAAATATCGCAAGAAGAAATCCTGTTACTAGGGCTCCTGCTAAAAAGCCTCCTAATGCTTCTTTGTTCCAAAATCCAATTACTAATGGTAGCAAAATAGCTAAACCACCTGGTAACAACATTTCTCTAAGCGCTGCGGTTGTAGCTATATCAACACACTCTTCATATTCGGGAGTTACTCCCTCTTTTCCTTCTCGTAAACCAGGAATTTCTCTGAATTGTCTTCTGACTTCTTCAATCATTTTAAATGCAGCTCTTCCAACAGCATTAATTGTCATTGCAGCAAATAAAAATGGAAACATGCCTCCCAAAAATAATCCAAGAGTAACCTCAACTTTTGTTATGTTTAATCCACTTTCTGCCAATCCAGCACTTTGAACAAATGCAGAAAAAAGAGCAAGAGCCGTTACAGCAGCAGAGCCAATTGCAAATCCCTTAGCGATTGCTGCTGTTGTGTTTCCAAGTGAATCAAGTTCGTCAGTTGCCTTTCTTACTTCAGGATCTAAATGTGCCATTTCAGCGATGCCTCCCGCGTTATCTGCAATTGGTCCATAAGCATCTACTGCAACCGTAATACCTAGTGTCGCTAAAACACCTATAGCTGCAACAGCAACCCCGTAGATTCCTCCTCCAGCACCAAGAGCCCAATCACCTGCTGTAAATGCACCAAAAACACCAAGTACAACTACAACTACCGAGAAGGCTGCGGAGCGCATACCTTCAGATATACCAGATAAAACCACTGTAGCTGGTCCTGTTTTTGCTTGGTCAGCAATCCCTTTGACTATTGAATAATGATCGGAAGTAAACCATTCAGAAATTTGACCTACAATAATTCCTACCAATAACCCGATTATTACTGAAATAAAAAGTCCAATTGGATTGTCAGAATAATCTTGAAACATTGTATTTGATAAAAAGAAAACACCAATCGCTGTCAGGCCTGCTGCAGAGTAAGTTCCTCTATGCAATGCTTGTGCTAATTTACCTTCTTTGGGAACAACTAAAAAAGAAGAAACTATGGAAGCTAACATACCAATTGTCCCAACTGCTAATGGAAAGAAGAGAAGGGAAGGCAGAACATCTGTGTTTATAAATACAATTGCTGCGTATGCTAATGGAGCTACGAGTGAGCCAACATAGCTTTCAAATAAATCTGCTCCCATTCCAGCTACATCACCAACGTTGTCTCCAACGTTATCTGCAATCGTAGCAGGATTTCTTGGATCATCTTCGGGTATTCCAGCCTCAACTTTTCCTACCAAATCAGCCCCTACATCGGCAGCTTTTGTATATATACCGCCTCCAACACGGGCAAACAAAGCTATAGATGACCCACCTAAACCTATCGCAGCTAAAATGTCGTAAGCATTATCAAGTTTTAAAATGTCAACAAATATCCAATATCCAACAGCTACACCTAAAAGGCCCAATCCTGCAACAGAAAATCCCATAACTGCTCCACCTCTAAATGCAACAGGCAAAGCCTTAAGGGTACCTCCATCCCTGGCAGCTTCCGTCGTTCTACCATTCGCTGCGGTAGCAATTCTCATTCCGATAAAGCCAGCTAATGAAGAGAATAATGCACCACCAACAAATGCAATTGAACCCCATGGATAACCCCATTCAGTAAGAGTAGAAATTAAAATTGCTAAAACTACAACAAATATGCTTACCCAAGAATATTGTCTTTTTAGAAAAGCCATTGATCCTTTTCGAATTGCATCTGATAATCCACTTACTTTCTCATCAGTTACTTCAATTGATAAAATTCTATTGGCAAAATATGCAGCTAAAATTAGGCCTAAAATTGCTGCGATAATTGATCCTTGATAATTTAAAAACATTAATTCTCCTAATAAGTGGATAAATACATATTAATTATATTAATTTTTTTTGCTGGTTATTCTACTACCGGAGTTTCAAATCTTTCATCATCGTCTCTTTCAGAAAGTGGAACTTTTTGCAAAATTCTATTCAATAAAATAGGCGCTATTACGGTTGTCACAATAACCATCCAAATAATTATTGAGATGATGTCTTCAGTAATAATTGATGACAATGTTGTAGTTGCTACAGCAACAAAAATAAGTCCTACCTCACCTCTTGGAGACATGCCAATTCCAATTAAAGATGTATTAAAGCCTTTACCCATCGCACCCAATGCAGAAACATATTTACCAACGAATGCAAGCAAGCTTACTAACATTCCATACAAAAATACGTCCAATGAAGCTAACGTCTGGATGTTTACTTCCGAACCAATATATACAAAAAATATTGGTACCAATAAAAAATTTAATGGCTTCATTTCTTTTCTTATTCGTTTTGTCATCTTTGATTCAGCTGCAATTACCCCACCAGCAAACGCACCTACAATTGGATGTAAGCCTACAAAATGTGCCGCAGCACCAAGTAGCATTGCAAATATAAAGCTTCCAGTTATGAAGGTCCCTGGAGAAGGAATTTTCACAAAAAAATTGAAAACAATAGGTGATAGTTTTCTTCCAAGTATCACAACAACTACCAAGAACCCTATAGCTTTTCCACTTATAATTGCTAAATCGATCAGAGCAAATTCTCCTGAACTAGTAAGTAAACCAGCAACAACAGTCAATATTAAAAGTCCTAATATGTCATCAACTACTGCTGCCCCAATTATTGTTTTTGCTTCTTTGGATTTCAATGCGCCTAAATCTCCAAATACCCTTGCAGTGATTCCTACTGACGTTGCAGTCATGGCAGCTCCAACAAAAAGTGCAATTTCAAACTGATTTGATCCACCTAGCCCTAATGCATATATCGACCCAAACCCTAAAGCAAATGGAGCTACGACACCAATTAATGCAACAAGGATAGAAGTAGATCCAAGTTCAACAAACTCTTCAAGGTTTGTTTCTAGTCCTACTTCAAATAAAAGAAGAACAACACCAATTTCAGCTAATGTTGAAACTACATCGCCTTTTTCAAAATGTGGTAAAAGTCCTAAACCATAGTATCCAATTATTATTCCGGCTACTAGCTCGCCAATAACTGCTGGTTGGTTTATTCTTCTCATTAATTCAGCACCTATTTTTGCCGCAACTAAAATAATCGCTATTTCTAAGAATTTTTCAATAATTGTTTCCATGATGGTCCATTTTATATAGACAAAGATTAAATGATAATGTTTAAAAACAACTCTATTAATTAATGAAAAAAAATAATATAATTTGTATTTAATATGGGAAAAACACTTTTTCAAAAAATTTGGGACAATCATCATATTGTATCTATTGATGAGAGTACAAATTTGTTGTTTATAGATTTACATCTAGTACACGAGGTAACTTCCCCACAAGCTTTCGATAGTCTTAGATTGTCAAACAGAAAAGTAAAATATCCTGAACTCACATTAGCAACAATTGATCACGGGGTGCCTACCTCAAACAGACTTCTTGGAATAAAAGATCCTTTATCTAAAATTCAGATTGAAGCACTTGAAAGTAATTGTAAAGATTTCGGTGTAACTTTATATGGAATAAATGATCCACGTCAAGGTATAGTTCATGTAATTGGGCCTGAGCAAGGTATTACCCAACCTGGGATGACAATCGTGTGTGGAGATAGCCACACTGCAACACATGGAGCTTTTGGTGCTTTAGCCTTTGGTATTGGTACTTCAGAAGTAGAACATGTGCTTGCAACTCAAACTCTAGCAATGGAAAAACCTAAAACAATGAAAGTTGAAATACTAGGTGATATTTCAGATGGAGTAGGACCAAAAGATATAATTTTAGGAATTATAAAAAAAATTGGTACCGGTGGTGGTGCAGGACATGTTATTGAATACGTTGGAGATGTTATTAAAAATATGAGTATGGAAAACAGAATGACTATTTGTAACATGTCAATCGAAGGTGGCGCACGAGCAGGAATGATTGCACCAGATGAGACAACATTTAACTATCTGAAAAATAAAAATTACGCACCAAAAGATGCTGACTGGAATGACGCAATTTCAGAATGGAGCAATCTCTATTCTGATAAAGATGCAAAGTTTGATAAAGTTGTAACAATTAATGCACGAGAAATTGAGCCCTCTGTATCATGGGGTACAAATCCGTCACAAGTAATTTCTGTAAATGATACGATTCCTTTTCCTGAAGAATTTAAAGACGAATCTGATAAAGAAGCTGCTACAAGAGCATTGGAATACATGGACTTGCAACCTGGGGAAAAAATCAATGAAATTAATTTAGACAGAGTGTTCATAGGTAGTTGTACTAATGGTCGTATCGAAGATTTAAGGGAAGCTGCTCAAATCGTTAAAGGGAAAAAAGTTGCAAAATCAGTTGGAGCAATGGTAGTGCCTGGATCTACCCTGGTTAAAAATCAAGCTGAAGAAGAGGGGTTAGATAAAATATTTATTGAAGCAGGTTTTGATTGGAGAGAAGCGGGGTGTTCAATGTGTCTTGGGATGAATCCTGATATATTGAATCCTGGTGAAAGATGCGCTTCTACATCTAATAGAAATTATGAAGGAAGACAAGGTGCTGGTGGTAGAACGCATTTAGTTAGTCCTAAAATGGCTGCTGCTGCTGCATTACATGGAAAATTTGTAGATATAAGGAATTTATAATATGAAAAAACTGAATTCAATAACCTCAACTATGCTCCCATTAAATATGTCAAATGTTGATACAGATCAAATAATGCCAAAGCAATTTCTTAAGCGTGTTGAAAGATCAGGATATGGGGAGTATTTATTCTTCGATTGGAAAAAAGATCCAAATTTTCCTCTTAATAAAAAAGAGTATCAAAGTTCTAGAGTTTTGGTTGCTGGAGATAATTTTGGTACTGGGTCTTCACGCGAACATGCCCCGTGGGGGCTTCAAGATTGGGGATTTGATGCAATTATTTGTACAAAATTTGCTGATATATTTAAATTAAATTCTATAAACATCGGTCTTTTACCAATTGAAACCAGCCAAGAAAACGTTGAGGCATTTTTTGAAAAAATTGAAAATGATCCAAATACAGTAATAAATATTTCTATTGAAAAAAAGACTGTTGTTTGCGAAGAAATTGAGTTTACATTTTCATTAGATGATTTTTCTCAAAAGAGAATCTTGGAAGGTTTAGATAAAATTGATATTTCACTTAATTATGTTGATGATATTGAAAAATTTCATAGATCGAGGAAGAGCTGGAAACCTAAACTAATTTAGTTACTGGGAGACTCAAACTATCGCCAACTTCAGAAGATAACAGCATCCCATTATGAATTTGTAAAGACGGAGACAAATTTACATCATTTTTATATTTTTCAAACCAATCATCTACAAGCAAATAATCAACATATTTTTGTAAGGCAGTTGATAATTCTATTGAAGATGTTTTAGGGACTGCTCCGGGTAAATTTGCAATTGCTGAAACTATTACTCCATCTCTAATGACAAATGGATCACTATGAGTATTAGGTTTTACATTTTCGACACATCCACCTTGATCAATTGCAACATCGATAACTACAGTTCCTTGTTCCATTTTATTTATATCTTCCTCTGAAATTACAATTGGAGGTTTCCTGCCTGGTAATAGTACAGCTCCTACAACCAAATCTGCATTTCGAATTGCATTAGTTGCTTCAGGGGTTTCTCCAATAACTGTCGTGATGTCGTCTCCGTACTTATTTTTAAGTTCATCTAAGATCTGTTCATTTAAATCTACTGCGGTTACTAAAGCTCCAACTTTAATTGATTTATGTATTGCAGCTCTTCCTACCTCACCACACCCAATGACTGTTACCCTTGATTTTCTATCCCCTGATATTGATGAAAGCAATAAACCTTTACCATTTGAAGAATATTCCAAAAACTGCATTCCTTTTTGAATTGCCAAGTTTCCAGCTATTTTTGACATAGGTATCAGAAGTGGATATTCCTCACCGTCCATGATCATCTCAGTTGCTATTCCCGTTAATTTCTTCTCCAGTAATTTTTTAGTCATTGAAAGATTGGACGCAAGATGCAAATATCCAAATAATACATGTGATGAATGTAGTAGATCGAATTCTTGATCTTGTGGTTCTTTTACCTTGCAAATTATCTCAGAAGTCTTATAAAGTTCTTCTGCTGAATCCAATATCTTTGCACCTGCAGATAAATAATCTTCATCGGAGAATCCCGAGCCTAATCCCGCTTGTGATTCTACAAATATATCGGCAATACCAGTGAATTGTGTTATATGTTCTGGAATTAAAGCTACCCTGCCTTCGTCTTTTTTAACTTCTTTTGGTATTCCAATTTTTTTAATCATTTGTTGGGATAGTTTCTTGAAGATGTTTATCTAAATATTTCATAAATGGCGTTCCACCGGTACCAACAGTATTTGAATTACTTTGATTTGAGAGAGCTTGTTCATGAATATAGATTCTTGCATATTCTAAATGCTTTGCCCTGAATATATTTAATTGATGAATGAGTTCTGTAATAATTTCGTTGTCAGATTTATCAATTTCCGATAATATTTCAAATCTTGCTGTGTTTCGCCAATTGTCCAAGGAAAATAAAAGATCTCTATGTTCTTTAGGCATGTATATTCTCATTTCATCAAGATATGCTTTTAGCGGATCATCAGAATGGGTAACACCAAGTAGTGCGTCTAGTGCGGGTACAATTGAGCTCTGCGCCCCCGTTTCTCCTCTAAATAGCTGAGGTTTATCACTATATTCTGAGATATCCTCATAAATTACTCCTTTAGGAGTTGCTGGATTATTTTTCCAACCAAATATATAGGGTCTTACTCGGTTGTAATAAACATATGGATCACATTTATCTGGCATCATATTCATGATTTCATTGATTTTATCTAGACTTTTCAATCCCTCATTTAAATATTTAGTCTCAATATTTTTATCAATAAAATATCTTTTTAAATTTTTTAAAACGTTCGCTGCTTCATACTCTATTGCGACATGAATCATTATGAACCAATCCTCATCCATCCCCCCTAGAAAATTTTGAAATATTTGAATATTTTCTAATTCAAATGGTTTGCTTTCATCTCTTAATTTCCAGTTATTTAAAGCATAAGAAGCATAAGACAATATAGGAGGTCTCTCCAGCTTTTTTGAAATCTTATGCCACGTTCTGGACAAATTTTTTGGTATAACCTTTTCAGAATTATTAGATCCCCAAATTAATGCATGTCCAAGATATGAATACAAAAGCATAGCCCTCTCAAGCTCAGGCTTAGTTAAATTTTCTATATCTTTTTCTGGTTCAATATTTAAAACTTCCTCAATGATCTGATTATTTACAAGAATTTTTGGAAGGTTCCTAGCTATAGCCTCAATATCTTGAAATTCATCTTGAAGGCGCTGAGAAATCTGCTCAGGTAAAAAGCCTTTTTTTAATACATCAAAATTCAATATGTCCCCTTAATATTCAATTTATTTTGTTATTACTAATAATGGTAAACTATGTTTTAAAATCATGAAGGATAATTTATTTGTAATACTTGGAAACCAGCTTTTTGATCCAAAAATATTAAAAAAGAATGGGTGTAAAGAGGTTTTTATGGCTGAAGATTACGGCCTGTGTACTTATGTTAAGCATCATAAACTAAAAATTTATCTATTTCTCAGCGCTATGAGAGAATACCGTGATGAGCTAGAAAACAATGGGATTACGGTTCATTACTTTGACTTAGATTCTCGTGACAAGAAACAAAGTTACTTAAGTTTTTTGCAAGATTTTCTAAAAAAAACAAAAACTTCTAAAATTAAAATTTTTGAAATTGAGGATAAGCCATTTGAAAAGGATTTCTATAAATCACTCAATGAAAAATCTATAGAAATCGAAACAATTGAATCTCCAATGTTTATTTTTAACCGTGAATCATTCAATTCTATGGCAAAAGGAAAAAAAGTTTACAGAATGGCCTCTTTCTATCAAAAGGCAAGAAAAGAACTCAAAATTCTTATTGATGAAAGTGAAAATCCAATAGGAGGTAAGTGGTCATTTGATGAAGAAAATAGAAAAAAGATTCCAAAAGATACACCTATTCCTGCAATGCCAAAATTTAAAGATTCAAAATATAAAGAATCTATTTTTAATTTAATTAATTCCAATTTTGAAAATCATCCAGGTGAGCTTAATGATATTTGGTTTCCCGTAACGAGAAAGGATGCAAAAAAACAATTAGACGAATTCATAAAAAAAAGATTTACTAAATTTGGAATATATGAAGATGCAATGTTAGAAGGTGAAAATTTTCTTTTTCATAGCTGTATAAGTTCTCTACTTAATATTGGATTACTTACACCTCTTGATGTTGTAAACAGATCAATTAAGATTTCAGAAAAGTTTGATGTTCCAATAAATTCACTAGAGGGTTTTGTACGGCAAATAATTGGATGGAGAGAGTTTATACGGGGAATATACCAAGAAAAGGGTGACTTCCAATTTAACCAAAATTATTGGAAGCATAAAAGAAAACTCACCGATGCATGGTATAAGGGAGAAACTGGCTTAGTCCCACTGGATGATGCAATTAAAACTACATTAAAGGATGGCTATATTCATCACATACCTCGTCTAATGGTAATCAGTAACATTATGAATTTGTGTGAGATTGATCCTAAAGACATTTATAAATGGTTTATGGAGATGTATATCGATTCCTCTGATTGGGTTATGGTTCCTAATGTCTTTGGTATGGCAACTTATGCAGATGGAGGATTAATGTCAACAAAGCCATATACATGTGGATCAAATTATATTTTGAAGATGAGTAATTATAAAAAAGATGAATGGTGCGATATTTTAGATGGACTTTATTGGAGGTTTACCGAGAAAAATCGAACATTTTATGAATCGAATCCAAGATTATCACTTCTGACAAGATCTTTAGATAAAATGGACAAAGAAAGAAAGAAAAGAATTTTCTCGAAGGCTGAAGAATTTATTAAACAACACACGTCTTAAACTTAACTCAGATTTTCTATATATTCTCTCAATTTAATTGGCTCATCAGTAATAATTCCATCACAACCAAAATTTAAACATGATTCAAACTCGCTAACTGTATTAACTGTCCAAATATGCAAGTATAAATTATTAATGTTGCAAAATTCTCTTAATTTTTTTGAATGAACTTTTATCCCTTTCCAAATAAAAGGTGCTTGCAAAGCATTAACTTTAAATTTTCGTTCTTTAACGCTTAAAAACCTTGCGATAAAATTCTCTCTAAATGATCCCGATGTTAGGATTTCTCCCTTAGAGATACGGTAAAATTTATCCAGTCTTATTGGACTAAAAGATGAAACCAATGTTCTTTCTTCTGACTTCGTTTCCTTGATTATTTTGTAAACTTTTTCTGCCATTCCTCCTTGTTTAAGGTCAAGATTAAAAAAAAGATCTTCAAATGTGCCGAGAGCATCTCTTAATGAGATAAATGAAGTTTTCATATCCAAACCATTTTTCTCATAAAATTTTGAGCCGGCATTGATTTTTTTCAGATCATCCCATTCAATATTTGAAACATATCCTTTAGTGTGAGTCGTTCGATCAAGTGTTGGGTCATGGTGTAAAAATACAATACCATCCCTTGACATTCTTAAATCAGTCTCAAAATGTGTAAAGTTACTACGAACTGTGTTTTCCAAAGCATGTAGTGTGTTCTCAGGAACTATATTTCTTCCACCTCTATGTGGAATTATTAATGGTTTTTTACCTTCAAAATATTTGTTTTTATCCAGAAACACCGCCGGTGAAGTTAAATTCTTTAAGATGCAACATAGGAACATTTAAAATTCCTTCACCAAATTCTGAATCAGCAAACCTATTTTCCGAGCCAACAGAAACTACATTATCTTGGCTTAATGATTTCATAAAGCTTTGGGTAAATCTTAGCCTTCCAACAGGTTTTGTTATTTTCCCATCTTCAATTAGATAAGAACCATTTCTGTTCAAACCTGTAACTACCTGGGTAATCGGATCAAGCACTCTGCAGTACCAAAACTCGTTTATATATATACCTTTTTTGACATTTGAAATCATTTCATCTTTTTTGGTTTCTCCTGGTTTTAAATATAAATTTGTTCCGATTCCACCAAAACTATCACCCCACCCAAACATTTCATGAAAAGTATTTTTATCTTTCAGTTCTTTTGAGGTTCTTCTTGTATGAAAAAATGACTTTGGAACGCCCTCTAAAATTATATTTGTTTTAGTTTTTTTTGATCCCGAGGAATCAATTTTAAAATTTAAAGCCCCTTCAGCAAAAGGATCATCGATCAACGTCAATTTAGTATCAAATTGATTTGAATCAATCTCTATAGGAGAAGTGCCATCTACCTTACTTTTTGCATTAAATCCATAAACTGACAGAAAAACAAGAATTGTACTCACCGCATCAGGACCAAGAATTACCTCATATGTACCAGGGTCAATGTCCTCAGGGTTTTGTGATTCTCTAGCAATTTGATAAGCTTCTTTTCCAACATTACTAGCATCTATTTCGTTCAAATTTTTATTACCAATATGTGATGATCCTGCAGAGGTTTCCGAACGAAATATTCCATCCAAAAATGCTCCTGTCGCAGTGTCTGCTGAATTTAAACCATTTGAATTCCAAACAAAAACATTTGATACATTAGATGAGCAATAGCCAGCAGCATTAAAATCTTTACCTTGATCAATAAATTCTTTTACTTTTTTTGCTCTAAGATCAGGATCCTCTGGAGATATTTCTTTAAGACCATTAAAAGAATTATTTTTATCAGCCAAACCAGGCCAAGTAATATCCTCAGGATTGTTTTCTATTCCACTTAATGCTTTTTCAATAATATCTTTGGCTGATTTCATAGAGGTAATATTGAAGTTCATGTTTTTGGTTTTTCCATTTAGATGAATTGTAAGATACACATCTGTAATTTCTTCCTCAACATTTTGATGTATGTGAGAATTTGCAAATCTCGTTAGTGATTCGGTAGAGTTAATCATTTTCAGTTCACACTGAACATCAGATGGAAGAGCTTTTTCAAAATCTTCTATTAAATTTTCCCAGATATTCATCCTCTAACACCAATTCTTACATCTTTAAATCTTGCAGGGGATGCTGGGTGTCCAGTATGTCCTACTTGACTAGGTTGACCTTTTCCACAATTGGGGGTTCCCCAAAAAACCCATTCTTTTTCTCCAGCCAACATGTCCATACTTCCCCAAAAGTTTGGAGTAATTCCGGTATAAGTTGGGTTTTTAACCATGTCTGTAATTTTTCCGTTTTTAACAAGCCACCCTACTTCACAACCAAATTGAAAATTTAATCTTAGATCATCTATTGACCAAGATCGATTTGTCTCCATATATACTCCATCGTCAGTAGACGAAATAATTTCTTCGAGTGATGAATCTCCAGGTAAAAGACCTACATTTGTCATTCTTACCATTGGCAGTCTTCCATAACCATCTGCTCGAACCATTCCTCCTGGGCTTACACCAGCAATTGCTGCACTGTCTCTTCCAGTTAAAACTCCTGTCCAAATTCCCTCTTTAACAATATCGACTCTTTGTGCTGGCGTTCCTTCATCATCATACTTAAAAGTGGCTAGTGCTCCAGGTAGGGTTGCGTCTGCGACAATGTTCATAATTGATGAGCCATATCTATGTTCATTTAATTTATCTAGCTGAAGATGTGATGTTCCAGCATAAGCAGCCTCCCATCCGAGAATTCTATCTAATTCAATGGCATGACCAACTGATTCATGTATCTGAAGAGCTAATTGACTTCCTTCAAGAATAAGATCTCTTGTACCCTCTGGACATTGTGGTGCTGTAAGTAATCTGCTTGATTCTTCTACAAGCCTTTCTGTATGATCTAAAAATTTAAAGCTCTCTATTACTTCCCACCCTCCAGTTCTATATTCACCAAAAGATTGCGGATATGATCTAATCTGAGTTTCACCATCACCAATACTTAATGATGATATACCTCCCCCTGACTCGATTATATTTTGATAAATTTCATGACCTTGACTAGAAGCAAACCATTTTTCTGTGTCCCAAAAATTTAATCTTCCCGAGGCTACTGAGCTTCCCTGTTTCTTCATTAAATATGTTGCGTCAACTAATAAATTAACCTGATCGGATGATGAAACTACAAATGGATTCTGTTCATGTGGAGTAATGTACTCATCCTGAACAATAGGAACATCAGCTAAAGGAAAATTTCTACCAGGAACCTTTGAAGATGCTTCAGCAATTAAAAATGCTTTTTGTCCTGCTTTTATTAAAGAGCTATCCGATAAATCGTATGTTGCATAAAAACCCCAGGAAGAGCCGACAAGTGCCCTGATACCAACTCCCATATTTTCGGAGTCATTAAATTCTTCTAAGTCTCCGTCTTTAGAAGAAATTGTTCTGCTCTTTGAAATGAGTATCCTTGCATCAGCATATGATGCTCCCGAGCCTACTGCAGAATCTATACACTTATTTAAAAGTTCAAACATTTTATTCTATTTTACACTCTCAATTGATAGGAAGTCAGTAATCTTTTGTTATGAATTATATAACTGTCTTTGGTTCTTCGAGATGCAATCCCGGAGACACTGAATATTTATTTGCTGAAAAGATAGGGTCTCTAATTGGACAATACGGATACAATGTCGCAACCGGTGGATACCAAGGAACAATGGAAGCTGTATCAAAAGGTGCATCAGCATATGATGTCAAAGTAATTGGAGTTACAGTTCCCTCGATGTTTTCAGATAAAAATGATAAAGGATTCGAAAGAAAACCAAATATTTTTATCAACCAAGAAATTCAAACTGAAAGCTTATCAAATAGAATACATTTTTTAATCGAAAATTCATTAGCTTTTGTTGTGCTTCCAGGGAAAATAGGCACATTGACTGAGCTTTTTGTTGCATGGAACTCTGTTTATCTTTACAACATTAATGAAAATAAAAATGTTGTACCAATTTTTTTAAAAAAAGATTTTTGGGAAAGCATTATCAAAGGTTTACCTAGTGATATGGAGCTGGATGAAAAATTTATTGATTATTTTGATAGTGAAGAAGAATTTGAAGAAATTATCTCTAAATTAAACTAAATCTTGTTCTCTTATACCGAAAGATGGGTGTCTAAGTCTACAAAGTGCTAATTTCTCTAATTGTCTAATTCTTTCTCTTGTAAGATCGAATTCTTCACCTATCTCTTCAAGTGTTCTTGGAACACCATCATAAAAACCATACCTAAGAGCTAATATCCTTCCCTCGCGTTCAGGAAGTCGACTGATACTATCTCGTAAACTTTCTGCAACATCAAGGTCTTGGACTATTAATGAAGGATCGCTCGCATCCTCATCTTGAATAAAGTCTCCTAACTGTGCGCCATCTTCTCCAACAGGCTGCTCAAGTGATACCGTATCGGCAACACTCAAAGCTAACTCGACTTTGTCAACTCCAACTCCAGCTTCTTTAGCAATTTCTTGTGGTTTAGGATCTCTACCTAACTCAGCTTTTAGTTGCGCTTGTGCAGCACGTACTGCTGCCATTGTGTCATGCAAATGCACAGGTATTCTTACTGTACGTGACTTATCAGCAATTGCTCTTGTAATTGCTTGTCTAATCCACCATGTTGCATATGTTGAAAATTTAAATCCTTTTCTCCAGTCAAATTTTTCAACTGCCCTGATTAATCCTAAATTACCTTCTTGAATCAAATCTAGAAAATCAATTCCAGAAGTGTTTGCGTACCTTCGAGCATTTGCAACTACTAATCTTAAGTTAGCAGTTAGGAAGGCATCTTTAGCCTCGGCTCCTTTTTTTCTATCTCGTTTTAATCTTATTTCGCCTTTTTTGTCTTTATACTGTTTCTTTGTTAACTTAACTGCAGCTTTTTCGCCTGATTCAATTTTTTGCGCTAATTCAACTTCTTGCTCAGCAGTTAAAAGATCGAAATTACCAATTGCAGTGAGGTATTGACTAACTAAATCGGTTGTAAGTTTACCTTTATCATCTGCAAGTTTTTTTACTAAAGATTTAGCTTTTTCTCTTGCTTCAGCCTCTTGCTCCGGAGATAAAGATTCATCATCAGCAGCAAGTTCTGCTTCCATTTTTGAAGCTTTAGGCTTTGAAGGTATTGTTTTTGTCACCATTATTTTGACCTTTAAATTATTAACTAGTTACCGAAAAGTAAGGATAGGGCTGTTTTTAAATTAAAGCTAATTAATTTAACTAATATTTGCAGTGTTTTTAATCAAAACAGCCTTTTCGCCAGATTTATATATATATGTAATCCATAAGAGATCAGCCAATAATAAATGAAGGATACTCAATGGCAGAATAATATTTGACACTACATTTAACGTTCCCAACACAACTCCAGTAATTACCAAAATTTTTATTGCTCTGGCATTTATCCCGAATATATTTTTAAATCTATTTGACTCTGAAAAAAGAAATATTGATAAAACTGTAGAAACTATTGGATGAACTATTCTTAATCTTGTTAAAATTTCACTCGTTGAATCAAAGTCATCTGCTAATCCCTCAATGAATGATGCACTTGGAAATAATACATCAGCTAATGCAGTGATCGAACCTGTCGCACCGGTCAAAAAGAATAAGATGAAAGCAATTTTAAGTCTCTGATCAAAAAAATTTTCTAAGTCATTTTCAGATTCTCTCAATAGAAAAAATATCAAAGTGTAAAAAGCTAGTAGCGCAAACGTATTTACAAGGTGGAGTGGAACTGCAATTATTCTTGGAAGTGAAGAATTTAGACCTACCCATTCATAAATAACAATCACAGCACCTATCAAAGCTTCTAATAATACAAAAAAGGTTAAATAATTAATAATTTTTTTATGAAGTGAAGGAATTCCTTGATCTTTACTTTTAATGAACAATAGAATTGTAATAATTAATAATATGCCGCTTATTGATCTATGACTAAATTCAATAATTTCAGATGTTGTATTTAAACTGGGAAGAACTTTTCCGTTGCATGTCGGCCAAGATGCCCCACACCCATCGCCAGATCCAGTTGCTCTAACAATTGCCCCTGCAAGAATTGATAAAATTGATGTCACAAGACCAGCAGTTGCTAAATTAACTAATTTCATAAAAGATTTTCCAGAAATAAGTTAAAGGAGGTAATGAACATTTGAAACGCTTTTATTCCTACATAAAGAAGAACTGTCACTGAAAGAAAAGTCTTGATATTTCTAGAAAAATAAAATGTCAACTGTTTTGGATCACTAATGTAAGGCTTTTCCTCTAAAGCATTTTCATAAAGTACCTCATAATCTACCTTATTTTCATCATTTACTGTCTCTTTATCTTCATAAATATCAAATACGTTAATTTCAGATGTTGCTTTTCTTTGTTTCTTTTCTTTTTCTGATTTAAACCTATTAAATATTCCAGATTTTAAATTAACATCTTTTTCCTTATCAATTTTAAATATGGAGTCTTCAATAACTTTCTCTGAATTCTTCAATATGTTGAAGCTATTGTCTTCTAATGTTTGAGAAATCTCTTTTCCTAATATACCTTCTAACGCAGCTATCACTTTTGTATCAGTAGGCAAGCTAGTACCTTGTTCCCATTTTTTTACATCTTTAGTACTTGTCCCAGTAAAAGATGCTACTTGTTTTATGGAGAGACCTCTTTCTTCTCTTAACTTTGTAAATATTGATGAAAAATTATTCATTATTTAATAATTGTATTCGATTATTTAGTTTTTATACAATTAGTCTTATTTGTGGAGGTGAATGAGCGCCTGGTGGGCTCCACAGTCTTCAAAACTGCTGAAAGGCTTAGTTGTCTTTGGCGGGTTCGATTCCCGTCCACCTCCGCTAGATTTATTTATTAATATATATGATTAAGTTAATAATTTATGAGTAATTGAACGAAAGAAAAAATCCTAACCAAGTAGACAGGCGACTACTAACGGTATCCGATAGAGATATCTTTGTGACTGTACAGAAAGCCCTATTGGTGGGAATAATTTTAAAAAATGAAACTAGGGCTGATAAAGAAGAGTCCCTCAAAGAGCTCACCAATTTAGTAAAAACTGCAGGTTCAACTCCATATATAGTCCAAACAAAACGTGTAGACAGGATAGATCCAAAAACATTTATTGGTAAAGGTTCAATTAAAGAACTAGAAGATATTTCAAAATCCAACGATATTGATGTGGTTATCTTTGATTGTGAATTAACACCAAATCAACAAAAAGAACTTAGAACTATTTTTCAGTGCGATGTTGTTGATAGAACAGGATTAATACTCGATATTTTTGCTTTACATGCTCAATCTAAAGAAGCGTCATTACAAGTAGAGCTTGCGATGTCCGTATATTTAAAGCCACGATTAGCTGGTCTTGGCAAAACCTTGAATCAACAGGGTGGTGGAATCGGTACAAGAGGTCCAGGTGAAACTAAATTAGAAACTGATAGTAGGCTTATCGACAATCGTATAAATAAATTAAAAAAAGAATTAAAAAAAATAGAGAAACAGCGAAACGTCCAATCTAGCTCAAGAGAAAAAAACAATATTCCATTGGTATCGATCGTAGGTTATACAAATGCTGGTAAATCTACGTTGTTAAAGAAATTAACTAATTCTGATGCTTATTCTGCTGATGAACTCTTTGCTACGGTCGATTCTTTGCAAAGAGAACTGAGAATAAAGGATATTCAAGATCCATTAATACTCTCCGACACTGTTGGGTTTATTCAAAATCTTCCCACCACATTGATTGAATCATTTAAATCTACCTTGATGGTTGCAACCAAAGCTGACTTACTAATTCATGTTGTTGATGCTGCAACTGCACTACCTGAGATGCATATCAACACCGTTCTTAGTATTCTGAAACAAATTGATGCGAAATCTAATGAAATTATGGTGTTTAATAAGATTGATAAGATTGATAAAGCATCATTGAATCAGCTTAAAGATTCCTACCCACAGGCATTATTTGTTTCATCTCTCAAAAATATTGGACTAGATTTATTAAAAGAACAAATCGCCGAAGATATTTTTGGGGTTGTTAGTCTTGATTCTTTTCAAATCAATCCATCAAGATTAGATACTGTTGCGAAATTTGGAAAAATCCTTAATGTTAAGAATGAATCAAACTACTTAGTCTTGGAATTAGAAATGAGAGATAAATTAATCGATAGGCTTCTAGAGCTTCAAATTATGAAAGAGAATAAAATTGTTGAGTGAAATTGGATTGGTTGGCCTCGGAGTGATGGGAAAAAATATAGCCCTTAATTTATCAGATAATGGTGTAACAATTAAATCTTTTAATAATTCAAAAGAAAAACTAGATGATATCAATAAAGAATTCTTAAATGGATTTATTGGTTTTACCAGTTTTGATGAATTTGTTGAAAGTTTAGAGAGTCCAAAAACAATATTGCTTATGGTCCCGTCAGGAAAAGCAACTAAAGAAGTGATAAAGAGGTTAGCTGATTTATTGGAAGAAGGAAGTGTGATTATTGATGGAGGTAATTCTTTTTATTTAGACAGTATTGATAATGGAAAGTATCTATCAAAAAAATCAATAAATTTTATAGGAATGGGCGTTTCAGGTGGTGAAGACGGTGCTCGTAATGGTCCTGCATTGATGGTTGGCTCAGGCTTTTCGCTTGAAGCTCCTCTCATAAATACACTTAAAAATATTGCTGCAAAAAGTGAAGTCGAATGTTTAGGTATATATCAAGGTCCTGGAACAGGGCATTTTATAAAAATGGTTCATAACGGGATCGAATATGCTGAGATGCAAACAATAGCTGAGATTTATTTAATTTTAAAAAATTTGAAAAAATCTAATATGGAAATGTCAAGTTTCTTCTCCTCTCAATCAAAAAATAATAACTCATCATACCTTATTGAAATAACATCAAAAATTCTACAAAAAAGTGACGGAGATAAATTTGTTATTGATCAAATAAAATCAGTTGCCCAAAATAAAGGAACTGGAAAATTGACAATACAGACATCATTAAACTTAGGGGTGTCCATTCCTTCAATTGCAGCTGCTTACGATGCACGTGTTCAAAGCAGTAATCAATACTCTAGAAAAATTAGTGAGGAACAGATAAATGATGACATATCGTATACAGATCTGAGTAACGCACTATATTTTTCTAGAGTGTGTTCAATGATTCAAGGTTTAGAATTAATTTCAAAATTTAGTGACGATGAAAATCATAATATATCAATTGTTAAGGTTCTTGAAAATTGGAGTGGTGGATGCATCATTAGGTCCAATTTATTATCAGAATTAAAAAAAGAATTTTCGAAAAATAATAACATCTTCAATTTAAATAATCTTTTTGAAAATTTAGAAAAATACAGAGTATCCATCAGCAAAGTTCTTCAAGTAACAACAAAATACAACATACCAACACCTGTATTGTCAGCATCTTTAAACTGGTTCAATAGTGTTACTGCTCTAAATAATCCATCAAACCTAATTCAGGCACAAAGAGATTTTTTTGGAAGACACAAAGTTCAACTAATTGACTCATCTGACGACATAAATATTGATTGGGATTAAGTTAACTTAATGAATAAAAAGAGGTTGCCCAAGTCAACTTACCCCAATAGATACGAAATTGAACTTGATGTTGATTTAGATAAGTTCTCATATACCGGCAGACAAAAAGTTGATTTAAACGTTGTAGAAACGACAAACAAAATAGTTTTAAATAGCGTTGGAATTAAGGTTACAAAAGCAAAAATTCAAAACACTGAACAAGATATTTCATTGGAAGTGAGTTATATAGAGGAAGATGAAAAAATAGTTTTTGAATCTGAAGAAGTATTGAGTAAGGGCCTTTATGAGTTATATTTAGAATTCAATTCTGAAATTACTAATGACCTTAAAGGCTTTTATAAAAGTAGCTATACATCTGAAAGTGGTGAAAAAAAATGGATTGCTACCACGCAATTTGAACCTACTGCAGCTAGATCGGCTTTCCCATGCTGGGACGAACCTGAATATAAAGCTATATTTTCAATGACAATAATTACTGATGAAAAATATTTAAGGGTCAGTAATGAAATGGTTATTGAGGAAGAAAAAATAGAAAATAATAAACTGCGAACTAAATTTGCTGACTCAATGAAAATGTCATCATATCTTGTTGCTTTTGTGATAGGAGATCTTGAAGCTACTGTTATAGGAAAATCGAAAACAACAGATATACGAATAATACATAGACCTGGATTTTCACACCAAACTTCTTACGCAGGAACAGCTGCGATTAAACTTTTAGACTTCTTTGAAGATTATTACAAGATACCTTATCCAGGAACTAAATTGGATCTAATTGCTATCCCGGACTTTGCAATGGGTGCTATGGAAAATGTAGGAGCAGTTACTTTTCGTGAGAACTTACTTTTATTTGATAAGGATAAAGCTACTAGATCAGAACTTGATAGATCAATAACAGTAATCGCTCATGAACTTGCTCACATGTGGTTTGGAGATTTAGTAACTATGAAATGGTGGGATGGAATTTGGTTGAATGAGGCTTTTGCAAGTCTAATGGAAGTAATTGCATCATATAATACATATCCTGAATTCAAACAGTGGAACGCGATGAATATGTCAAGAACTGCAGGATTTTCTATAGACTCACTCGAGAATTCTAGACCAGTCGAGTTTGATGTTGAAACTCCAGATCAAGCAGAAGAGATGTTTGATGTTCTCACCTACGAAAAAGGTTCAACTGTTTTAAGAATGTTTCAGATGTTTATTGGTGAAGAGGCTTTTCAAAATGGGGTTGAAGCTTATTTAAACCAATTTAAATTTAAAAATACTA
>CACODT010000006.1 GCA_902626065.1 uncultured Candidatus Actinomarina sp.
ACCACAACAACTCTTGGATTATTAATAGATGAGATTCCAACAGATGATAATGTAAGGGAATCTTCTTTTTGTAGAACAGTGACTGAAGGAACTCACATAGGTAAAAATAAATTTCAGTATCAAGCAGTTTTTACCAGTGATACAAAAGAGTATGAGTATAAATTACGATATAGATTTAATGGAAAAAAATGGAAAAACTGGAAAAAAGGAAATTTTAAATCAATAGCAGGTAAAAGAGAAAGATTAAAAATTAGAATTCAAAAAGTTGCTACTAACAAAAGGAATGAAATTTCAAGCTTCGAATATGAATTTACATATCGAAACAAAGATGGCACATTTGAAAAGAAAACACAGATTTTTGCTTGGGAAAAGGATATTCCATGTGCTTATGTAGATCCTGATAGCAAAATAAAGAGTGTTGTTGGAGAACAGAAAAGACTAAATTTTACCGATGATTTGAATACGATAACACCAAACAATACATTACCACCATCAACTACCTCTTCTACGACTACCTCTTCTACGACTACCTCTTCTACGACTACATCTTCTACGACTACATCTTCTACAACAACTACATCTTCTACAACAACTACCTCGACAATTCCTGAGCCGACATATATAGTTTATGATCGTGACTGTAATGAGTTCGGACCTTATCCAATTGATGAATACAATGAAATCATAGGAGATGGAAGTGTCTATTTAGGATATTGTATTGTTGATGTTTATGCGACTTCAACTACTACAACTACCACAACAACAATTCCCGAACCACCACCAGTATCAACCACTACAACTACTACTATTCCTGATCCTTCTTCAACAGTCTCACAATCTCTAGGATCATGCTCTGGTCCGTCAGGAACTAGAACTTCTACTTTAAGCATTACAAATAATGAAAGCTATACAGCTTATTATCTAGTTGAGTACTCTACAAATAGTGGTAGTAGTTTTACGACTGCACAAACAAATCAATCAATATCTGGTGACGCTACAAACACAACTAATACTATTGTTGTTTCAGATGGTGGGTCAATCATATGGAGATATAAAGACTCAAGAACATCAAATGATTTTTCTAATGCAAGTTATGTGACATTAAGTGCGAGTGATACTGTGGACTGTCCTGATGGCTATTACATAAATGTTGATGGTTCGAATACATATGCTCTGACCGTAGAATGCAAAAAATGGAATAACACTACAAAAGTTAGGTTTCAAGCTAATCCCTGGTGGGGTAATTATAATTTAGCCAAAGACTATATGTTTGCACTCATCGCGTTAACCGGTGATTATGACAACGGTGACAGTAGTGTTGATGTGGAGGACTATTTTGATTATTCTCAATTTACATGTGGTGTTGTTCCGGGGGCTTACTTCGCATATCAAAAAGGCTTCGTTCAGTTTATTGGACAGGCAATCACAGCTCCTTCATGGAATTCAACAACTGATGTAGAAGATGGGTCTAGCAATCAGAGAGATTTTTATATATTTTCTGAATTAGTACCTTAATTTTTATTTAAATACTAAGAACCTTATTTAAAGATTTTCATCATTAATACAGGGGTGTTCTCTTTGTACTGTTGGTACTCAGGTAAATCACCATAACGCTCTTCAGCAATACGCTCTAACATAGGGACGCCCTCTGCTTTTCTTAAGAGTAAATAAACAAAGATTGGAGAAACTATTGCTGTCACATACTCAATCCCAGATAAAGAACTAAGAGATAAAACAGCCATACCAGTCCAAAGCATAATCTCCCCAAAATAGTTTGGATGACGAGATCTTGCCCAGAGGCCATTTGATATGAACTCGGTTTTGGGATCTGATGATTCTCTAAATTTTCTTTTTTGATAATCAGCTATAACTTCAATTAAGAACCCTGTCCACCATAAAAATATTCCAATAAAGGCAATAATGTCTAACTCTGTTTCTGTTGGTGAAAGAATAGCTAGGACTGATGCACCTGCAGTGAATACAACCCAGGCAGCTTGTCCCATCCAGTACTGCAGGAACCAAAAGAATTTCTTTTTTGCTTTATCGAACCGTTCATCTTTACCATCTTTGTTTATTCTTCTAAAGAGGAATATACCAAGTCTTCCAGCCCAAATAATGACATAAAGGAAAAGAATAGTATCAGTTGTAGTGGGGTTATCGAGTGAAAAGTAAGCAATACTCGTTACTGATATGTATGTGAGACTACCCGTGAGATCATAAAATTTCTCTGTTTTAAAAATAAAGGAAGGCAGGAAAACTAAAAATTGTATTAACACTGCAATGCATATCAAAAATTTAAAAGAATTAAATCCAAGTATTTCTGTTTCGATATTGTTTGCAGTAAAACTGTAAAGATAAATTGCGACCAGAGTTAATGAAACGTTTAAGATATTTCGTGTCTGTTTATTCATATTGAATTATTATAAGCAGATGGATGATTACATTATTAAAAGATTCGAAAACCCTGATGAAGTCAGAGATTTTGAAAAAGGAAAATATGAAGTAGTAAATCTTCCACATATGACTATCGGCAAGGCAACTTATCATAAAGGGTGGAAATGGTCAGATGACGTCTCCCCTCTTTCTGGAACAGAGTTTTGCGAGACAGAACATTTGGGAATGGTTATTAGTGGAAATGCTACAGTTGCATTTGAAAATGAAGAGCCTAAGATAATTGGCCCTGGAGATATATTTTATGTTTCAAATACCCCACACGACAGCTGGGTTGTTGGTGACGAGGATTATGTCTCAATTCATTTTATGGGTGCAGAGAAATATGCAGATTAGGTTATAAGTGTCTTATTACACAGATCATGGAGAAGTCTTGTATCAAATAAGATTAAATGTTTCAGATGACTTTACTGACAATGATGTTCTCAATGAATTATTAGAAAATCATAATTCATCACTAATGTGCCAATACGATGCATTTGTATTTTTTGTTAGAGAATGTGAAAACAAAAAAGAGACAGATAATTCTTTGTATAAGTGGACTAAAGACACAATTGAAGATGAAGTTAAAAAAGCTAAATATGAAAAAATTTACTCTGTATACGTTGAAAAGAAACAAGTCTATAAGGAAGACATTGCAGACAAAATAATCGAAGAAATAACAAATCTTAATTTATCAACTATTGAATCCATAGATAAATTTGATACTCAACCTAAAAATAATCCGAAACCTCCAAAACAATTTAGAGATTAAATAGTTTCATTATGAGTAAGAAAGTATATGTACTTTGGTTTGGTCAAACATTGTCATGGACAGGATCAGCTATGTCTTTTTTTGCTATAGGTGTTTGGATATTTGAGACAACAGGAAGAGCTAGCGCTCTATCGACAATATTATTTACTGTTGGCATCGTTGGTGTGGTTACAGGACCTTTCGGGGGTGTCCTTGCAGATAGGTTCCCAAGAAAACAATTAATTATAAGTTTTGATCTAGTCATTGCCTTTTTAATGTGTGTGATTGGGTACTTTGCTATCAATGATAAATTAACAATAGCGATGCTCATACCATTTGCCTTGGCCTTTGGAATATTCGAAATAGCCCATTGGACAACTTGGAGTGCCTTCCTTGGGGATGTAGTTAAAAAACAACATGTAACAAAAATTTCAGCTTTATTTGAAAGTGCAGAAGCATTTTCTGTATTACTGGGGCCAATTGGAGGAGCATTAATTTATTCTTATTTTGGATTATCAGGGGTCATCCTTGTCGACCTTATTACATGTATTATTGGTATCGCTACTATTTCTTTATTCAAAAGTGAGAAACAAATTAAAAAAACTAAATTAAGTTTTAAAAATATCTATTCGGATCTACACGAAGCATATGTTTGGCTTAAAAATCAAAAGGGGCTTCTTGCATTAGTTTCAATACTCAGTATCTCTAATTTTTTCTGGGGTTTCACAACTGTTCTTCTGCCACCAATAGTATTGACTTTTTCAGATGCAAGAGGACTTGGAATTATTGAATCTACTATAGGGCTTGCTTTTCTTGTTGGATCAATTATTTCTCTTCGTTATTCAGAATATCTTCAGGGAAACATAAAACTTGCTATCCAATGTGGTCTTTTGGGAGGTATAAGTCTGATATTTGGTTCTCTACGACCAAGTATTTTTCTTCTTTGTATCTTTGGAATTATAAGTGGAGTAAGTGGCACCGTTCAATACACAATATCATCAGGTGCATGGCTAGCTATTACAAACTCTGACATAAGGGGTCGTGCATTAGCTCTACGAGGAACAATTGCACAAATGTTACGCCCAATTGGTGTCCTTATTGCTGGACCCTTAGGAGATTATTTAGAGTTTTCATTTTACCCAGACAATATTGAATTGCTTTCACCAATCATTGGAACAGGCCCTGGAAGAGGTTATGCTTTATTGTTTTTATTAGTTGGTATTTTATATATCTGTGTTTGGTTGATTAACTATCAAAATAAAAATTTAAAAAATCTTAGTAATCAGGTTCTAGAAATTACAAAAAATTAACAACTCAATATTTCCTTACAAATCAAAGTTGTTTAAAAATGTGGGAGATACAAGATTTGAACTTGTGACCCCTTGCGTGTCGAGCAAGTGCTCTGCCGGACTGAGCTAATCTCCCGTATAAAAAAATATAGCAGTATAAATCAGATTTGTAGAATGATTATTTCTCTACAGTAACAATTCTTTTACCAAATCTAAGAAACAATCTCTCAGTAAGCTCAATAATTAAATTTAAAATCCAAAGACCAAGATATAAAGCAATAAAAAAGTTAATAATCTGAAAAAGAACAAAAACGATTGCACTATAAACAATTATCCAAGAGATCGTAAACTTCAGTGAATAAATTGGAGACTGACTATTCATTAAAATGGAACCTCTTTGAACTCCTCGATTAAAGATTCATTATTGTTCTTTGGATTATTTACTGACCTTGTTACTTGATAGTGTTCAATATTATCACCAAAGTCATGGGATATATTTGCATGTATGTCTTCGGAGTTATCATCGGATAACCAAATGCCCATAGATACATCATCAAGAATTAAAGGTGAACGATTATGTACTTCATTAATTTCTATTGGCGCAGCTGTCGTTATAATTGTAAATTCAGTCGTTCCGTCTGATCTTTTCCAATACAATCCAGCTGCAAACATATTTTGCATATCTTTATGTTTAAAGAAAAATGGCTGTTTTGCCTCATCAATAATTTTCCATTCATACCATCCAGTAATTGGTATTAAGCATCTACTATTCTTAAATGCTGATATAAATGTTTTCTTTTCTAATAACGACTCAAATCTTGTATTAAATAATGGTTTAGAATTACTTTGATCTTTTAGCCACTGAGGATAGTAACCCCAAGTACATTCAACTAATTTATTATCTATTATCGCAGGCACTGTTGACTGTGGAGCAATGTTAAAGTTTTCATCAAACTTAAAATCGTTTAAATTTTCAACGAAAGATAGATTTCCTAAGTCAATTGATAAGTAGTATCTTCCACACATTTAAAAATCCAATATAGAGGTTTCCATTACGGCACCATCCTCAAATGATTGTTCATCCTTTTTATACATTATATGAACTTTCTGATCACCAATTACTTCAAGCTTATCTTGATTTAATACTAGATATGTATTTTTTTCAATTCCTAAAACCTTATATCTGGACTTATGTAGCTGTTTAGAAGAGGTAAGTATCGCTTTGTAAAGAACTTCATTCCAATGAGGAAGAATTATCGAGTTTTTGAAAAAACCAAACCCTTTTCCTTTACTCATCTTCTCTCCCATGATCATAGCCCCAGCACTGCAACCAGCAAGAACTCCTCCTTTTTCATGAATAGCTAGAATCTTTTCCCATGCTTTTGATTTTTTAAGAGTTTCATATAAATGATTTGGATTCCCGCCAGAAAAATATACAAAATTTGCTTTTTCTAGTTCAGCTAATGTTTCTGGATTATTGTAATCATCAGCATTTAAAGCTTTTATTGAAGAATGTTTAACACCAAGTTTTTCAAAATGATTATCTGCAAGGTCAGTCCAATATTGAACTCTTTCTCGACTTTCAAGTCCGGCTGCGGTAGGAAAGGATAACACATAAGGTGTTTCATCTAACTTATTAAGTAAAACATCATCAAAGGGACGTATTGTATCTAAATATTCTCCGGCACCAGTAATAGCAATCATGTTTTTTGAGGCGACGACCGGAATCGAACCGGTGTACAAGGTTTTGCAGACCTCTGCGTAGCCACTCCGCCACGTCGCCAGTGAGCGGAAGACGGGGTTCGAACCCGCGGCCTTAACCTTGGCAAGGTTACGCTCTACCAGCTGAGCTACTTCCGCAATAAATTAATAATAGTTTATATTTGTGTATTTTAAAAAGGAATTAATCTGTTGATCCAAACCCACCAGAATTTCTTTCAGTATCTGGCATCTTATCAACAATCTTAAATTCGACTTGATTTGTATTAATGAGTACAAGTTGCGCTATTCTATCTCCAATTTTTATCTCATACTCTTCAGTGGAATGATTAATTAGCGGTACTAATAATTCACCTGTATATCCAGGATCTATTAATCCAGGACTATTTATTAATGTTATTTTATGTTTAGTAGAAAGACCGGATCTCGGTAAAACAAAACCAGCACATTGAGCTGGAAGGCTTATCGCAATACCTGTTTTAACTAGCGTAACTTCATTTGAATAAATGACAATATTTTCAGCAGAGCTAATGTCATAACCAATATCTGATTCGTGTTTTTTTGATGGAACATTGGCGCTACTGCTCATAAGTTCAATTTCTATCTCAATATTTTTATTCAATGGTAACCTTTCATTGATGAATATTAGAGACTATCTTTTTATAAGAAAAGCGAAATCCACAAATAAAATTAAAATACTCGATGTTCTTGGATTCGAAACAGATACAAACATTATCCAGACTCCAGAAATAATTAAAGAAATGGATAATCTTAGAATCTCTTCAGAAATGGAGATAATTGATGAAGAAATAGAATCCGTAAAAATAGGTCAAGATCTTGTCACCACAAAGGAAACTATTTTTGATACGTTTGAAGAGGAAAAATCAAATCCAGATACTCAGACATTCGTACCTTTAAATATAACTTCACAGCTTAAGAAGATTTGGACAGATCTTGAAATTAGAAGGCAATGGGTTGTACCTACTATTTTAGTAATTACGACTGTTGCTATTGTAAGTTTTGTTACACTATTTTTCTTAAATATGAGAAATGAAAATATTGAAAGTGAGAATATAACAAATTCAATATCTCAAAATACAAATATAAATATAAATCAAATTCCGGAGATGATTAATGTAGCTACAGATCCCTTTTATTCAAGATATGATGTATCAAATGCAAGTGCAAATCTTCAAATTATTGAAACTTCTCTTATACAATATCAAGATAATCTTCAAAATAGAGACATTCCAAATAGAGATGATGTTATTTTATCTTTAAACATACTATTTGATATTGTTAAGAAATTAGATCAATTATTTACCTATCGAATAATGCATTCAGATATTTTAATTTATGATGAAGTTCTGACGATAGATGAAAATATAAATGTTGACCAATTAGCAACTGAATTATCTTTAATCGGTGCAAAAAGTAGCTTGAATAGTGAAACATTACCTGATATTGATGAATTTAATGACCACAAACAATTAGTGAATTCAGCTTTACTTACTGCACAAGACTTGCACGGCCGACTTGTTGCATCTCTTCGAAATAATGAAATTGAAGTGGCACTAACTTTGGTAAGTGCAATTGAGTTGAATAAAGAGTCAGAGGTTGCCTTTTTTAATAATTCGTTGCAAAATTTTAAAGACAATTACTTATTAATAATAGAAAATTTGGGTGAATTGCCTTAATTAAACTCTGCGGCTTCTTTCTCAAAATCTGAAATATCTGAAAATTCTTTATAAACAGAAGCAAATCTTAAATATGCAACTTCATTGGTATCTTTAAGATGAGAAAGAACTGTTTCTCCAATGTCTTTTGATTCAATTCTTTTACCGTGTTTTTTTAGATCTAAATAGATTGTTTCAACAAGATTTTTCAATTGTTTATCACTTAATTCTTGACCACCGAAAGCATTTTCAACACCGTTAAATAACTTTTCGTATTGGAATTCTTCTAAATTACCATTTCTTTTCTTGACAATAAGGTCTATTTCGGATTTTTCATATGTTGTAAATCTTGTGTTACAAGCTGCACACTCTCGTCTTCTCCTAATCGCATCACCATCAACATTTTTTCTTGAATCAACGACAGCAGTGTCTTCAGCATTGCAGAAAGGACATACCATATATAGTGTAGTTTAGTAATATGACATATTTGTAACAAATTTTTTATGGAATTATTAAGATTTGATCAACAAAAATTCGTGAATTTTGAATATTATTTATTTTTTTTGTATTAAAAATAAATTCTTCTACATTTTTTACATCATTTTTTAAGGCAATGGTCCATAATGTCTCCCCTTTTTCAACTTTATAACTTGTAGTATTTGATAATTTGTTGTTATTGATGGAATTAGATTTAATAATTGGTGTAGTTATATGTGCAAAAACAACTAAAAATATAAAAAGGACAATTTTTTCTTTCATTTAATCATAATAAAAAAGGATAGTGACACTTTTAATCGAACAAATGTGCTAATATAAATATATGGTTAGCGATAAACAAAAAAATATTTTAAATTTTATAAATATTTTTATTGAAAAGCACGGATATGCACCTTCAATTAGAGAAATATGCTTAGGTGTAAACTTAAAATCAACAAGTACAGTTCAATATCACATTGAAAAATTAATAAAATCAGGATATCTTCAAAAAAATTATAAAAAATCAAGAGCAATAACACTTAACAGCACAAATTTTCAAAATAAAATTCCAATATTAGGGGAAATCGCCGCAGGATCATTGTTAATGGCTGAAGAGAATGTAATTGGAACCGTTAATTATCACAATTCTGATAATTCATCGGACTTATTTGCATTATCTGTATCTGGTGACTCTATGATTGATGAGGGAATACATGAAAAAGATTTAGTCATTATTGATAAATCAAGTGAAATTAAAAATGGTGATATTGGTGCCTTTTTAATAAACAATAGCGAAGGAACAATTAAATTTTTGAAAAATCTCAATGGAAAACAATATTTAGTACCAGCGAATAAAAATTATAAAAATATTCCTGTGAATGAAAATGTCAAACCCATCGGGAAAGTTGTCTCATTAATTAGAGATATGTAACAGTACCTTTTAGATACAACTTATTATCTAAAAATGATAGTTCCAGTTCTCCCCCTGGATAAACTACCACTGCTTCAGAGGCAACTTTTTTAATACTGTATAAATACGAAAATAACGCTAATGCACCCGAACCACATGCATCAGTCTCTCCCACGCCTCTTTCGTTTACTCTTGCATAAATAAATTTTTCGTCAATAACATTATAAATTTCAACATTTACACCATTTGTGAAGAGTTTTGTATTTCGTGCTGTTTCGGAAAAATTATCCAAATCAAAATTATCTACATCATCTACCTCAACCATTAGATGCGGGTTTCCAACATTGCTTGTCATACCAATTTTGTTATCAATTTTAATTTCGGTACCTATTTCGGGGTTTGGTGCATGAATCTGAACGTAATCATCTTCTACAAAAGCTTGTAAATCACCAACTGGAGCTAATACAGTCAAATTATTTGTATTAACCATTTCATTATCTACTGCGTATTTTGCTGTACATCTTACACCATTGACACATAGTTCAGCAGGAGAACCATCATTATTGAAATAATGCATTTTTACTGTATCTGAATTTATATATTCAACAAATATTACACCATCTACAGGCATGATAGAGTCAGCAACAATAGAGATAATTTCTATATCCGATACCTCCCTATCGTAAATACCAACTATGAAATTGTTTCCGGTGCCAGACATGTAAGATTCTTTATTTATCAATTATTTTTTCCAATTCTTTTCTAACTAACTGTTCGTCTTCAGTCTCTACAATTTTTATTCTATCTTCTTGTTTGAACCAAGTTAATTGTTTTTTAGCAAGACGAATTGTTTTCATGTTAATATTTTCTTCAATATCTTGACTTAAATTCATACCTATAGCCTGCAATACAGTTTTTGATGGATTATTAATACTATTTAATTCCTCTAGTAATCCATTATTAACCATCTCTTTAGTCCTATATTTAATTCTTGATTTATAGTCTGGATGATTCCAAAAAACCCCAACAATTTTCTCAGGAACACAAATTGGTGGAAATACGTATTTAACATCTTCTAATATTGAATTTTCAATATTTCTAATTAGTCTTCTTTTATTTATCTCAATTTCAGGTGGTTCAATCTCATATATTTCATGAAATTTTAATAATTGTTCAACATTTAAACGCTCTAGTTCAGATCTCATTGCTGGATCGGTTGGTCTGAACTCAAAGCTATTAATTAATGATCTAAAATATAATCCAGTTCCACCTACAACCAAGTAATCCTTTTTAAATGACTTTTCAGGAATTTCCATTTCGATAAGATAATTTAGATAATCAACAACTGAAAAATTTTGATCGGGTTCTGCAATATCAATACCATAATATAAAACTTGTGATTGCATAACGTCAGTAGGCTTTGCAGTCAAAATATCTAAACCTTTATAAACCGCCATTGAATCAAGTGAAATAATATCCAGTTTTTTATCTATTGCTATCTTATGAGCTAAATTAGATTTACCAGATGCTGTAATTCCAGTTAGAAAATATAACAAATTTAAGCGGTTGCTTTCAAGAAAAAAGGAGTTGAATCTACGATTTTTACATTAACTAAATCGCCTATTCCGTATTTGTTTGATTCTAAATTAACTATATGACCACCTTCTATACGTCCTGTCAATATACGCTCATCTTTTTTTGAAGGTTTTTCAATAAGCATTTTTTGCGTGGATCCAACAAACCTTGCGTATCTAAATTCACTAATCTCTGTCTGTCTATTTTTTAAAGACATAAAACGGTCATCAATTATGTCTTTTTTAACAAATTTATCTTGATAATCAGATGCTACAGTACCTGGCCTTGGTGAGAATTTAAACATATAGATAAGATCAAATTCTGCATAATTTACAACTTTCATTGTCTCTTCAAAGTCAATATGACTTTCTCCTGGGAATCCAACTATGATATCTGTGCTTATAGATGCATCAGTAATAATGGATTTTATCATATCAATTTTTTCAATAAATCTTTTTTGGTTATAACCCCTATGCATTGCTGATAAGATTTTATTACTTCCACTTTGAAGAGGGATATGAATTTGATTTACTACTTTTGGAAGCTCAGATACTGCAATAAGAGTTTCTTCTTTGAAATCTTTTGGATGTGGTGATGTAAATCGTATTCTTTCTATTCCTTCTATGTCATGTATTTTGTACAAAAGCTCCGTGAAGTAAGGTCGACGCTTATTATTTATCATTAAATCACGACCATATGAATTAACATTTTGACCTAATAAGGTAATTTCTTTTACTCCTTCATGTGATAATCTCTCTATTTCATTTACGATATCTGAAGGTCGTCTGCTAATTTCAACTCCCCTAACAGAAGGTACAATACAAAATGTGCAACTGTTATTACAACCAATTTGTATTGTAACGAAAGCATTTATACTTGATTCTCTTACTGGTGACGTTTCTGACTCTATATTTGTGGTTTCTTCAAGAATCTCAGTAACAGGTCCCCAGTCTTCTGACTGGTTTAACAAATTTATTATGTCATTTGTATTATGAGTACCAAGTACAACATCAACCCAAGGTGCTCTTTCTCTAACTAAATACTTATCTTTTTGGGCGGCACATCCACCGACTAATAACTTTCTATTTGGATTTTCATCTTTCCACTTTTTAAGTTGTCCTAATGTACCATACAACTTATCATCAGCATTTTCTCGTATGGTGCAAGTGTTAATAAATAGGACATCAGAATTGTCAATTTCGTTGGATTTTATCATCCCATCTTTTTGAAACATACCAGCGATTTTTTCTGAATCATGTTCATTCATCTGGCAACCAAATGTCTTAATATGATATTTCAAGCCATATCTAGATGGCTTTGACGTAATCTTGTTTTCTAAATGAATAGATGTTTTCACATATAGAATTATAAAAAAATAATTTAAAAATTTAAGTTATTTTTTACTTTTAGGCTCTTTTGGTTCTGCCTCTTCTGTTTCAATTTCATCTTCAGATGTTTCTATTTGTTCATCTTCAGATTCAATTAATCCAACTGCTTTATAAACATCTGTTTCTAATTGCAGAGCCAAGTCTGGATTTTCCCGTAAAAAACGTTTTGAATTTTCCTTGCCTTGTCCTAGTTGGACTTCATCATATGTAAACCAAGCACCTGCTTTTCTAGCTATGCCATGCTCTACTGCCACGTCTAATAGGCTACCTTCTCTTGAGATACCCTGGCCAAACATGATATCAAATTCAGCTTCTTTAAATGGAGGAGCAACTTTATTCTTAACTATTTTTGCTCTTACACGATTACCAATTTGCTCAGGTCCAACTTTTAGTGTTTCAATTCTTCTTACATCAATACGGACTGAAGAATAGAACTTTAAAGCTCTTCCACCACTAGTCGTTTCAGGAGATCCCCACATAACACCAATTTTTTCTCTAATTTGATTAATAAATATAACTGTGGTGCCTGATTTATTAATAGAACCCGTAAGTTTCCTCAATGCTTGTGACATAAGTCTTGCTTGAAGTCCAACATGAGTATCTCCCATCTCACCTTCAATTTCTGCCTTTGGTACTAATGCTGCAACTGAATCAATAACTACTAAATCAACACCTCCAGACTGAATTAGCATATCAGCGATTTCTAAAGCCTGTTCACCTGTGTCTGGTTGTGAAACTAGCAACTCATCAACATCTACTCCTAATGCTCTTGCATAAACTGGATCTAATGCATGTTCTGCATCTATGAATGCCGCAACTCCGCCGGCCTTTTGTGCTTCTGCTGCAACATGTAGCGATAATGTTGTTTTACCAGACGCTTCTGGTCCGTAAATTTCGATAACTCTACCTTTCGGTACTCCACCTATTCCAAGTGCGAGGTCTATTGATAACGCACCTGTTGAAATAGCTGGTATTTTTTTAATGTTTTCGGCTCCTAGTTTCATCAAAGAACCTTCACCAAATTGCTTTTCTATTTGATCAAAAACTGTGTCTAGTTTTTTTGCCCTGTCTTTATCCATGTGTTTCTCCTTTTTAACAATAATAAATATATATTAAAACATCTAAGTAAGACAATTTTACTAGAACATTTGTTCTAATTCAAGTTTTTAATAAATTTGATTAGTTCCCAATATGCTTTATTAGTTGATCTTTCAATGATCCCTACCCTATTTCCGTTCATTTTATGGTCTGATACAACAGTTTTCTCTCCATTGGAAATACAGATAAATATTGTGCCAATTGGGTATTTACTTGAGGAAATAGGTCCTGCTTCCCCAAGAATTGTTAAAGCTATATCTGATCCATACTTTTCTAGTGAAGAAATAGTTAAATTATATGATAATTCTTCCCAATCCTCTGTCTGATCAAGTTCGTTGTTTAACAAAAGAGTTTTTGAGTCAGCTGTATAAATAACATCTGAACCAATAAAATGTTGTGACATACCTGGATTTCTAATAAGCAGTGAAGAAATCATTCCACCTGTAATACTTTCAGCAAAAGAAATTTTGATGTTATTTTTAATAATCATATTAGATAAAACTTTTTCAACAGATACATTTTCATAAGCCAAAATATCATCTGAAAATATTTCATCTAGTTTTTTAAGAAATTGATCAGCATCTTCCTTTTCTACAGATGATCTATCAAAACGAAGTTTGATAATTCCCTTACTCGCAAGATAAGCTATGTCTAATCCTTCCGGTTTAAAATCATTTATTTTTGATGCAAGTGAAGATTCAGCTTGATTAAAAAACATTACAAATTGATAATCAGTTTCCTTTTGTTCGAAATTTTCATTAAGAAATTTGATTAGTTCGTCATTTACAAGTGGAATAAATTCACGCGGAGGTCCTGGAAATATGAATATAAATTTATTATTGCTATTTATTTTTATTGCTGGTGCTGTACCCTGAGTGTTTGTTAATTTTTCACTACCCTTTGGAATATATGCCTGCTTTGTATTTGTCTCAGGCATCATTAGACCTCTAGCTTTCCATCTTTCTTTCATCCATTCAAGATGTACTTCATCTAGCTCAAGCTTTAAACCCAAAGATTTTGATATAGTTTCTTTAGTAATATCATCTTCAGTTGGACCTAATCCACCAGAAGTAATGACTACATCACATTCACTTAATAAAAAATCTAGAGCAGTTTTTATTTCGGTTTCATTATCTGAAATTGTTATTTCTTTATCTAACTGAAAGCCTGCATCATTTAGCAGTTTTCCTAAGTTTGTTAAGTTTGTATTAACAGTATCCCCTAGGAGTATTTCTGTTCCAACTGTTAAAAATCCAATTTTCATATTTTTAGGTTAGCAACCTTTAATTTCAATATTACTAAGATGTAAGTATGAAAAAATATTTTATTCTACTTGTTTTACTTGCATTTTGTTCATCTAGTTCTGATTCTTCTTCAGATGAACCTACTCAAAGTGTTGCAGCAACTTCAATACAAGAACTTGTCTATGAAGATGAGAATGGCAATCTTGTAAACGAAGACCTAACAAATAAAAAGACTCTTGTTGTTTTTTGGGCCGATTATTGAGGTATATGTAGGGAGGAGTTGCCTCTCTTAGAAGCTAATTTAGCAACAATCGAACAAAGCTATGATGTGATCGCTCTTGCGCATAGTGATAAAGATTCAACAATGAGTTGGGTTGAGGAAAATTTAAAAGGTGAAATTACAATAGGTTTTTCAACCTCAGAAATGAGAGATAATCTGAAAATTATCGGCCAGCCTATTTCTTTGATTATTGATACCGATGGAAACATACTGTCACGTGAATACGGCTATGTTCCAAACGATTTATAAATAAAATTTAATCAAATACCGAAGCAGTTTCTGTCACAAAATGTAAGATGAGAGTGTAATCTAGCGGAGGAAAATGTGAAAAAATCATTTCTTATACTTCTCTGTCTTTCCCTTTTACTCACTGCTTGTGGTGGTGCGGAGGAAGAGACAACAGAAGAATCTGCAGTTGTTGAAGAAGAGGTAGAAACTCTAGATTCTCCAGCCGTTACCACTGCTGAAGTTTTAGATAAAATTACGTTCGGTTTCATTCCAAGTGCAGAACAAGCTGACCTTCAAGATAATATCAAACCATTAATGAAAGTTTTAACTGATGGTCTTGGTATTGAAGTTGAAGGATTTGTAACTAGTGACTTTTCAGGTTTATTAGTTGCTATGGGATCTGGTCAAGCAGACATTGGTGCATTCAACACATTAGGTTATGTGAATGCTCTAAACGTATTCCCTACAAGAATTGAAGCAATTGCAAAAGTTGTAAGATACGGGTCTGGCTCTTACCATGCTAACTTTTGGACAACTGATCCAAGTGTATGTGACTCACCACCTGTAATTGGAGCATTTGAAAATATTGATGGTGTTCCTACTCTCATCTTAGGTTCTGAAACAGAATCTCCAGATGTTAAAGCTTTACAGGTTGGATGGACTTTTGGAGATAATGGAAAAATTCCAGAAGTAAGAAACATAGATGGTGTTGATGTTACTGTCAGCCCAGGTTATGCATGTGAAGCGGACCTAAATGTACTTAGAGGAGAAAAGGTATTATTTGTTGAAGAGGGATCAACCTCTGGTTATCTTTATCCTTCATTACAGCTAAAAAATATGGGTATCGATTACAAAAGTGATATCACCCAAGTATTTGCAGGTTCTCATGATGGAGTTATTTCCGGACTGTACAATGGCGATGCAAAGTTTGGCGTTACCTATGACGATGCAAGAAGAACTTTAAGAAAAACTAACCCTGATGTTGGTGAAAAAGTTATTGCTATAGGGATATCAGCTGAGATTCCTAATGATGTTGTTGCTGTAAGATCTGACTTACCTGAAGATATAAAATCAAAAATATATCAAATTCTATCTGATTATATGGCTACCGATGAGGGTGCTGCTGTAATGGATGAAATTTATGGTTGGACAGATGTCGTACCAGCTGACAATTCAGAATTTGATGTTGTCAAACAAGCAGCCGAAGAATTCGGCCTTTACGACGATTAAAAGATTTTTTAACCGGGTTGATTATTCAACCCGGTTAAAATTTTAATAATGATTAAATTTGAAAATGTAAGCGTCACCTATCCAGGAGGCGTTGAAGCACTTAAAGATCTAAACCTAGAAATCAAAGATGGAGATTTTATCATTATTGTAGGTCTTTCCGGTGCAGGTAAATCTACCCTTCTAAGAACAGTTAATAATCTAGTGAAACCTTCAACTGGTTCTGTCTATTTGGAAGATGTAAATGTTACGAGTGCAAAGAAAAAGGAATTGAAACAAATTAGATCACAAATTGGAATGATTTTTCAAACATTTAATCTTGTAAATAGGTCAACTGTTTTAAAAAATGTTCTTACTGGTAGATTGAGTAACATTTCAACAATTAGATCAATACTAGGACTTTGGCCTAAAGATCAAAAAGAAATGGCTTTTGAAGCTTTGAATCAGGTTGAGATATTAGAAAAAGCATACGTGAGAGCATCAAACTTATCCGGTGGTCAGCAACAAAGAGTAGGTATTGCCAGAGCTCTATCTCAAAAACCAAAAGTTATGTTGGCTGATGAGCCTGTTGCTTCCTTAGATCCAATTACATCAAGAGTTGTAATGAGTTATTTAAAGAAAATAAATACTGAACTTGGTATAACAACTATTGTTAATTTGCATTTTCTTGATTTAGCAAAAGAATTTGGAGATAGGCTTATTGGACTGAGAGATGGGAAACTTGTATTTGATGGAAATGTAAATGATGTTTCCGATGAAGATTTTGAAAATATATATGGAAGATCAATAAAATCTTCTGATCTAATTGGTGATGATTAATATACCAAAAAAACCGGCACCAACGTACCTTGTAACTTTAGGTATACCTGCAGCAATACTGTTTACGATTTTTTCTTTTAGAAGAATAGGTTTCAACCTTCAAGACTTTAGAGAAAATCTAGCAAATCGAGCAATTGTTACAGATCCATTATTTAATCCAAAATGGCAATGGGCTTGGGAAAACACAGCAGATGCTTTACTCGAAACTGTACAGATAGCAATCCTTGCAAGTATCGTTGGATGTGCGGTTGCATTGCCGTTAGCTTTTTACGCATCAAGAGCCACTAATTTAAATAAATACTCTTATTTTTTATACAAATCTTTTTTAAATCTTGTAAGAACAATTCCAGATTTGTTCTGGGCAATGTTATTCACAGTTGCTGTGGGGATAGGTCCATTTGCTGGTGTGCTTGCATTAATTATGTTTTCACTGGCAATAATGGGTAAGCTCCTATCTGAAACAATTGACAGTATAGATCCAGGACCTATGGAAGCTGCAAAAGCAACAGGCGCATCACATAATCAATCAGTTTTTACTTCTGCGTTACCACAAGTGTTACCAAATTATACTGCTTATTTTCTTTACATTTTTGAGTTATGCATAAGAGCTAGTGTAATTCTTGGCTTAGTTGGTGCAGGTGGGGTTGGTAGGATTATTGAAACACAAAGAATCTTTCTTAGGTTTGACAGAATATCTCCAATTATTGTAATAATTCTTGTAGTCGTAATACTTATTGAACAATTCAGTGTATGGATAAGAAGAAGAATTATATGAAGATTCCACAACAGCCCTTAAGTCAACGAGTACTAAAATATTCATTGACCACATTAATCATAATTGGGTCATTATGGTCAGCAGCAGGACTTGAGATAACTCTAGAAAGAATACTAGATGCTCCAAGGCAAATTGGTATATTAGTTGGAGCTATGTTTCCTCTTGATCTAAGTCAAGAAGCATTTGATAGAATAATTCCTAAAGTTTTTGAATCCTTATTTATAGCGTGGGCTGGAACAGTAATTGGAGCAATATTTAGCTTTCCAGTTTCTTTTTTAGCTGCGCAAAATGTTGCTGTTGGAATTGTGAGTAGAACAACAAAACAAATATTAAATGCAATAAGGGCTTTCCCTGAATTAATTTTAGCATTTGTTTTCCTACCAATCACTGGACTTGGTCCATTCACTGGAACATTAGCAGTAGGCATACATTCTATTGGCACATTAGGAAAGTTGTCTTCAGAGGTTATCGAAGGAATAGATGAAGGACCTTTAGAAGCTATAAAATCATCAGGTGGGTCCAAATTAAATGAGCTTTCATTTGGTGTAATTCCTCAAGTAATGCCGACAATAACTTCTTATTGGCTTTATAGGTTTGAAATAAACCTGAGAGCTTCTGCCGTATTAGGTGTTGTAGGTGCGGGTGGTGTTGGTCAAGAGCTTATAAATCAATTGAGGTTTAGAGATTTTCCGAGAGCGGGTACTGTTCTTATATGTACAATTATTTTAGTTCTTACTGCAGATACAATTTCAGCAGCAATAAGAAATAGAATTATTAAAGGAAAAGTTGTAAAAAGTTAATTACTCTTCGTACCAATTATCGTCACCCGTCTCAACTTCATCGTCGTGAGTTTCAGTTTGATCAATATCACCAGTGTCATCAATTGAGGAAAGATTATTCGTTTCATATTCTTCTACTGTAATTAAAACCTCTCTTGCTTTTGAGCCTTCTGAAGGACCTACAATTCCTTGAGATTCAAGAATATCCATTAATCTACCTGCTCTAGCAAATCCGACTCTTAGTTTTCTTTGTAACATTGAAGTAGATCCTAATTGTGATCTAACAACAAGATCTGTAGCAGTTTTAATTAATTCTTCATCTTCACCTAAATCATCATCGCTTTGAACAGTTGTAGATTTTTGTTCTTCAATAACAGCAGGATTATATTCAGCTTCTTTTTGTGACTTAACCCATGAGACTACATCTTTAATTTCGTCCTCAGTAACCCAAGCACCTTGGATTCTTTCTAATCTAGGATTCGAAGCTGTAACAATCAGCATGTCTCCAAGTCCAATTAATTTTTCAGCTCCAGATTGATCAAGGATAACTCTTGAGTCTGTTGTTGAGGCAACAGAAAATGCAAGTCTAGAAGGAATGTTTGCTTTCATTACACCAGTTATAACATCTACTGAAGGTCTTTGAGTTGCAACAACTAAGTGTATTCCAATTGCTCTAGCCATTTGAGCAAGTCTTACAATTGCTGACTCTACTTCCCTGCCAGCAACCATCATCAGATCATTCAATTCATCAATGCAGACAACTATGTATGGAAATCTATCAAATTTTTCTGTATCTAATAATCCAGCATCAAATTTCTCATGATATCCATTAATGTCACGTACTTGCCCATCAGCTAATAAATCATATCTTCTATCCATTTCAGAAACAGCCCAAGTTAATGCATCAACAGCTTTCTTTGGGTTTGTAATTACTTTTGTGAGTAAATGAGGTACATTATTGTACTGTCCTAACTCAACTCTTTTTGGATCAACCATTACCATTTTTACTTCATCTGGATTAGTCCTCATTAAAAGAGATGTAACAATTGAATTAATACAGGATGATTTACCTGCACCAGTTTGACCTGCTATCAAAACGTGAGGTAGTTCAGATAAGTTAATTAATCTTGCTTGACCTGAAATATCTAATCCGAGTCCTACATTTAAAGGATGATCTAATTTTTTTGCCTCTGGTGAGGTTAGGACATCTCCCAATGAAACAAGCCTTCTTTGCCTATTTGGAATCTCAATACCAATGGCACTTCTTCCAGGAATTGGAGCTAAAAGTCTTACATCTGGTGTGGCTAAAGCATAAGCAATGTCGTGTGACAGTGATGTAACTTTAGAAACTTTAACACCGGGCGATAACTCAATTTCATATCTTGTGACAGTTGGTCCAGGAACAATTTTTGTTAATTCAGCTTCTACACCGTGTTCTTCTAAGAGACTTTGTAAATCTGTAGCCGTTTGTTGTAAAAGTTTTTTTGAAGTAGAAACATCAGTACCCATTTTTAATAATTTCAATGGTGGAAGTACATAGTTGGATGATTTTGTATTTAATTTTTTCGATTTAGGCAATGAAGGTTCTTTTGACTTAGGCTTCTTCGAATTAACTGATTTTTTGACTTTTTCCTTTTTCAATGTAATAACATTATTAGTTTCAACTTCTTCTGATGGAGTTATAGTTTCAGTATTGATAAGATCAAAATTTATTTTGGATGCCTCTCTCCTAGCTTTATAAAATGCAAAAATAAACCTATATGAGTAAACAAATATTGCCTGAACTCCACCAATGAGATCTTTAAGTTCTATATCCGTCATATATAAAACAGAAATAATCAAACCGAATAAAAGCACAACATGAGTCATTTCTGCAGCAAGTAAATTATTTAATGGGTAAACAATGAATGCAGAAATAAACCCTCCGGATTTTTGTAAAGCAGCACTTCCAACACTTATTGACAGTGGTTCAGAGTGTATGTAAAAGTGAAATAACGCAGAAGTGAATATTTGTACCCAGATCGTTCCAATAAATACTTTTTGGGTATTAATGAAGTCTTTATCTCTTATAAGAATTGCAGCTCCATAAATCAAAAGTAGAGGAAATAAATATACGCCATAGCCAAACGACCATGTAAGTAAATTATTTACGAACTCTCCTATTGGACCAGCTTTGCCAAAAGAAGATAATCCTACAAGAATACCTAGTCCCATCATGAAAACAGAAACTGCCTGGTAAGACTTGAAAAAAGAAGTTTTAATAGATTTAGAGGTTTTGGATATACCCTTAAAAGTTTGGGGTACCTTTATTAAATTTTTTGGTTTAGACACCCGCTTACGCCCTTTAACCCTTTTGCGAGTGGATGTCTTAACAGCCACGAATGTATTATACCATAAAAAATAGTAAAAAAAGCCTAAATTTCCTTTATTTCTTTATAAAAACCCCTGATTTTATTGGCTAATTCAGGTGTAACTGAGGTTATTGGAAGTAATGGATCCCCCACTTCCTCCCAGCTTTCAGATAAGATTTTTTTAATTGGACCTGGACTTGGCTCTTCAAATATTGATTCGAATAAATTAGATAATTGCATATTGATCTCTTCAGCTTTTTCTAAATCATTGTTTTTGGCAAAACTTATCATTTCAGAAATCTCGTCACCAACAACATGTGATGCAACTGAAACTACTCCTGCTCCACCATTTATTACAAAATCATATGTTTGGTTATCATTTCCTGAATAAATGTCTGCTTTATCCTTTAACAATTCAAGTTGCTTTTTAGAAAATTCAAAATCACCAACTGCATCTTTAATAGATTGAATGCCGATATCATTAACAAGTGTATGAAGAGTTTCAAGTTCAATTAATGTACTTGTTCGACCTGGAATGTTGTAGGCCATTATTGGAAGATCTGTTATTTTTGATATTTCTTCAAAATGACGCAAAATTCCATGTTGAGAAGGTTTTGAATAATACGGAGTAACAATCATTACTCCATCTACACCAAGAGAATCTGCCATCTTAGTAATTTCAATTGATTCAGAAGTAGAATATGTACCAGTACCAGCAATAATCTTTGCTTTATCACCAACAGAATCTTTAGCAGTAGAGTAAATAATCTCTCTATCTTTAATTGAAAGGTTTGGTGATTCTCCTGTCGTTCCAGTAAGCACAAGTCCTTCCGATTTGTCATGCACCAATTTTCTACAAAGTCTCCAAAGAGTATCGGTATTCAATACACCTTGTGAATCAAATGGAGTAATTGAAGCTGTTAATAAACTACCAAACTCAGCCATGATCAGTCCATTGCTTCTTTCATAAGAGTTTCAAGTCCATAAACATAAGAATTTACATTTTCCATTTCACGTAATACTATCTCAATACCTGTTAAATATGCTTTTCTATCATTAACTTTATGATCAAGAATAAATTCTTCAAAAGTATTAGAAAATACAACTTCTTGTTCAGCTAGATAATCATCCGATCTTAATGAATAAATATTGATTGAATTTTCCTCTGTTGTTGCAAAGTACTCCCCTTCTATATCTTCTGAGTTCATCTTTTCTAAACTTGAAGCAAGATCTTTCGAAGTCCCAGATGGTGCATCTTCCTTATTTGAATGATGTTTTTCTACTATGTGTACATTCTTAAATGTATTTGATAACTGCTTAGAAAAAACTTTTTGGAAAGCTGCACCAACTGAGAAATTAGGAATAAGTGCAACTCCTTTGTCAGAATTTTTTAATAGTTCAATTGATTCATCATTCACACCTGATGATCCAATTATTAATTTGGCATCATTATTCACAAGAATCTTAATATTTTCATTAACAACAGATGCTGGAGCAAATTCAAAAATATAATCACATATTAAATCATCTGAAATTACAAAATTTTTAAATGCAGACTCATTTTCTCCAGGATCAATTATCCCAATTACTTCAAAATCATCTAGATCATTAATAAAATGTGAGACCATCACTCCCATGCTTCCTTTACCACCGGAAACGATTACAGTCTTTTTTGCAATTTCATTCAACTTAATATTCACCTTATACTTGTATTATCAGTCTTTAATGATAATGATAAAAAATGGAATTTAAGAAAAAAACTTTAGAAACTCAAATTATTGAAATATTTCAAAAAATTAGTCCAGCAATTACACGACTAATACAATCCGAAACTGATAATGCAAATATTGTTATTAATCTGGGTAAAACTAAAAGCAAAAACAAAAACGAGATCAACATAAATCCATCTATTTTGGTTAATGCAGTTTCAGATTCAGAACTTGAATTTAAGGAATTAATAATTGGAACTGTAGTTCATGAGGCTATCCATTCTATGGAAGAATACAAATTCAATGTTGATGAAGATCTCACAAAATATAAAGATGACACTGAAGGGTTAACTAACATTGATGAAGTTCTTGAAGTTCTCGCTGGTCCATTTGGAAAATACATTTTTGAAATACTTGTGCATTCCTATGATGAGTTTCAATTTGTAAAAAACTTTAACGGGCTTAGATCAATCCTCGAGGATATTTATAAAGAATCTAGTATCAACATAAAAAATTTAAAGCCTTTCAATAAATTCTTAACATTGCTGTTTCATAACATCACAGGGTATGTTGAATTAGATACAGAAAAGTATCCAAAGAATATTAAAGAACCCCTGAAAGAGACATTGAGAGTATTAGATAATTTTTCATATGATAAAAACTTGATAGAAGACACTATTGATATAACGATAGAAATTACAGATATTTGTAGAAGATACAATCTATTACCAGATGTTGATAACCAAACATTGGGAGAACGTAGAGAGTCAATAGAAAACTTTGAAGACTCCGTAATTGATGATTTAAACAAAGTCTTAATTCCTTCTAGTACAAACATTACTTCAGGTAATACCTTAGAAAAATTCTTAGGTAAAAAGGGTGCGGATTCACAGGATGAAAAGCTTAACTTTATGGATGATCATGTTTCAAAAGTTGGAACATCCTCAACCGTTTATCTTCCAAATGGTAAAGTATCAAAATTACTGAGTACTAATTTACCAAAATCATTTAAAAATTTATATACAAATGGATTAAATACTTATAACTCCCTGTTGGAAGAATGGGATCTGCCCGTGTTCAAAGTTACAAACAAAATAAAGCCTTACTTTATACATAACAAAAAAAGGCTTAGAATCAGTGGTTACGATCAGGGCGATTTATCACCACATGTTCCTTTAATGCTTGCATCAGGTAGGTATGAAAGAATGTTTGAACAAAAACAACGGCTTTCAAATAAATCTTATGCAGTATCTCTACTGATTGATGGAAGTGGATCAATGCTTGAAAAAGATAAAGGTGATTTCTATCCCTGGTCTCTCTCAGCAGCATTAATTGGAGCAAGTTATCTTGCACAAATCTGCCATGAATTAGATATTGATTTTGAAGTAGCAATTTTTAATAGAAGCTTTGCAGCAGATGAATTAGAAAATGAGGAATTATATTTAAAAAGAAAGATGGCTGTTTCCTCGATGTTAAATACAAATTATGGATCGAATGCTGAGTATTACTTCAATACAACAAATCATTATTTTATTAAGAAGTTTGATGATTCATGGAAAGAAAATTATGAAAAGTTTATAGGTTTAATTGAATTTTCAAGAAACTTAAGGGAGTCTTTAGACAAAATAGAAACCAATATGGACCACCCTCCTGCAAGCATGTTTGAAAGAGGAACAAATGTTGATGAAAGAAATATAATGTTTTCTACAAAAAGACTTCTAGAAAAAGGTTCAAAAACAAAACTTTTAGCCGTGCTATCAGACGGTATGACACGCGGTTCTCTTGACGATTTAAAAAGTTCTATCAATTATGCATCCAAAGTTGGGATTGATGTAATTGGGATAGGTATTGGTGAAAGAGGCACGTGGAAAGAATATATCAATAAGACCCAAATAAATGAGCCTGAAGAGTTAATTCATTCAATAGTAAACATCACAAAGGATATACTTATAAAGAATATCGAAGAATCTACAGGAGTTGCTTGATGGCTGAACAAATATTTAAAAACCCAACTGGTAAGGGTGATATAAAGCTAAATGAATGTAAGCTATCAAAATCAATTCCTGATTATGAATCAAGAGCCGAACGCATACCTGAGTTAGATAAAAATTATGTAGACTTTGGAATTCAATATAAATTAGCTCAAATTATTAAGAGCAAAGAAGATACGTTTAAAAATGAAATCCCGATTCATATTGCACTTAAAGGACATATGGGAACAGGTAAGGATCACGATATAGAGCAATTAGCTGCAAAATTAAATTATCCATACTATCGGATTCCTCTATCAGGTGAAGTTAGAGATGTAACTTTGCTTGGTTCAGTTCAATTATATGGAGATGGGGTTGGTGGAACAGATTCCAAATGGCAGGATGGCGAATTAACTCGAGCACTTAGAGGACCTTCAATTATTAATCTATCAGAATTAAATGCTGCAGGACCGGAAGTGTTATTCGCTTTACATTCTCTATTGGATAGACACAAAAAACTAGAGCTTCCTAATGGTGAAGTTATTGAATTAAGAACTGATTCATACATTTTTGGAACAATGAATCCAACAAGCTTAAGAGACTATGCTGGAACACAAACTCTTAACAAAGCATTTGCTGATCGATGGGTTATTTGGGATAAGCCATTTCCAAACAAAGAACAGCTTGAGTCAATATTTAAAAAACGATATCCCAAATTACAAAAAGAATTCACAGATCTCATAATCAAATTGGCCATTGAAATTAATAACTCATTTTTATCAGATGACATAAGCATAAATATTGAAACACCAATGAGTCTTAGAACAGTTGTAGAGAGAATTCCGGTTGGGTTAGATTTGTATAAAAATGCTTCAGATCCATTACATGAAACGTGGAAAAATATGGTTCTCCCCCATGTTAATCCAGAAGACCTTGATCATTATTCAACATTATGGAATACAATTGTAAGAAACGGTCCAAATATAAAACCTAGTTTGTAATTAGTTTTACTAAAGGAATATCTCTGTCAGTTTTTGACCTGTAAAGATTAAAAGTAGGATAAAAATCAGTTAACAATCTCCAATACTCTTCCTTTTCAAGTTCATCGATAATTTGTGGTTTTGCATCTTTATATTCCTTGTTGACAAGTATTTTTACTTTGTCAGTGTTGATGTTGAAAAACCAATCTGGAGTTTTGTCTCTCCCTCCATATGAGGCCGCAACAAGATAGCCTTCATCAATTTCGACATATGTCAAAGGTGTTTTTCTTAATTTATTTGATTTACGACCAACTGTTTCTAAAAGTAATATATTCTCCCCTATTAGCTTTCTGCCAATAAATGTATGGTTAAATTTCATAATATTTGAATGGGCGGTTGTTATTAACTTGACGAGCCAAGTCGGCCAATATGAAAATGTTTTACCTAGTAATTTCCAGATATTTTACTCCGGAGAGTCTTGATTTTTATTTTTGAATCCATCGATTTTATTTTGAAAATCTTTGATCTTTTGATCAATATCAGACATTTCTAAATTTGTAACTTCTTCTTTTAATTTATCAATTTGTTCTTTAACGAACTTGTTTTCATTGAAAACGTCATAAAATACTTTTACTAAAATTGTTGAAATTATGAATTTTATGATTTTCTTCATATATAGATAATAAGTAGATTTAAATCATAAATAAAGTATTTTATTTTATGTTCCTATTGGAGTTAGATAGTTTCACAATTAAAATTAAATTGTGAAAGATTTATTAAGTAGTCTCGTAGCTGAACAGCAACTTCTGGATCAATATTTGCAAAGTATTCCTGTAAGAAATTGGGATACCAAAACAACATTTAAGAATTGGAACATTACAAATCATGTTAGTTATTTAGCTGGTCTGGAAGATCTAGCGCTAAATGCAATGAAGAAGAAAGGTACTGATTTCAATAAATATAGAGGACCTAAAGGATTAGATAAGTTTGAAAAAGAATGCATAAAAAAGGGTAATGAGATGAGACCACAAGATGTGATTGAGTGGTGGAGACTCTCAAGAGCAAAAGTCGTAGAAATTTTAGCTAAAGGATCTCCAGGGAGAAAAATAAAATGGTGGAATAACGAAATTGATTACATGACATTTTCATCAACAAAATTAGCAGAGACTTGGGCTCATGGATTAGATATCTATGACAGTATGAAAAAGGATTATGAGGATACAGTAAGAATTGAACATGTAGCATTATATGGATGGCTAAATGCTGAAAATACAAGTAAACAGAACAAGGTCAAATTTAAAGATTTGAGAATTGAATTAATTGGACCTGAATACAGAGCATGGCAATTTGGGAATGAGAAATCTGAGAATAGTATTAAAGGAAATGCAAGTGACTGGTGTAGGATTGTCACTGGAAGAGCAAATAAAGGATTCAAACCAACACTTTCAGTTGAGGGCGATTTCGCAAAAAAATATCTAAAACTTCAACACGCAAAAATTTAGTTCATGATCATCTACGGCGTAGTTCATTTAAAAGCCTTGCCTGGTTCACCGTCAAATTCTACAGAATTGGATGAAATCACAAAACTTGCCCAAAAAGATGTAGATAATTTATATACAGCTGGAGTTGATGGAATAGTAATTGAAAACTTTGGCGATGTACCTTTTGTTAAAAATAATATTTCAAAAAGAACCCTTGCAAGTTTTACTTCTGTTGTACAAAATTTAGAGATAAATTCAGATTTAAAAGTCGGTATAAATGTTTTAAGAAATGATGGAATAGCAGCTCTATCAATTGCAGAAGCTACAAATTCAGATTTTGTAAGGATTAATGTTTTAAATAATGTAATGATGTTTACAGACCAAGGAATAATTGAAGGGCAAGCAAATGAAATCGCTGAATTTAAAAAAAACCTAAATAATAATATTGAAATTTATGCAGATGTATTTGTAAAACATGCAGTGCCACCAGAAGGTTCAAAAATAGAAAATCATGCAGAAGAATTAATTAAAAGAGCTGGTGCAGATGTTGTCATTGTAACTGGTGATGGAACAGGTCATGAAATAAATATGGATGATCTTTCAAAGGTTAGAGAGATTGTTCCTGATGGAAAATTAGCAATTGGATCAGGAGTTGATAAGGCAAATATTAATCAATATCGAGATATTGCAGATATTTTGATTATTGGAACAAGCTTTAAAAAAGATGGAAATGTTGAAAATCCAGTTGATATTGATACGGCCAAAGAAGTAATTGATCAATTAAAATAATTTTTAATATAACTCTTAAATATTGATTTGCTTACTATCATTTCTATTTGAATGGAAGCCATACTTAATCCAGCAATTATTTTATTTATTACTGGGATCATCATTGGACGAATATTTAATGATACATTGCCATCTGCTCTATCAAAATATTTAGGATATTACCTACTTCTTTCATTGGGTCTAAAAGGTGGTATTAGTTTGCAACAAAATGGATTCACAAGCGAAGTAGTTAACGCTATATCTCTTGGAATATTTTTTGCTTTGCTTATCCCCATACTCTCTTATTTATACTTAAAAAATAAATTAAATATTGATGATGTAGCAGCCCTTTCTGGTACATACGGCTCTGTAAGTGCAATAACTTTTGTTACTGCAATATCATATTTATCAGCAAGCTCTCAAGCATATGATGATTATATGTCAGCAGTTCTTGTTGTAATGGAATTTCCTGCAATCTTTATGGCACTTTTTCTAATTACAAGAAAACGTAACGTAGAGCAAAATAATTTTGAAACAATAAAAACAGCATTTCTTGAAGTGCCAAATATATTGTTAATATCCTCACTAATAATCGGGTTTAGTATCAGAGGTATAATTTCAGAAAATGTTGAATTTTTTACTGATACTTTGTTTGAATATGTTTTATATTTATTTTTATTTGTGATGGGAACTCGTGTAGCAAAAAGACTAAAGGAATTAAAAGGTAAAGGTAAAACTTTGATACTTTTTGCATTGATCACTCCCCTAATAGGATCAGTTTTAGCATTATTTGCATCCAACTATTTTGCACTCTCAATTGGGAATTCAACATTGCTTATGGTTTTGACAGCCAGTGCAAGCTATATTGCAGTTCCAGCAGTAGTTAAGGATGCGATCCCAAATGCAAATCCGGCAATTTATTTAGGTTTAAGCTTGGGTGTGACTTTTCCATTTAACATAATTATTGGTATACCTGTTTATCACGAGCTTGCAAAATATTTTATAGGATAGTTAAGCTGAAATTAATGTTCACCCGAAAATATAAAGTAAATAGACAAAAGGTCCATTATGTTAAGTTTGAGAAGGATACGTTTTTACTTGAATCGCTAACTGAATATGCAATCAAAAATAAAATAAAGACTGCTGAAATATCATTTATTGGCGCTGTTCAAAATTTAAATGTTGTTTATTTTAATCAAACAACCAAGGAATACGAAGATCACTCTTTTGATGGTGGTTTTGAGGTTCTAAGTGGGCTTGGAAACATCACATTATTTGAAAATAAACCATTGGTTCATATCCATATATCTGTATCCGATAAAGATGGAAAGGCGTTTGGAGGGCATTTAGTTAATGGTACAAAAATTTGGCTGATCGAAGCCATTATTAAACAGCCAACATTTATAGGAAAAAATTATATAAATAGATACTTTGATGAAGAATTATGTTTGAATGTTTGGAATGATTAGGATAAAGAATTTCCGTTAATACTAAATCCGCCATCAACAGTTAGAATCTCTCCAGTTATCCAACCGGCATCTTCTGAACATAAGAAATACACGGCTTCTGCAATATCTTCTGGTTCTCCAAGTTTCTGAAGCAAATGCAGATTTTTTGAATATTCTTCGTTTTCCCACAAAAGTTGTGAAAGCCTGGTTCTAACAATTGCCGGGGCAACTCCATTTACTCTGATATCAGGTGCTAATTCATAAGCAAGCTGCTTGGTCATGTAAATTAAAGCAGCTTTAGAAATATTGTATGCTCCCATGAGATCAGACGGAAAATATCCTGCTACAGAGCAGATGTTCATAATAGCTGTGCTTAATTCATTTTTATACGCTGCTCTTGCCCAAAGTAAAGGACCTTTTTGATTTACTGCCCATGTTTTTTCAAGAGCTCCCATATCAACATCCATCAAGTTTCCACCAGCAGGATTTGTTCCTGCATTATTGATCAAAATATCAAGAGAACCAAATTTTTCATTAATTTCTTTACAAGTACGATCAGCGGCTTCTTCGTCATCAGCTTTTGCCATTATTGTGTGGAAATTATCATTATTTACAGAATTTTGAAGTTCTTCTAGGGTGTCAGGTTTTCTTCCTGTAACAACTACATTTGACTCTCCATCATTCAAATATTTTTCAGCTATTGCTAGTCCAATACCTCTGGTCCCGCCGGTGATTAATACAGTTTTCATAAAATTAATTATAACACTCATAAATCAGTGAGCAGTTACAGTAAATGGGTCATGGATAACTTTGAAAAATATACTTTTTTATTAACTAAAAATAAAGATTTTCAAAAACTTTTTTATGCAAAGTTTATTACTTATATGGGTGACTGGTTTTTAACGGTTCCTCTTTTAAGCATTATTTATGAACTTACCAATAGTCCCCTCATAACTTCAATTGTTCTTGTAGTACAAAGTGCTCCCTATGTCATACTTGGTAGTTTTGGAGGATATCTCGCTGATAAATTCAACAGAAAAGTTGTAATTGCTGTTTCAGAATTTCTATCTGGATGTGCTGTCTTATTGATCATGTATTCTGTATCTACAGAAAATGTATTATTTATCCTTATATCTTTTTCTCTTCTAGGTGTTGTAAATTGTGCTTATATGCCTGCGTCAGACGCTGCATTGCCAAATGTAGTATTAAGAGAAAATTTACCAGAAGCAAATGTGCTTAATTTCTCAACTTGGGGAATTGCAGCTGGACTTGGAGCTGGACTTGGTGGTTTTTTATCAGAATTTTTATCAAGGAATCAATTGTTCACCATAAACTTTCTATCGTTTATGTTCTCTGCATTCCTCGTATTTCTAATTAAAACAAACTTAAATGAAAATTCAGGAAATAGTGATACTAGCAATAAAGTAAAATTTCGAGATGGATTGAATTTTGTTTTATCAGATAAAAAAATATTTTATTTAACTGTTACAAAAGGAATGTTTGGTATCTCGGCTGCTGGCTTACTTTCATTGTTTACGATACTTTCATTAGACATATACAACACTGGTGATTTTGGAGCAGGTCTTATGTGGAGTGCTCGTGGCGTCGGTGCATTTATAGGACCAGTAATGTTTAGGTACCTTTTTGGAAAAACAGATCAGAAACTTCTTTCAACTATCGGACCTTGCATAATGATCTGGGGTATTTTTTACTTTTTGATAACCTTCTCACCTAGTTTATATATAACAACTCTTCTTCTTGTCCTAGGTCACTGTGGTGGAGGTGCACAATGGGCTTTTTCGTCTTACGGTATACAGATTTTGACTCCTGATAATATTCGAGGACGGATTGCAGGTTTGGATTACTCTTTTTATTTTTTAATGTTTACAAACTCGAATCTTATTATTGGATACTTGGCTACTCAGTATGACGTCTTAACTTTGTTTAAAATATTTCCAACTTTAGGATTTTGTGTTGGCCTTTTTTGGTTTATTAGAACAAGATCTTTCTGGAAAACAATCGAAAGCTAATCAACTTTAGGAATGTCTATCAATTTGGTTGTGTAGGCAGCTGATTTTCTATCAGCTCTCATTTTCCAGTTTTTCTGGATTCCCTGTGCTCCCATAAATAGAGTTCCATTTCCAAATCTATCATTTAACTGGTCTAGTGAATCCATAAGAATATCGGATCTCTCATAGTTCTCGTGCTCATAGAAGCTAAATTGTTCATATTTGGCATCAGATATATCTAAGAGTATGACACCTATTTTCTGATACTCATAATTTGGCAAAAAAAGTTTATTCGTTAATCTTTTCGCTTCTTTGATTATTTTTGAAGTATTACTAGTTGGAATTGTAAAGAAAGAGCTCATTCCATTGCTATATTTTCTTTCATCTTCTATAAATGGACTTGTTCTTAAAAATACGTGAATACCTCCAGCTCTTGAATTCTGAGCTCGTAACTTTTCACAAGCTCTTGCAACGTATGTTGAAACAGCTTCTTCAAGTTCATATACTTTTGTTACTTTTTTCCCAAACGACTTTGAAGAAATTATGTTTTTCTTATTTTTAACTTCTTCAATTTGCATACATGATATACCATTTAGCTCATGATAGATTCTCTCTCCTACAATGCTCAGAGTCTTTCGTATCTGTCTTGGATCTCCTGTTGAGAGTTCATATGCTGAATTGATACCAATTTTTCTTAGTCTTCTACCCCATCTTGTTGAGATACCCCATATATCTTCTAGTTCGAGGTCTTTTAAAACTCTTACTCTCTCTGACTCTTCACGTATATCAAAGACATTTGATTCCTCATATTTTTTTGCTTGTCTGTTTGCGGCTTTTGCCAGAGTTTTTGAGGGTCCAATACCAATCGAGATTGGTATCCCTGTCCACTGCTTTATTAGTCTCCGTATTTCATTCGCTGTCTCCGTTAAGTCGCAATAATAAAACTTGCTAATATCTAAAAAAGCTTCATCAATTGAATAGATTTCAATGTCTCCAACTATTGATCGTAAAGATGTCATTACTCTTGCTGACATGTCTCCATAAAATGTATAGTTCGATGAAAATACATGGACATTGTTTCTCTTTATCAATTGTTCATATTTAAATAGTGGAGCGCCCATTGGAATGCCTAATGCTTTTGCCTCATTTGACCTTGCAACAATGCATCCATCGTTGTTTGAGAGAACAACGATAGGTTTTCCTTCCAGTTTTGGATTAAAAACCCTCTCACAAGATGCGTAAAAATTATTACAGTCGACTAAAGCAAAAATTTTATTTTTCATTCTTTATTTATTTCTTTGAATACTGTACACTATTCTAAGATAAAAGAAAGACATTTTTATGCCAAAAGGTGGAGCAAGAAAAGGAGCAGGAAGGCCTAGAGGTCAAGGCAAGTATGGCGAGGCAACTAAAGCGATTCGTGTACCCGAAAGTAAAGTTAAGTACATTTCAGAAATAGTAAGTAAAGGCCTTTACGAAATTCCTCTATACGGAGACCGAGTTGCAGCAGGATTCCCATCCCCTGCAGATGACTACTTAGAAGACAAGATTGACCTCAACCAATATCTAGTAAAACATCCTGCATCAACATTTTTGGTAAGGGCATCAGGAAATTCAATGATAAACGCTGGAATATTCCCAAATGATATTTTGGTAGTCGATAAAAGCATCAAAGCCGAAAATGGAAATGTGGTAATAGCAATAATTGATGGTGAGCTAACAGTAAAAAGATATATTAAAAAAAGATCATCAGTTGTCTTGCAACCTGAGAATGAAGACTATGAGCCTATAGAGTTGAACGGAAAAAGTGAAGCACAAATCTGGGGTGTTGTTACTAGCGTAATTCATGACCTTTAATCATGAATCAAGATCAAATTTATAAATACCTTTTGCCATTAATGAAGTTTCTTGTTCAGATAAATTAAGATAAATCTCATTTTTAATCTCACTAAATAAGTCTTTGTTTACTGTGTAGACGGCGTCAACAATAACAGACGCTTCTCTATATTTTTCTGAAGAAACTAATGAGTTTAAGAATTCAAGTAAATTATCTTCTCCTCCGGCCATGTCAATATAGGTTTTTCCTATTTCGTCAAGAGCAGGGGGTTTTAATTCCGATGGAGTTCCTGAGTACCAACCACCATATTGTCTCCATACAGAATTAATTAGAAATTTGAAGTCATCATATACAGAAACTAAATATGGCTGTTGAAATTCAGGAGGAAGTGATAATTTTGAATGAATTTCTCGAAGAGAGTGTCCACTATTCATCAAAGATAAAACATTGTCCTCAATCCACAACATACAATTACTTGTATCAAGAAGTACTTTAGTAATGTCTTTTTTTCCTTTTATCAATGGACCGTGACCAGGAAAAAGATATTCTGGATTTAATTCAGACATTTTTTTAAGTACTTCTCCCCACGAACCTACATATCTTTGAGATTTGGATGGATTTCCAGCATTAGGTAATGACCATATAAAAAAATCACCTGTGAATAGAGCACTGTCTTTTTCTGAATAAATATAGGTTGCATCATCAGTTTCGCCTTTCCCGTGAAACAACCTTATTACAGCATTATTAAATTCAAGTTCATAACTTTCATCGTATGTTGTATCAGGATAAGTAAATTCATTAGGAAAAACCGGAGAAGGTAATCCAAACTGTCTTTGGTTAATAATACCGTTATATCCAATAGTTTTTTTATAGCGATCAAACCTATTAACAATATTTTTATGACCTATAACTTTTGTATTGATATTCTCAAATGCATTAATGATGTAATCAGTACCAGTAACGTGATCTACATGGCCGTGGGTGTAAATAATAAACTCCACATTTTCAATTCCCCATTCCTTTAATTTACTTACAACTTGAACAGATGAAACTCCCATACCTGTATCTATTAACAAGGCAGATGTGTCATCTTTAAAAGCTGCTACATTCCCAAAATTTTTTATGAAAGCTAAATTTTTATTAACTTCAAACAATTCAACATTAAACCCTTCTTGAATACTTACCTGATTAGGTAATGATTGTTTTTTCAAAAAACTTTTTGATAGTTCAATAGGATCGTAATTATTATCTGTATTCACAAACGGTAGTCCTTCTAAATTCATCCAAATTAGTGATTTCATCTGCAGTATTAACTAATAGTCTCCAAAAAACTGTTCCTTTATTTGTTGTTTGTATAGTTTTAATTTCTTCATTTTGGTTATTTGAATTAGTTATCAAAAATTCATATCTATCATCTACAATTTGTAAATTATTTATCTTAAACTCAACAGTTGTATTGTTATTGTGTACATGAACAACCCAATAACGTTCATCTTCAGGAACTGGCATAGATACAAATAAATCACCATTATTTAAATCATATCTACACATGGTGTACATAAAATCATAATTAGGCATCCTTGTTGATGATCTTTTAGAAATACAAACCTGATCTAAATAACCAACTATGCCTTCATAGGTGTTCTCACAACCTTCAAAAGGATTTTCGATAGCATCAGCAATGTTCCTATCCAGTTGATTCATGACTATGTAGGGACCCATAAATATTAAAAGCACATGAGTAACCAGAGCAACGAATGATATTTTTAAAGTCCAACTTTTCATTTGCATCCTTCATTATTTATGCTGGCAACAGGAATCGATGTTGGATTATCATAATAGTTTAAGTTAGGACCATAAATCCTGAGAATTAAAGTGAAATCATTTCCAAAATGACTTAATGTACCATTTTGACTCATTAGATTATCATCTATTTTAATTATGTAATTTTCCCCAATTTTAGAGGTAAGCTCGCTTCCATTAGTAACTTGAGCAAACAAATCCTCAAAGGTTGGTTGTTCAAGCAAACTATTTGGATCTTGTAAATAATAATTATCATTTCCATAAATCGCATAACTCCAGTACCTTGCATCAGGAACTTCTCCTGATAGTTCGTAACTGCAGTTACCAGACAGTGACTCTCCCCCGTCATCAAAACTTGTCTGAAGATAAATAACTTCGGGACTAGCGCTTGGTAATAATCCTAGTAATGAGACATATGCCCTTTGCCAGATATTTTGAGATTCTAATCCGTAATCAAGATAATAATTCCACTGATTGATAGAATCTTTTCCGAAACCAGTTAGAAATGCGGCTGTAGATGTTGGTCTTGTAAATGGTAGAAAGCTTACGATTCCGATCAATATTCCTACAATATATGGAAGAGACTTATTAACAGTTTTTCTCATCACATTTATATTAATTTAAGTTTTTTGGGGTTGATAGTAACTTTGAAGTAAATAGGAAAATTTTAAACATCATTACTAAAATGTAGCCATGTCGATTTTAAAAACAGATTTAACGTTATTTGAAAATCTTAGTGATTGGAAATTTAAAGAAAATTTTACAACTATAACTTCAGAATTTGGTAAATTAAATGTTCACTATGTTGATGAAAACACATCCAGTAAAGAATGTGTCCTTCTTTTACATGGAAATCCTACTTGGGGATATCTATACAGAAACATGATCGACCCCTTAATTGAGAGTGGATACCGAGTAGTTGTTCCTGATTTACCTGGATTTGGAAAGTCAGATAAATTTTCGGTGAGATACAACTATACCTATGAGGGATTTGTAGATTGGATGTCACAATTTATTGAGAATACAGATTTAAAAAATATTACACTTTTCTGTCAAGATTGGGGAGGATTGATAGGTTTGCGGCTCGCAGCAAAGTATATTGATAGATTTGAAAAAATTATAGCTGCTAATACAGGACTACCAACTGGTAAAGCTCCATTAAGTGAAGGGTTTGCAGTGTTTCGTGAATTTTTACAGATAAAACCTGACCTTCATGTTGCTGGACAAGTAAGAAATGGGACAACTAAAGGGATAGATGACAACGCACTAGCTGCGTACAATGCTCCATTTCCTGATGATGACCACAAGCAGGGAGTAAGGCAATTTCCAAATTTAGTTCCGGGTACGCCTAGAACTCCAAGTGCAGAACCAAATAAAGAAGCCTGGAAAATATTAAGAGAATGGAATAAACCATTTTTGTGCGCATTTAGCGATAAGGATCCTATATTTTCTGGTGTTGAAAATTCATTTTACAAGTTAGTACCAGGTTGTGAGGGTATGCCTCATGTAACTATAAAAGATGCTGGTCATTTTTTACAAGAAGATCAACCAGATGCTTGCGTTGAAGCGATCCTCTCAATAAAAGACATCTAAGTTGTAGCTACACCCCAATAGTTATATCCTAGAAATCGTTGTGTGCCTGGTAAGTACATTGCATCTAATTCTTCTAGATTAAATTCATTACTCTTTAACAACGAAGGCATATCTCTATTTAAATGACATCCTCCAGCAATAGCAGGCCAGAAAAAATCAATAGCGTTTTGAAACATTGCGACACCTTTTGATGGAGCGATACCATGTTCGCAAAATAAGAATTTTCCTTCAGGTTTTAGAACTCTTAGGATCTCCTTCAATGATAGTGATGGATTTGGGATAGAACAGAGAGTGTATGTTGATATAACAGTATCAATAGAATTATCCGGTAATGGAATCTCCTCAGCTGTTGTTATAAGAAAATCGATTGGAATGTTTACTTTGTCAGCATTTTTTTGTGCAATCTTATTTAATTCTGCTGAAGGATCTACTCCAATAATTTTAGTTACTTTAGTAGGATCATAAAATTGTATATTAATGCCCGGTCCTATTCCTATTTCAAGAACTTCACCATATGCTCCAGGTATAACTTTTTTTCTTTGATACATTGTTGGCTTAGAGGAACATCCCCTATTAATTGTATTTGGAAGAACTTTTTTTTCATACCAAGATTTACTAATCAATCTAGCTATTGGTGCAAATATAAATAAAATAAGTGATGATTGAATGTAATAAATTGCTTTTTTCATTAATACCTTAGAATTATTCTACTTTTACATTTTGGACATTGCGATAAAAAGGAGACATACTCAGTTAGTTTCGTTCTTTTCCATTTATGTTTACATTTAATACATTTCATTATTTTTCTAATATTATTAACTAAATGGAAATTAATTCTTTTTTTTTAGATTTAGTACCCTACCTTATTCCACTCCTTATGATTGGGGTTGGTACTGATTTAGATATTGAAAGTTTTAAGAATTTAATAACAAATTCAAAAAGTTCAATTGTAGGGCTTTTAATTCAAGTTACACTTTTACCAATTGTTGGAATAGTTACAAGTCTTTTTATTGATAATCAACCAGTTGCAATCGGAATAATTGTAATAATGTGTGCACCAGGTGGTCATATATCTTCAATGTATTCTTCATTAATGAAAGGCAATGTTGCACTCACTACATCACTGACAATCGTGACTCAACTAATTGCGTTCGCTACTATACCTTTTTGGCTAAATGTTGCCTCTATATTTAATGATAAGGTTGGTGTACAAGTAAAAATTGACTCAACAGAATTATTAATAGAGTTACTATATCTGGTTTTAATACCTGTAATTATTGGGATGGTTATAAAATATTATTTCCCGGAGAAAGCAACTAACTCCCAGCCAAATATTAAAAAAGTTTTTACAGTTGTTACATTAATTCTTGCGATAGGTGTTCCAATAGAATTGAATGATGTTCTTGTGGATATTTTCAAATCATCATTTATTTTTGTAGTTCTAAATCTGTTAACAATATTCATGGGAATTAATCTTGTATCAAGAATATCAAAAATAAGTGATGAAGATAGAAAAGGAATCATCGCTGAGGGAACGTTGCAAAATTTTCCAATAGCAGCTGCTGTAGCATCGTTACTAGGGTTAAATATCATTACGATTGTTGCGTTGAGCTACTTCTTGATAAGTTCGATACTCGTTGGTTTTTACGCAGTATATAAAAGTAAAAGTTAATAGCTTTTACTTTACAAAAATTAATGTCCACCTCGAGGTACACCACCATACTTCATCCTGGTGTCCCCCATGTAAGCAACTCTTTCTTCGGGATTAATAGTTTTACAGTCTATAATTTCACCAATAAAAAAGGTATGCGTTCCTAGATTTATTTTTTGAGTTGTTTTTAGTTCAAACCATACTCTTGCATTATCAAATATTGGTACTGAATTACCTGTTAAAGTGATTGGTTCCTGATTTAAAAAACCTTCTGTATATTCTGCTGGTTTTGAAAATTTTACAAAAACCTTTGTGTATTCTGGCGAGAACATATTTATAGTAAAATATTCACTTTGATCCATCAATCGAAATGTTACGCTTTTATTATCTATACCTACTCCAATCAAAGCAGGCTCCATACTCACCTGTGTAATCCAACTAGCAGTCATACCATTAAATTCACCATTTGAATGGCTTCCAATGATACCTAGTGGGCTAGGAATCTTCCAAGTTGAAACGTTTATATCTTCGTTGTTTACGTTTGTCATATCAATGCTGTATTAGATTTAATTCTATCTAATTGTATTTTACTTGGCTCAGAACAACAAAACCATGTTTCAGATAATTTTGGAACATTTTTAAAATTATATTCTGAAGTACTTAGTAATTTCGTATCTGAAAACTCTTCAATAATATTTACCATATCAAGATACTGATGATGGTCATCTAAATCAGGATTGTTTGAGAGAGATTCGAATAGAAGTTGTTGAAGTTTTTCAACTTCTTTGTGTTTATATGCCCATTTATAACTTAAAGAATTTTTATCATACTCACCAATATATTTCTTTACAGCAGTTTTATCTAAAATCAAAGAATGTTTAGGAACCAAAAGTTTTATTGTTAATTGAATTGGATCGACAGTCTCACGAAGTTTATAACTTTCAATTAATTTAATTATGTTTGGTAAGTCTTGTAACTTTGCTAGTGGTGAAAAAGGCATCCACGTCGGTCTGATATCAATATTAGCTTTTTGAGATAATTCTATTGCCATGCTTAGGTCTTCATTCGTATGTTTCTTGTCAAGTAACGTAAGAACCTCATCATTAGTTGTCTCAAACGCGGATATTACAAATATCATGTTAAGTGACGATAATTGCATGAAATATTTTTGATACTTAATAATATGTTCAACTTTTATTGTTGCATCATATGTAATACTTGGGAACTTAGAATTTAAAGCCTCTAAAACTTTTAGTGCATGAACCGGACCATTTAAAAAATCAGGATCATTAAACGATATATGTTGTGCACCTGAGTCAACTTGATTAGATACGTCATTTACAATTTTTTCAATACTGAATGTCTTGAAACTACCGTTAAATGTGATTGGTATTGGACAATGAGTACACGAATGTTTACATCCATATGTTGTTTCTACAGATCCTGCTATTAGATTATTCCTGCCATCTACCAGATGTGCATAATTTGATATATCTGGAAATATACTTCTGTTAGGAATATTATTTTTTAAGGAAAACTCTAAGTTTTTGTTTATACCTAAAAAAGTATCCAACTCTCCATCTTCAATATTATTTATATGTTTTATTGAGGAATTAAAGTCTTCTAAAACTGAACCATAAAGACCAAAAGTAAAAACTTTATCTGGTAATTTTTTATTTCTTAAGTATTCAATAGAGAGTACTGTAGCAGTATGCATCGGAGCATATATTCCCAAAGCGTCGTACTCATCTAAACTCAAATCAGGATTGTCAACTGAGAAGTCGATACAATCAAATTCAACATGACTTGTTGAATACTTGTCAGCAATTTCAGCAATTATTTTTGGTTGTTTTCCTAAATCGTAAAACGAGGTTAGCAAAATTTTCATAATAATTCCTTAATAAATTTTACAGTTTCAAAATCGATAGGAAGTGATAAAGATATTTCAGTTATATTGCTGTCTTTCCATTTTTCTAATTTTTTTTCTATATCTTTTTTAGTCCCAACTAGTGTAAGCTCGTCAAGTAATTCTCTAGGAAACAACTGTTCAGACTCTTTCTTTTTTCCACTTAAGTAAAGATTTTGTAGTTCATCTGCAATGTCTTCATATCCATATTCACAAAAAAGGTTGTAATAAAAGTTTTTTGACTTCGCTCCCATACCACCAACATATAGTGTGTAAATATTTCTAGCCGGATATAGGTATTCATCAATTTCATTTTCTTCACACACTCGACCAAAAACAGTTGTTACAATTTCAAACTTTTCTTTTTTTTCAGTAACGCCTGATTTAGAAAAACCACTTTCTAATGAATTTTTATATATCTCTTCTCCTTTAGTGGGTGAGTACATAAATGGTAACCAGCCATCAGCAATTTCAGCTGTAAGCTCGACATTTTTTAATCCAACAGCTGCTAAATATATTGGAATTTCATCTCTTAATGGTTGCTCGATCAATTTTAATGGTTTACCTAAACCTGTTGTGCCGTCTCCTGATAAGGGTAAATCATAGTATTCACCATGATGTTCAACTTTTCCATCCCTTTTAATAATATTTCTTACCAGTTCTACATACTCTCTTGTTTTCGCAAGTGGCTTTCCATATAAAACACCATGCCAACCTTCAACAACCTGAGGACCTGATACGCCTAGCCCTAGTCTGAATCTCCCTTGTGATAATTGATCAAGAGTTACTGCTGTCATTGCAGTCATTGCTGGAGTTCTTGCAGGGATTTGCATAATACCCGAACCAATTTTCATATTTGTGGTTAATGCTGAAAAATATGCAAGAGGAGTTACCGCATCATAGCCATAAGCCTCCGCTGTCCAAACACATGATACTCCTATGTCATCAAGCTTTTTAAATAAGTCTTTGTCAGCTGAGATATGAGGTCCAAAATAACCTACGTTGATACTTATATCCATAGTGAGTAATTTTAATGTATTTTCAGATATTCGTTTTCGGTGAAAATATAATCCATACAAATATCGTGTTCATCTCTCGGTATTTCGTCAAAAAGACTTTTACTTGAACAAATACCTATTTTTGTTGAAGATGGATAGTTTGATAGAAGTTTGTCATACAAGCCCTTTCCCCTACCAAGTCTCACTCCTGTTCTAGAAAATGCCAAACCTGGCACTAAAAATATATCTGTACTTAAAACTTTTTTAATATTTGATGGTTCTTTTATTTTGAATTTATTAGTAATAAATGGTTCTTGCATAATACAAACATTTAGTACCCCCTTATTAATGTAAGTAGTCTGAAGTTCGGAATATCCGGTTAAATATGAATTAATGTGAATTTCTGAATTTAAGGGTATGTACGTACATACTTTTTTACCTTTTAGTAAATTATTTAACATTTGCATATTTTCATTTGAAAAATCGAAAGTACTGTTATTGATTTTTTTTAAGTTACTTCTTAATATATTTTTTTCATACATTTTTACTTATGAATATGATATCACTGTAATATAAGGCCATGTTCAAGAATAAATTATTAAGCTGGATCAATTTATTTATTATGGCAGTTTATACAATTCCTGTTACATACAGTATCTGGTTTGTTGGTTTATTCAGTAAATATGGATCTTTAAAGTACCACATTGCACAATCATGGGTAAATCCTTGGCTATGGGCTGCTCGAGCAAAGACAACTTTTACAAAAGCAGTTGAGTATAAAAATAACGAATCCTATGTCGTAATTTCAAACCACTTATCAAACATTGATTCATTAATACTTTTTAAACTCCTTAAGATTAAGTGGGCATTTATGGCAAAGAAAGAAGTATATAAACTTCCTGTCTTTAGGACAGCTGCCAAAGCTTTCAATTTTATAAAAGTTGATAGAGATAATCCCAATGACAGAGAGTCAATAAATGAGCAAGCAAAAAACCTATTTAAGAATGGGTGGTCATTAATGATATATCCTCAAGGAACAAGAGTAGATAAAAATGAATTCAAAGAGTTTAAAAATGGCGCATTTCATATTGCACAACAAAACAATGTTAGGATTTTACCGGTAGTGATTGCAGGTACGGGAGATATTTGGCCTAGAGGTAGAAAATTTATGACAAGTGGCAAAGCTATGATCAAAACATTGGAACCTATTGATATGTCAAAATATAAAAAAGAGAATATTGAAGAACTTGTTAAAGATACACATAAAAAAATGAAAAGTGTTTATGACGATATGACCTTGAAACTCAAAAACTAAATTATGGAACTACTTTTTGCTGCAGGATATATATTTATACTTCGTCTAATTGATCAAAGCTTAGGAACTTTGAGGACACTATATGTCAATAAAGGTAAACCTTTTTTTGGAGCCATTTTAGGATTTATTGAGTCAGGTATTTGGATAATCGCGATATCTCAAGTAATTAAAGATCTAAATGATCCATATTTAGCAGTTGGATACGCTTTGGGTTTCGCTGCTGGAACTATAGTTGGTTCATACATTGAGTCATCAATCGCAATTGGTGATGTTGTAGTGAGAATTTTTTTACCAAAAGAAAGTGAAAGTAAAAAGTTAGCTGAAGAATTACGCAATCAAGGATTTGGTGTAACTCTTATAAATGGTGAAGGAATGGAAGGTGAAGTTACTATAGCATGGTGTGTTACACCTAGAAAAAAGGTTAAAGATGTTTTAAAAATTGTTACCGAAATAAGTCCAGATGCTTACATAACAACTGAATCAACAAATCCAACAAAACTTACAGCAAATCGTAAGTAATTAAATTCCTTTTTCGAATTCGTCTTCAAAAGATACTCTTTTTCTATTTTTATTACCGTCATTATTTCTTCGAGGTTTTGAAGTTCTTGGTTTTCTATCTCTGCTACCAGACTGACGTTTCTCGATAGCATCTTCAGGAATATCTAAATCATTAACAGGTGATAAACCAACTTTTCCATTCTCAATAGAATCTACAACGACATTAATTTTGTCACCAGCAGAAAGAACTTTTTCTGGATCACCAACTCGTAGTTCGGAATGGAATTTTGAAATATGCATTAGTCCATCTCTTCCCGGGAGTATGTTTATGAAAGCTCCGTATTTTGCTAAGCTAACAACTTCACCTTCATACTCTTGATTAATTTCTGGTTCTTCCGGATCAATTATTGCCATAACCATTTCTTTAGCTGTATCTAGTGCCTCTTGTTCCGTTGAACCCAAGGTTAATATTCCGTCATCATCAATTTCTACACTAGCTCCTGTCTCTTCCTCGATCTTTCTTATATTTTTACCTTTAGGTCCAATTACCTCACCAATTTTTTCTTTAGGTAATTCAATTGACTCTAATCTCGGAGCATTCCCAGATAATGAATCGGCCGGTTCTGAAATTGTATCTTCCATAATATCTAATATATGATGTCGAGCATCTTTAGCTTGTTCGAGTGCTTTTCTTAGAATATCTGAAGGTAAACCTTCAATTTTCATATCTAATTGAAGTGCAGTTATTACTCCCCTAGTTCCAGCGACTTTAAAGTCCATATCTCCTAATGCATCTTCAGCCCCTAAAATATCTGTTAAAGTTACAAATTCATTATTTTTAGATATTAGTCCCATGGCTATACCCGACACGTGCTCTCTAATTGGAACTCCTGCAGCCATCAAAGAAAGACTTGATGCGCAAACAGAAGCTTGAGATGTTGATCCATTGGATGAAATTGCTTCACTTACAACTCTTATCGTATATGGAAAATCTGCTTTTGGAGGAATAACTGGTAGCATCGCTTTCTCAGCTAATGCTCCGTGGCCAATCTCTCTTCGTTTTGGACCCCTCATCATATAAGCTTCACCTGTTGAATATGGTGGAAAATTGTAATGATGCATATACCTTTTTGAGGTAACTGTGTCTATTGTATCTAACATTTGTTCAAGCCTTGACATACCTAGGGTTGTTACGTTCAAGACCTGGGTTTCACCTCTAAGAAATAAAGATGATCCATGAACCATAGGTAAAAGATTGATTTCAGAAGATATATTTCTTATATCTGTTGGGGACCTTCCATCAAGTCTTGGGCCGCCACCAACAACCCTATCTCTTACCAATTCCTTAAAAATTGACTTAAAGGCTAATTTAATTGATTTAGAGTTATCTTCCTCTTCATCTAAAAATTCTTCAACAACTTTTTCTTGTAATTCATTTTGGCGTGTACTTCTTTCAGACCTATCTATTATTGAAGCAATTTCACTAAGTTCATCTTTACAACTTGTTTCAATCTTTGATTTTAATTCATCAGTGTAATCTTCAATAAGTGGCCAATCAACAGATGGAATATCATTCATTGAAACTAATTCTTTTTGTGAATTGATAAGTGACAAGATGAATTCTTTAGCCATATCAATACCATCAGCAACAATATCTTCAGATGGAGCAAGACTTCCTTCGTCTATTTTCTCAAAGGTATTTTCTTTTGCACCGGCTTCAACCATCACAATATCAATTTCATCATTTTCATTGAGTTTCCCAGCTATGACCATATCAAAAATAGAATCCTCTTGCTCAGTGTTTGTAGCCTGAACTACCCATTCATCATTTATTAGGGACATTCTTACGGCACCAACTGGTGATTCCAGTGGTATACCAGCAAGCTGTAAACCAAGAGAGGCAGCATTTAATGAAAGAACATCATACTCATTTTCATTGTCAACACTCAACACAGTCGCAATTATTTGTGTTTCGCATCTAAAACCATCCTTAAATGAAGGTCTTAATGGTCTATCTATTAAACGACAAGCTAAAATTGCTTTTTCTGTTTGCCTACCTTCTCTTCTAAAAAATCCTCCAGGTATTTTTCCTGCAGCATACATTCTCTCTTCAACATCAACAGTCAACGGGAAAAAATCGATTCCCTCCCTAACTGATTCATTTGCAACTGTAGTTACAAGAACATTTGTTTCTCCAGATGTTACAACTACAGAACCAGGAGCTTGGAGAGCTAACTTACCTGTTTCAAATTTAATTTCTTTATCGCCAATATTACATGTGACATTTGTTACGGACATTTATCCTCATTTCCAAGATGAGGTTATTAATTGCCAGCTTTCCTTAAAAGCTCTCAATTAACAACGCTCTATCTTATATTTAATTACTTTCTTAAACCAAGTTTATCAATTAAAGAACGATATCTCTCAACATCTTGGTTTTCAAGATATTGAAGAAGCCTTTTTCTTTTACCTACAAGCATTAATAATCCTCTTCTTGTGTGATGATCTTTCTTATGTGCCTTTAAATGATCAGTTAAGTCATTTATCCTTTGCGTAAGTAAAGCAACCTGAACTTCAGTTGAACCGGTATCTTTTTCAGATTTACCGTATTCTTTAATTATTTTTTCTTTGGTTGTCATTCGAGTCAATAATAGTAGTTAATAAATCTAAAGTGTAAATTAAAAGTATTTCTTTGCAGAATCTATATCTTTCATAATTTGATTTTTAAGCTCATCAATATTTCTAAACTTTTTCTCATTACGTATAAAATTTTTCAAAAATAGCTTTATATCCTTTTGATATATATCATCACCAAAATCCAAAATATGAGTTTCAATTTTTACAGAATCCTCAGTATCAACTGTTGGATTTAAACCAATATTAATAATGCAATTAAATTTTCTTGTATCAACTTCAATAACACCGTAATAAACACCAAACGTTGGTAAAAATACATCTTCATCAAGTAAAAGATTTGCAGTTGGAAATCCTAATTCACGTCCTAACTGTTTTCCCTGAATTACATTACCAGAAAGACTGAAGTCTCTGCCAAGTAAATTATTTGCTTTATCAATCTCACCGGTAGATAAATAATATCGTAATTTCGTTGATGAGACTTTTTCATTATTTATCAAAAAATCATCTAACAAATAAACATTATTTTCCCCGAAATAATCAATTAAAAAATTGACATCACCTGATCTATTATTCCCAAATTTAAAATCTTTACCTATAACAATTTTTTTTATTCCAAGATTTTCATCTAAAAACTTTGAAAAATCTTCAGAAGAAATTTTATTAAATTGATCAAAATTTAAATGAATCAGATTTTGTGGGCTGAATGATTCAAAAATTTCATTTCTTTCTTTATTTGAAACTATGGGTTTAAGAGAATCGTTAAAATATATTTTTGGTAAAACATCAAAAGTAACAATATCAAATTTTTTATTTAAGTCTCTAGTTTTCCTAAATAATTGTTGATGAGCTAAGTGAACACCGTCAAATGCACCAATACAAACAATTTCAGAATTGTTATTAATTTTATCTTTCGTATTTACTTTTTTGTAAATCTTCATATTAAAACTTTTTGTGGTTTGAACATATTTTCATTGTATGGTTCATAAATGGCAACTATTGAATTATTATTTTCAATTATATGAGGCACATCAGATTCAAATATTGAACTATCAAGAAAATTACCATTTTCTATATCTTTTAAGATTCCATCCTCTACAGAGACAATAGGGGTTTCAAATAATAGTCTCCAGTCAAGTGGCTCAGGAATGTCTTTTCTATTTAATTGATCAAGATTTTTAATTACCTTTGAATTATTTTCGTTTAATATGCCAATTTCAATTCTTTTTATTGAAGATACCACAGCTTTTGTATCGATAAATTTAGCTAAGTCTACAATTAGTGATCTAATAAAAGTCCCTTTACTTACAGTCGCTATAAATTTTGCTTTATTTCCTTCATAACTAACTAATTTAAAACTACTTACTTCTACATCCCTTGTTGGTAGTTCAACTTTTTTTTCTTGACGTGCATACTTGTATAGACGTTTACCTTTTACTTTTACTGCAGAATAAATGGGTGGTAGCTGTTTAATGTTTCCTGTTAACTGCAATATTCCATTATTCAATTCTTTCAATTTACTTTCTAAATTCACTGACTCAATCTCTTTTAGTTCTGAATCCGTATCAAAGCTGTCTGATTCAAAACCAAATATAGCTTCAAATTCATAGGTCTTATGTGTGTTATTAATATAATCAAATAATTTTGTGTATTTATTAGTTGCGATCAACATTAATCCTTCTGCATTTGGATCTAATGTTCCAGAATGGCCAACCTTTTTAAATTTGTATTTTTTTTTAAAAAATGTACACAGATCTTGAGATGTCCAGCTTCGAGGTTTATTTAATAAATAAAAGTCAGATTGATTTTCTAATTTCATGTTCAATTTTTTCAAGAATAAATTCAGGTGATTGGTTACTAGAAAAACCACTCGCTGCAACATGTCCCCCTCCGCCAAAAATGGAAGCAATTTTTTGGACATCCATGTCGCCTCTTGATCTCAAACTGCCCTTAAATGAACCATCACTTTGCTCTTTAAGTAGCAAAGCAACTGTTGATTCTTTAACAAGTCTTACAACATCGATAAGAAAATCTGTTTCTTCTGGTTCTACTTGATAATCTTTATAATCATTTTGAAATACAATTGAATGTGCAAATTGTAATTCTTCATTTAATACTATTCTTTCAATTATCTTGCTTTGCAGTGTTAATGCGTTGAACTTTATTGAGCCATATATATTCTCGCTTATGTTAGAAAGATTGGCTCCATTACTTAAAAGCTCGGCAGCAATACTAAAAACTTCAGAGGTAGTATTTGAATATTGAAATCGACCTGTATCAGTAATTAAACCTGTTAGTAGGCAGTTTGACATTTCTTCATTAATTTCAATATCTTCATCTTTAAATTGTCTGAATAAAACTTGTGTTGTACTTGCTGCATGTGGATCAATTATCTGTACATCTCCAAAAGATGGATCGACATGATGATCAATTACAACAATATTCTGTGCTGCTAAAACAACATCTTCATATTTCCCTAGTCTGGATGAATTACCACAATCAAAAACAAACACCGTGTTGTATTTTTCTTTAATGTCATTAGAAATTAGGTGATAAGGTAAATGATTTAGATTAGACGGCAATTTAGTTGTTATATCAAAATTTACATCTGAACTAATATTCTGTAAGTCAAAAAAAATTTTAAGTGCAAAAGCAGAACCTAAAGCATCACCATCAGGGTTTACATGGCCTGTTATAAAAATTGGACCATTATCTACATAATCAATTAATTTACTTTTCATTTATTGTTCCAATAATCTTATTTATCCTATCAATATCATCAAATGATTTATCTAACTCAAATGTTATTGAAGGCACATATTTAGTTTTCATTTCTCTAGAAAGTACCTTTTGAATTTTTTGTTTATTTCTTGCTAAAGAACTAACTAATGATGACTTATTATTTTCAATCGAAGATACAAGTACGGTAGTTCTTTTCAAATCTGGTGAGGTTGATACATGAGTAACTGTTGCTTTATTTAGAACTGGATCTGAACTATTTAAAAGGCAATCCGAAACGATCTGTTGAATCATTGGATTGATTCTATTTATTCTTCCACCTCTTAAGTTCTTATCCATTAGAATTAGACAGCAACTTCTCCCAGGATTTCAATGACGTCACCTTGCTTGATATCTTTATAGTCAGATAAACCAATACCGCATTCAAGTCCTTCATTTACACTTTCTACATCATCTTTAAATCTTCTTAAAGAAACGATACTGCCTTCATATATTACGACGCCATCTCTAAGCAATCTAGCTTTAGCTCCTAGCTCAACTCTACCTTCTGAAACTACCGAACCTGCTACAACACCAACCTTAGGAGCTTTAAATGTTGTTTTAACATCTACCATTCCAATTACAGATTCCTCCGTTCTTATAGTTAACTGACCTATTACAGCTTCACTTATATCATCAATTAATTCATAGATAATGTTGTAAGTTCTGATATCGATACCTTTACTCTGTCCCATATTTCTTGCTTGACTATCAGGTCTAACATTAAAACCTACGATCATTGAGCCCGTTGCACCTGCAAGGTCAACGTCTGACAATACAATACCTCCAACAGCTGCATGTACAATCTGGATGTTTACATCCCCGTCTGACAGTTTCAAAAGGCTATCCTTTATAGCTTCAACCGAACCATTTGTATCCGCTTTGACAATTATATTTATCGTATTTAACTCACCTTCTTGAAGAAGTTGCATCATTTCTGATACTCGTGATTCAACTGTGTAAGAAGTATCGTCAAATTGTTTCAATTTGTTTTGATTTTCCTCAGCTTTATTTTTTGCAGTTTTTTGGTTTTTTGTAGCAACAAATTGATCGCCAGCGATAGGAGAAGCATCCCATCCAATTATGTCAGCAGGAGAACCAGGGGTTACTGATTTAAGTATCCCTCCATTGTGATCAAACATAGACTTTACTCTACAGAATGCCCCTCCAGCATAAATAAAATCACCAGATTTCAGAGTACCTCTTTTAACTATCACCGTAGCGACATTACCTTTACCAACCTCCATTCTTGATTCAATGATGAACCCAGATGGATCAGATTTATAGTTACTTTTTAATTCTTCAATCTCTGCTACCAAATTTAATGTTTCTAGTAAATCGTCTATACCTTCCCCAGTTGTTGCAGAAATCTCAACAACAGGAATATCGCCACCTAAATCTTCAGATACGACTTCATATTTTGTTAGGTCAGCTTTAACTAGAGTTGGATTTGCTTCTGGTAGGTCACATTTATTTATTGCTACAACCATTGGGACATCTGCAGCTTTTGTGTGGTTTATTGCTTCTATTGTTTGGGGCATTATTCCATCATCTGCCGCAACAACAAGAATTACTATATCCGTAATATCTGCTCCCCTAGCCCTCATTTGAGTAAAAGCTTCATGACCTGGAGTGTCTATGAAAGTTACACTTCCAGATTCATTTGTAACATTGTATGCCCCTACATGTTGTGTAATTCCACCAGCCTCACCGGAAGCAACTTTCTCTTTTCTTATATAATCCAATAAACTTGTTTTTCCGTGATCTACATGGCCCATGACCGTAATGATTGCAGGTCTTGTTTCCAGAGAATCTGGCTCATCTTCAAACTTTTCAGACTCAATTATATCGGATCTTTTTATTTCAACTTTCTCTACAAACTCTGGGATTGCATTATATTTTTCAAAAAGTTTTTCAATTTCATCATTATTTAAACTTGATGTAAGTGATTGCATAATTCCTAATGACATTAAGTCTGCAACTACTGAAGTAGCATCAAGGTCAAAAAGTGTAGCAATTTCATCTGCACTAGATCCCTCCGTAACTTCAACAATGTTAATATCTACATTGTCAGTTTCATCAATTATTTGATCATTTTTATTGTCTTTATCCTCTTTATTAGAAGTAACTTCTTCCTTAGTTTCTACATTTTCTTCTTCTTCCGTATCTTCATCAGAGGATTCTTCGGCAATAGCTAATTTTAATAATTCTTCGTCTTCTGGAGTTAGTCCGGAAGAAGCAGTCTTAACTTCAAAACCTAATTCTTTTGCTTTATGAAGGACGTCAGCAGATGCAATATCAAGTTCTTTAGCTATTTGGTGAATACGTTTTTTTGCCATCTAATCTATTCTTCTTCTTTTGTAGCCTCTTCCTCCTCAGGAGGTGAGTCTCCTAAACCTTCAATATCAATTTTGTATCCAGTTAATTTAGCGGCGAGACGAGCATTTTGTCCTTCTTTACCTATAGCAAGTGAAAGTTGACTGTCTTTAACGATAACTTTGGCTGATTTTGTATCTTCATCAAGAATTACTTCATCAATGTCTGCAGGTCCAAGTGCTTCAATTATGAATCTTACTTTATCTTCTCTCCACTCAACAACATCTAATTTTTCACCTTTAAGTTCGTTAACTATTTGTCTTACTCTTGAACCTCGTGAGCCGACACATGCTCCTTTTGGGTCAACATTTGGATCATTAGAAAATACAGCAATCTTTGTTCTGCTACCAGCTTCTCTTGCAATTGCCCTGAGTTCTACAGTTCCATCGGTTAGTTCTGGGACCTCGAGTTCAAGCATTCTTTGAACAAATTCTGCTCTATTTCTACTTACTACTACAGGTATTCCTTTTGATTCAGTTCTAACTTCTGTAATTAATGCTTTAATTCTGTTACCTCTTTCAAGTCGTTCAAATGGAATTCTTTCACTAGAAGGTATTACTGCTTCAGCATCTTGTAAGTCAATAATTGTCTGATTAAATCTAGGATCGAATTGTGTAACAATACCTGTCACTAGCTCCCCTTCTCTTCCGACATATGCATCCAAAACTGTTGCACGCTTAGCATCCCTTACTTTTGTTGACATCATTTGTTTAAATGATTGTGCAGCTATACGACCAAAATCTGAATCACTTATATCTGGTTCCCATTCATTAATAACGTTTCCATCAACATCAAGCTCTTGTGCATAGACTGTTATCTCTCCACTTTCAGGATCTAAAGTAACTCTTGCCTCTTCAGCAGCGCCCGGTATTCTCATATATGCTGATCTGAAAGCGGAAACTAAAGCTTCATACATACTGTCCACGCCAACACCTTTTTCCAAAGCTAAAGATTCTATAGCTTGTTTTATATCACTACCTAATTTCATTTATACCTCAACTTTTAATTTTTTCTTTAAATTTGTTAAAACTGATATTTGCTTTTTTTATATTTTCTAATTCAAAAAAATGCGATAAACCACCCTGGGTTATCTCTATCTTTTCATTATCTATTTTTATTAAATTACCAATAAATGTGTATTCACCATCTTTAGGATTAAATAGTTTTATTTTGATTTCTTCATTCAGTGCTAATTCAAAATGACGAGTAGTTTTTAATGAACGTTCAATGCCCGGACTTGAAATGATAAGCTCGTAGGAACCCTTTTCAACTCCTAATTCACCCAATAACCTATGAATTTGAAAACTAAGTCTTTCAAATGTTTTTATACTTTGCTCTTCTTCAGAAAAAATAAATATCTCAATTTTTGTAATCATTTGATCGCCAGCAATATTGAGATCATATAACTCTAGATTTTCAGATGATAAATATTTCGAAATTGAATGGGTGATTTTATTTTTGATAACCACTTGATCACCTCCATTCATAAAAAAAGTGGGCCTTGAACCCACTATTTTGTAGTTAAGTTGTTGTTAATATTCTAACCTAAATTTGAATTTAGATAAAGAAAATTTAGTATGCTTTTGAAAAAACGGCGAATTTTCCTTGTTTTTTTTCAGTATTAACTGATTTCTGAGTTTCTGAATTGTCTAGTGGATAACATCTAAGTGTTGCGCTGGTTTCTTCTTTTACTTTTAACTCGTCTTCACGATTTTCATACCAAAAACAAGAAACAAAACCTTTTTTATTATTGAGTGTGTCAATTAAATCACTGTAAGTATCAACATGTGTAGTATTGTTTTTCATATTTGATTTTGATACATTAAGGAGATTTTCTTGGATTTCTTTAAGCAATGATCCTACTTTTGATTTAGCCTCACCGATTGGATAGTCTTGTTTATCATCCACATCTCTTCTTGATATGAGTAATGAATTATTTTCAATGTCTTTTGGTCCAACTTCTATTCTTAAAGGAACTCCTTTTTGTTCCCATTCATTAAATTTAAAACCAGGTGAGACTTCATTTCTATCATCTACAAGTACCCTGTAATTACTGAGTGTTTTACTTAAGTTATCAACTTCCTCCATAACAGTTGCTTTATTTTTATCATTAGGGATAATTGGAACAATTACAACTTGATGTGGTGCCAATTCAGGTGGAAGTTTAAGCCCTTTGTCATCTCCATGTGCCATAATAACCATACCTACTAATCGAGTACTAACTCCCCAACTGGTTTGAAATGGATTTTGAAGTTTATTATTCTCATCGGAAAATGTAATATCAAATGCTTTTGAAAAATTCTGGCCCAATTCATGTGAAGTACCTGCTTGGAGTGCTTTTAAGTCATTCATCATTGCCTCAATTGAATAAGTTGTTGTAGCTCCAGCAAATTTTTCCATTTCAGATTTTGTACCTTTAAGAACGGAGACGGATGCTATATTTTGTGCAAATTCTTCATATATATCTAACATTTGTAAAGCCTCATCTTTAGCTTCTTCTTTAGTTGCATGTGCAGTATGGCCCTCTTGCCACAAAAACTCTGATGTACGTAAAAAAAGTCTTGTTCTCATTTCCCATCTCACTACATTTGACCACTGATTAATTAGCATAGGTAAATCACGATGGCTTGAAATCCATTTTGCAAACATATGATTAATTATTGTTTCAGATGTTGGTCTAACAATGAGTGGTTCTTCTAATTCTTTACCACCTGCATGAGTTACGGTAGCAAGCTCTGGTGAAAAACCTTCAACATGCTCTGCCTCTTTTTCAATAAATGACTTCGGAATAAACATTGGAAAATATGCATTTTTGTGACCTGTCTCCTTAAATTTTTTATCCAAGTATGTTTGAATATTTTCCCATATTGAATAACCATAAGGTTTTATTACCATTGTCCCCTTAACAGGTGAATAATCAGCTAGATCTGCCAACTGGACAATTTCCGTGTACCACTGGTTAAAATCTTCAGACATCGGTGTCAGTTTTTTTACCATGCTTTTATTCTATTACGTTGGTTAATCATTATCTTGATTTGAAGTAATCTCAACAACTGACTTTTTTCTTTCTAGGAATTTGTTAATGTCTCCCTGAGAATTAAGTAAATCATTAATATCTTTTTGAGCTATTTCTGCAGCATTATCTTCGGCAGCTGCCAATCTTGCATCAATACCCTCTTCAACAATTAGTCTTGCCTCGTTTAATAATGAAGAAACCATATCTTTCTCTTCAACTACCCGAACAACCTCACCTCTTATGAATAAATGGCCCTTATTTTTTCCTGCCGCAATTCCAAGGTCAGCAGATCTTGCTTCTCCAGGTCCGTTTACAACACATCCCATTACAGCAACCTGTAAAGGTATATTCTCTTTATTTAATGCATCTTGAGCTTCTTCAGCTACTTTTATTACATCTACTTCTGCTCGTCCACAACTTGGACAAGCAATTAGATCTAATGAGTTCCTCTCTCTGAGCTCAAGATATTCTAATAATTGCCTTCCACTTTTGGCTTCTTCAATAGGATTTGTTGTTAATGAAAATCTAATTGTGTCTCCAATACCTTCGTTAAGAAGGGTGGAAATTCCAGCTGTTGATTTAATTAAACCTCCTGGAAGAGGCCCTGCTTCAGTAACACCTAAATGTAATGGGTACTTTACTTTTTCTGCCAATAATCTATATGACTCTACCATCATGGGTACGTTAGAGTGCTTGACGGATATTTTAATATCATAAAATCCAACATCTTCAAGGTAACGCAATTCTTTCAATGCAGATTCCACTAATGCCTCTGGGGTAGCGTCTCCATACTTTTCAAGAAGATCTTTATCAAGGGAACCACCATTCACTCCAATTCTTATAGGAATATTTTGCCCTAATGCAGCTTTTGCAACTTCTTTAATTTGAGATTCTTTTCTTATATTTCCTGGGTTCAATCTCAAACCATTTACACCAGCGTCAATTGCCGCCAAAGCGAGCTTGTATTGAAAATGAATATCAGCAACAATAGGGACTGGGCTTCTTTCCGTAATTTCAACTAGTCCCTCTGCAGCTTCTACTTCATTACAGGTAACTCTAACTATATCTGCACCATTTGCAGCAATCTCATATATTTGAGCTAGTGTGGCTTCTGCATCTCTAGTTTTAGTTGTTGTCATAGACTGTACAGATATTGGGAAATCAGATCCAATTCCTACATTGCCAATTTTGAACTGTGTCGTTTTTCTTCTTTGTAATTTCATAATTTAATCGGTTGTGTTATATCCAGATAAAATGCTGTAATTCCTATAAAAACAAATATAAATATTACAAGTGCTGCAACTGGATACAGCTTTCTATCTGATATTTTTTTTCCTGTTATTCCCTCTATTAATGACAATAATACTCTACCTCCATCTAATGGAATTAATGGGATGGCATTAAATACAGCTAAGAATACATTGACGAATGCCAAAAGACTAAAAAGATTGATATATCCATTGTCAGCAATTTGACTTCCAGCCTGAGCTAATCCAATTGGGCTTAATGGCCTAGCCTCATCCGGCACAGCTTCACCTGTATAAGTTCCTAATAGAGTTTTTATATTCTCAGGACTTAATAATGTAAATATTCCTTCTACAGCAGCTACAGTCATATCAAGTTCTAACTTTGAAGTAAGCACACCAGCAGTAAGAATCCCAACCTTATTTTCTTCAATAACAGGTGATACACCTAGATAACCAATCTCGGAACCATTGATATTTCGAGACTCTAAAATTGCAGAAGTGAGATAGGTACTATCACCTCTAACATAACGAATTGATACTTCCTGCCCAGGATTTATTTCGATAATTTTAACTAAATCTTCCCATGTTTCTACACTTTGACCGTTAAAGTATGTGATTCTATCACCAGGTTTTAGACCAGCAGATTGTGATGGTGATAACTTTTGCTCGTTAATAGATTCACCGATTGTTTCAATTTCTAATGTTGGTTGTGTAACGCCATTTGTAATAAAAATTGCAAAAATGATAATCCATGCAGTCAAAAAATTTACAATAATTCCTGAAGATGCAATGAAAAATTTAGTTGTCCATTTTGATGTATGAAATAGTTCATTATCTTCATAACCATCTGTGTTTTCAGTTTCATCCATACCTGGGATTTTTACATATCCTCCAAATGGAATGCCTTTCAACCCATATTCAGTTCCATTACGTTTAAAAGAAAATATTTTTGGACCAAAACCTACAAAGAATTCAGAGACTGCAACCTTTGAATATCTTGCAGCAAAATAGTGTCCGGCTTCATGCATAACAACAAAAAAGGTGAGCATCAAAATTGTGAGTAAACCGTTCATATCCTTATTATCTCATCTAAAAATTTAAATAAAAAAACTGAAATATAATTAATAAAAATGGAAAGCTTATTATATATGAATCTATCCTGTCTAGCAGCCCACCATGGCCAGGAAAAATACTTCCAGAATCCTTAACATCTATTGATCTTTTTATTTTTGACATAAATAAATCACCAATTACACCTAATGATATAAAAATTAAAGAAATGAAAAATGCAAAGAAAAATCCTTCTTGTATATTATTTACAAAATTAAATGTCATGAATAAAGAGCCAATTATCAGCCCACCTAAAAAGCCTTCAACAGTTTTATTAGGTGATATATTTTTAGCAAGTTTTCTTTTTCCAAATCTTTTACCAATTTCGTAGGCAAAAATATCAGAAACTGCAATTGAAAGAATAGATAAATAAACAAATAGCAAATCTTGTGTTTTTAAAATCCATGCTAATGAGGCAATGCCTATTGAAAACCATGAATGAAAAACCATCGCACTTCCAAATTTTTCATAGATTGAATAATTTGAATAAAAGCCTAAATAGATTATCAAACCAAGTGGAAAAATAAAATAAGGTATAAAAATATTAGATAAGTTATAAAAGTAAACAACAATCATCGGGGATAATGCAGAAAATAAAAGCAAAGGATATGGAATAAAAATACTGTAATCAAATAAATCAAACCATTCTTTAGCAGCTATGAATGAAACTAAAATAAATAATATAAAAGCACTCAATTTACTTATAAAAAAAAGAGAGACGATAGCAAACAAAATTATTCCCGTAATAAGTCTTTGATTTTTATTATCATTGGTTGGCTCAATAGTTGAAATTTCATCATCAACTGGAAGCTCAACAACACCGGGCCAAAATGTACCTTCCTCATCAGAAGAGAAAAACATCTTAAACTTCAAGTAACTCATTTTCTTTTACTTTATAAAGTTCATCGATTTTTAGTACGAATTTGTCAGTAAGATCTTGGATTTGGCTTTCAAATCTTTTTATGTCATCCGCTGGTAATTCGTCTTTTAATTTGGACAATTGATCTATTCCTGCTCTCCTGTGTGATCTGATTGATACCTTTGTTTCCTCTGCAGCTTTTGATGCAACTTTAGATAGTTCTTTTCTTCTTTCTTCTGATAAAGCAGGTATTGGAATTCGAATAATATCCCCATCAGTTGCTGGATTTAATCCAATGTCAGCATTTTGAATTGCTTTTTCAATCTCTTCTATTGAACTTTTATCAAATGGTTGAACAACTAGCAGTCTTGGATCAGGAACACTTACCGATGCTAATTGTTGCAAGGGGGTTTTTGTTCCATAATATTCAACTTGAATACCAGTTACTAAACTTGGGTTTGCTCTACCAGTCCTTATTTTTCCAAACTCTTCGATAAGATGTTCAATTGAAATTCCCATTTCTAGTTCAACTTCTGAAATGATATTTTCAGCCATGACTATGAAATTGTTGTTCCCAAATTTTCACCACTTAATACTTTAAAAATATTTCCATCTTTAGTTCCATTAAAAACTCTTATTGGCATATTATTTTCTTCACATAATGTAATGGCTGTAAGATCCATAACAGTTAATTTATCATCAAGAACATTTTTATAAGTAAGTTTTTCATAAAGCTCCGCATTTGAATTTTTTTCTGGATCATCGCTATATACACCGTCAACTCTTGTAGATTTGATTACCATATCAGCTTCAATCTCTGCAGCTCTTAATGATGCGGCAGTATCTGTTGTAAAATATGGATTTCCTGTACCTGCAGCAAAAATTACAACTCTCTTCTTTTCGAGGTGCCTAATTGCCCTTAACCTTATATATGGTTCTGCAACCGAAGTCATTGTAATTGCTGATTGAACTCGTGTATTTGTTCCGTTTTTATCAAGTGCATCTTTTAAGGCAATCGCATTAATAACTGTTGCTAACATTCCCATATAGTCAGCATTTGCTTGCGCCATATTTTTTGCTGATTCACTTACACCTCTAAAAAAATTACCTCCTCCAACAACAATACCAATTTCAACACCAGATTCATTTGCTTTTGAAATCTCATTTGCAATTCTTGTCAAAGTACTTGAGTCGATACCAAAGTTCGTGTCTTGATTTGCAAATGATTCTCCAGATAGTTTAAGTAAAACTCTGGACATCTTTTATTTGCCTACCTCTAGATGTGAGAATTTTTTTATATAAATTCTTTCACCTAATTTACCGGACATTTCCTCTATCATTACTCCAACTTTACCTTCGTAAACTTCGGGGTTACAAAAAACTTGTTCGTTTAATACATTATCGCTAAAAAATGAGTTTAACTTTCCTTCAATAATTTTTTCCATAACATCTTTTGGCTTACCATCATTTTCAGATTGCTTTGAAATAATTTCTTTTTCTTCAGCAATTTTTGTTTCTGGGACTTCATCAATACTTAAATATCCGGGTTTCATTGCTGCAACATGCATTGCAATCTGTTTTGCTATTTCCTTAAATTCTGGAGATTTAGCTACAAAATCTGTTTCACAAGCTAGTTCAACAAGGACTCCCGCAACTGCCCTGTCTTGTTGGAAGTGAATATATTCCCCTATCGTACCTTGATTTGCTTCTCTATCTAATCTTTTTTTAGAATCAGCAAGGCCTTTCTCTCTCAAATATTTAACAGCTGAATCAAAGTCACCGTCTGATTCTTTAAGTGCAGTTTTTGCGTCCATCATACCGGCACCTGTCATATCTCTTAATTTTTTTACATCTGAAGCTGAGATATTCATTCTTGGTCTTCTCCATTCTCAACTTCTTTTCTTTTACCTAAGCCTTTTAAACAAGCATCAGCAATAGCACTTGCAACCACTTCGATTGAACGAATTGCATCATCATTTCCAGGTATCACAAAATCAACATTATCTGGATCTACATTTGAGTCAGCTAAACCTATTATGGGTATACCTAACTTACTTGCCTCTGTTAATGCTGTTGTTTCATTTAATAGATCGACAATAAATATAGCTTCGGGTAATTTATTAAGATTAACTATACCGCCAATTGACTTTGTTAATTTATCAATCTCTCTCCTAATTCTTAACCTTTCAGGTTTAGGATACGCATTAATCTCTCCTGAAGATTCCAATGAATTTAATTCATTTAAATATATAACTCTTTTAATAATTGTTTTGAAATTAGTTAACATACCACCTAGCCATCTATGATTTACATAAGGCATTTGGGCCCTTAATGCTTGTTCTTCAATGACAGTTTGAGCTTGTGGTTTGGTGCCTACAAACAAAACTTTGCCACTATTTGCCACTAGTTTTTGAACAAATTCTTGAGCTTTTTCAAGTGAATCATAAGTAATTCTAAGATCAAGTATATGGATGCCACTTTTATCCCCGTATATATACTTATCCATTTTGGGGTTCCAACGCTGTGTTTGGTGGCCGAAATGTACACCTGCCTCGAGCAGGTCTTTCATTGTTGCTGACATTTTTCTCCTTTGGTTATACATCCCATATTTCATTGCTTTCGCGATTTCCAAACTTTCGTTCACCAAGGAAATTTGCAAATATGGTGTCTATTTCAAGTAAATGATAATCAACTTAATGTTTTAATCAACCTCTTGGATGGGTTCTTTTATATTTTTCCTGAAGTTTCTTTTTGGAAACGTGTGTATATATTTGAGTAGTACTTGGATCTGTATGACCAAGAAGTTCTTGAACAACTCTTAAATCAGCTCCACCATCAAGTATATGTGTAGCAAAAGTATGTCTTATATTGTGTGGAAAAGTACCAGTGGTTGATTTAACAATTCTTCGAATCTCTCTATCTGTAATTTTTTCTCCTCGGACGCCAAGAAATACATACTGATTATTTTTATTCTTTAAAAACTCGTTTCTTGAATCACTAATCCATTTTGATAATATATTATATGCTTGGTCAGTCATAGGTAGTATACGTTGCTTTCTACCTTTGCCAAGAACACGTAATGATTTATTATCATTAATATCATTAATTTTTAAATTAACAAGTTCTGAAACCCTCAAACCTGATGAATATAACAATTCAATTACTGCTTTATTACGTATATCTTTTGAAGTTACTGTTGGTAAAGTATTTATCAAAGTGTTTATATAATTTGAAGTTAGAATATCAGGTAAAATTTTCTCTGTTTTCAAATTTTCTGACTTGATAAAAGTTTGACCTTTATTTTCCTCCAATTTAGATGCCCATTCTAAAAAATTATTAATTGATGCAAGTTTTCGATTAATTGTTGATTTAGATAAATTGTTATTAAATAAATAATTTACAAATTCTTTATTTTCAAATAAATCATTTGCCGACTCATTAAGATAATCAAAATACTGATTGATATCATTTTTATAAGCCTTACATGTATGATCGGAATAATTCTTTATATTTTTCAAAAAACTTATATATTTTTTTTGCAATTCTTTATTCTGAGTTTTCAAGCCTTCGTTCCAACCTTCTTTGTAAACCTGAAAGCAACAATGTAATGCACAAATATAGCACTGTCAAAACTAGGTATGTTTCTTGAAATCTGAAAGTACTACCAGAGTAGAGTCTTCCTTTATAAGTAAGATCTTGCACTGCTAATACTGAAAGTAATGAGGAGTCTTTCATCATTGATATAAAATCATTGCCTAAGGCAGGAAGCATATTTCTAAATGCCTGTGGTAGAACTATATGTCTCATCACTTGTCTCTCTGAGAGCCCAAGAGATGCTCCTCCTTCTCGTTGGCCAACAGGTACAGATTCAATTCCAGCTCTAAATACCTCAGCGATGTATGCACCATAAAAAACAGATAATGCAATGATTGCTCGGATAATCATTGGAACATTCCCATTATTTATGTTAAGAAATTCAGCGGCATCAACTACAACTACAAAGGCCATTGTAAAAATTAATATCAATATAGGGATACCTCTAACGAATTCAATATAAGTTCTAGAAATCGTACTTAAAAACGTATTGTCGGAAATTCTGCCAATTCCAAGAAATAAACCCAAAATGAGTGCAATTAAAAAAGAGACAAATGTAGCACCAAAGGTAATTCTTATTCCTGGAATTATAAAATTAAATGCCTTTACATACTCATCACCAGAAATTATTGTATAAACCATCCATGTAATTAGGGCTAACATTATGAAAACCCATGAATTTTCTACATTAAAAATTTTTTTAATCATTATTTATATGATAAAACAATAGGCACGGATAACCGTGCCTATTGAATCAAATATAATTAAAATTTACTCGTCGTAAGTAACTTCAGCTATATCGTCATAAGTAACAGTAAACCCTGGTGAGAAAAACTTATCATTAATCTCTTGTAGTTTTCCGTTATCTTTCATGTGTGCAAGTCCTTCGTTAATTACTGCAACGAGTTGACTTCCATCAGGAAATGCAAAACCTAGAGGGTCAGTTTGTAGACCTTCACCAACAAGTTTAACTTTGTCCTTATTTGCACCCATGTAACCTAGTCCAGCTACTTCATCAACAATTGATGCATCAGCATCACCAGATATAACAGCTGCTATGGCAAAATCAAATTGATCATAAGCATCAACTTTATCAGCTCCAAAAAGACTTACTGCTAATTCATAGTTAGTTGTACCTTTTTGAGTAGCTACTTTAAAGTCACCATTTTGAATATCTGCTGGGCTGGTAATTGAATCATTATCTGCTGCTACAAGCATTCTTTGTTGTAGAACAATGTAACTGTCAGAAAAATCTACAATTTTATCTCGTTCAGCTGTAATTGATATTCCATCACCTGCGATCATATATTGACCATCAGCAACAGCTTGTATCATTCCATCCCATGCTGCGGCAACAAAAACAGGTGTGAAATTCATTTCTTCTGCAAGATAGTTAAATACATCGTAATCCCATCCTTTACCTTCACCATCTGCTGGATCAATGTAGTTGAATGGTAAGTATGCATTTTCTACTGCAAATGTGAACTCACATCCATCAAGATCTGGTAAACCATTTTCACCAGTTGTAATTTCTACTTCATCACAAGGAACTGCCGCACTTGAACATGCGGTTGCAACCATTGCTAAAGCAAAAAATAAAATTAATGTCTTTTTACTTTTCAAGTTATAGACCTCCATTTATATAAAGTTATTATTGCATATCTATTCATTAATTTGAATAAATATTAATTTAATTTATTAATCTAGTGTATTTTTATAGTTTGGTTGTCTTTTTTCTACAAATGCTGACATTCCTTCCATAACATCAGAGTGAACAAATCTACTATTTTGGTTATCAGTTTCATTTTGGAGAGATTCATCAAAATTAGCATTTAGTCCTTTTCTAATTTGATCTTTAATCATACATATTGATATATAACTTTGATTATTTAAAAGGTTAACCAAGTTATCAAGCTCATTATCGAGTTCAGACTTCTCAGCTAATTTATACAATAGACCGTATTTATTTAATGTGTTCCCATCAATTTCATTTGCAGTCATCATCAATTCTTTGGCTTTCTGAACTCCAATGATTCGGGGAAGTATCCAGGAACCACTAAAGTCAACAACTAGACCCCTCCTAGCAAAAACTTCTATGAATCGTGTTTCCGGAGTAGCAATTATAAAATCAGTTAACAAAATCATATTAGATGCAGCGCCAGCACAAACACCATCTACGAGAGAAATTACTGGTTTTTTACATTCCCACAACATCTTTGAAGCTTCCGATACGTCATCCATTGATGCATTCAAGTTTTCAGCTAATTGAGCGCCAGAAGAAAAATTATCATTTACTCTGTTTAAAACTAAATATTTCGTATCGCTTTTTTCAAAATCTAAAATTTGTTTTTTGAGTTCTTGCCAATCTTCGGCAGAAATAGAATTTGAAGTTTTAGGACTATTAAAGGAAATAATTAGACAATCATTTTTTAAATTACTTTCTAACACCATACATAAATATTAATCAATTTTTATATAGAATGTAGACATGGGTTTTGATCCAAACAGACCGTATAAAGCAAATAAGACTGACTACGCAAATATAGTTTTTGCATTAATAATTACAATTGCCGTTGTAGCTTGGGCCCTAAGTTAAAAGAGACTCGATGGATATCGCAAGATCCATATTTTTTAATCATATTACGATGCTCCATAGTCCCGTAACCTTTATTTTTTTCAAACTTATATTTAGGATAAATTTTTGAATATTTCACCATTAGATCATCCCTGTACACTTTTGCAATTATACTCGCCAATGCAACTGAATAACTATGATCCTCCCCTCTAACTAGAGAAACTGATCCAAAATTATCAATTTTAAAATGATCGACATAAACTTTATCTGATTGCAAATATATTTCTTT
>CACODT010000007.1 GCA_902626065.1 uncultured Candidatus Actinomarina sp.
TTAAATATCTTAAAAGATACCCTATCGACAAGGAAATTTTCTTATTTGACTTCCGTAAAACCTGAAGTAAATGAAGATAATAATATTACTTTGTTCGTTGATAAAGATAATGAGTTTCTTTTTGATGAGTTAAAGAAAACAACTGAAATAACTGATCTTATTAAATCCGAGGTTGCAAAACTTATGGGTCTGGAAGTAACAGTGAAGATTGAAATCAGTGAAACAGTAGTTAACAAAGAAGAAGGTGGAATCTCAGCAGCTCAAGAAATATTTGATGTTGAAGATCTTACCTAATTATCTTTAAGATTTAGTTCACTCAAGGCCATGGTTATTCTTCTTGATCCCTGGTTTTGAGCACTTTTACACAACTCAATAAAACTTCTAAGTTCACCGGTTCTAAATTTTTTCAACTCATCACCAGATGGGATATCTCCATTTCTTTCTCTTTCTAATAATTTAATTTCAATTTCTTTCGCTCTTGCTAAATACGTACTACTTACTTCAAATAAAGTATCAACCCCTTCAGTTATTGGCGGATTGATATGACCCATAAGTACACTTATATATTCATTAATCTCTTCGTGCAGTTCATCTGCCCCAGATAAGCCTTTTTTTAATGGAAATTTTTGCATTACTTACTTCTTATATCTATGTATTTCATTTTAATTACATTAACAGACACAATGAATGTCACACCAATAATTATTGTATATACAAATAATTTTCCAATATTGCTAATTCCTTCAATGGGGATAAATAGAAGTATAAGAAAGGTAAACACTCCAATAAACGTTGAGACTATTAGATCTTTAACAAGGTTGTTATTAAGAATTTTTTGGTTATCAATTCTTAAAGTGCTAAGTAAAACTAGTGAATACGCAAATAAAGGAATAATGATTAATATTGCATAATTGGTCTCTGACTGATTTTGGGTATTGAATATAAGTATTGTTGATAAAATAGTTGCAGCAGTTCCAATCAAAACGGGATACCAGTATTTACTTTGTATATAGAAAGATCTAGTTACGATCTGATTGATTGACCAAGGTAGGATAGCAAATGAAACAATAGACATAATTGAACTAACTCTCACTACATCACTGTTATCAAATGCTCCTCTTTCGTACACAAGACTTACAATTCCCTCACTATTCGTAATAAAAAGCAAAACAATTGCCAGATTTAAAATATATAAAATTGAAATTTGACGCCTAATTAAATCTCTTAGATCTTTAAATTTTTCATTCACGTATAAATTTGATAGAGTTGGAAAACTTGCGACACCTACTGCTTGTGCCAAAACACCTACCGGTAGAATTGCTACCCTCCTTGCATATCTAAATGAAGCTATTGCTCCAACGCTAAGAAATGATCCAAAAATTCGGAACAGTTGCTCGTCCATTACTGCAATAGATTGGCCAACTATAAGTGGAAGCGATATTTTGAAATATTGTTTGAGATATTTAGAACTGGGCGTGACTAATTTTAAACTTAAACCAACTTTTTTTAATCCAATTATCTGAACTAATATATGACCAATAAATGAACCTATGAATCCTCCAATAGCAAAACCATACACTGTTGACTCAGGTGATGAGGAATACATCCATCCAAACAAAATTATTGAAAGATTGTAAATTACGGGAGCCAAAGCAGCATAAATAAACGCATTCTTGTAATATTGATAAGCCATCATCATCGCTCCTGAAAAAAAGAAGACTTGGCTAAAAATAATTGGAATAAAAACTTTAACAAAAAGATCAGGGTCATTAACACTAAATATATCTGCAATTTCATACCTTATAAAAAAGCAAAGAATTGAAAAAATTAAAAATACTAATGTTAAGCCACTTAGTATTGAAAGAAAATAATTATTTAAGATTTTTGGATCTTCTTTCTCAAATTTTGAAAGAAGTGGAATTAAAGTGATTGCAAGATATCCACCTGCTGATAAGTAAAACAAGAAATCGGGAATAACGAAGGCTAAATCTAAAGTATCTGTTGCAGATGATATGCCTGTCCATTTTGCAAGAAGAATCTCCCTAGCAAATCCGAAAACTCGGCTCATAAGATAAGCTATTGAAATAATTGAAATTGGACCTAATAATTTTTTATAATTTTGCATGTTTTTCTTTCATTGCCTCAATTAGTTCGTACGAAATATTTAAACGGTTACTTTCATAACCAAATCCTATATTTATATCTGGTTTATTATCACCGTGATAATCAGAACCGCCAGATTTGAGCAAACTCATACTATTTACAATATCTTCTAAATTTTTTGAAGTTGTCTTTGAATAGCTTGAATAATACGTCTCAACTCCATCAATTCCGAGTGCTTTTAATTTTTTTAGTTTTTCAACAAAGGTATCGTTTTGCCAACTTTTTTTAAAGGAATAATCTTTATTACTCATCAGGGTATGAGGATGTGCAAGAAACACTAAACACCGTGACTCTTTTGCGATGTCGATAACCTCATCTATTGGATTTTGATGAATTCTTGAATCTCCTATTTGACCATTTCCCAAATATTTCTGAAATGCTTCATTCAATGAACTCACGTATCCTTTTGATTTCATAAGGTTTGCAATATGGGGTCTTCCAGGTACTTTTGTCTCTAAGTCATCAAGTTCTTTTTTTTCAATCTTGATACCAACAGTATTTAATTTATCTAATATTTCATAATTTCTAATTTTCTTTTCCTCACGGATCTTTGAAAGTAATTCGAAGAGAGGGGTGTCCTTTTTTAAAAAGTAAATCAGCAAATGTATCCCTCCAAAAGGATTATTAATCTCTAAGTAATCCCAACTTACGCTCATCTCAACTCCTGGAATAATTTCAATTGATTGGTTAATTTCTACATCCGATAAAAATTCGTGATCTGTAATAGAAATGGCCTGTAATTGTTGATTGATGGCTATATCAATAATATCTTCGATCTTGTCAGTTCCATCAGAGTTTGACGAGTGAATATGGAGATCAATGCTCATTAAATCTAGAATACTAGCTCTGTTAAATCTTTAATAAACTCATTAGAATGTTTCAGATGAATTTAATAGTACAAAAATTTGGTGGAACTAGTGTAGAAAATCCTGAAACACTGAAAATTGTTGCGCAGAAAATAATTGATTGTAAAAAAAGTGGCAATGAAGTTGTCGTAGTTGTTTCTGCTATGGGGTCAAGTACGGACGAATTAATCGAGCTTGCAAATGAACTTTCAGATACTCCATCACCTCGAGAAATGGATATGTTGTTATCTGCAGGAGAAAGAATAACAATGTCACTGTTAGCTATGCATCTCAACAATCTTGGTTATGAATCATTTTCCTTAACAGGATCACAGGCAGGAATCACAACTACATCACGCCATGGGATGGCTGAGATTGAAAACATTTCCGGGGAAAGAGTCAAAGAGGGAATTGATGAAGGAAAAATTGTTATAGTCGCTGGATTTCAAGGAGTTAATAAAGAAACTAAAGAAATCACAACGCTTGGTAGAGGTGGGTCAGATGCAACAGCTGTTGCATTAGCTGCCGCGCTTGGGGCTGATAAGTGTGAAATTTATACAGATGTAGAAGGTGTCTTTACAGCCGATCCAAGAATAGTGGATAATGCCAGGCTTTTAAATGAGATTACTTATGAAGAAATGCTTGAAATGGCTTCATCAGGTGCGAAGGTTTTAATGGCTAGATCTGTAGAATTTGGTAGAAGGTATAATGTACCAATAATTGTAAAGCCAACTTTTAGTAATGGTTTAGGAACAATTGTAAAGGAAAAAGTAATGGAACAAGCTATTGTCAGTGGTGTTACTCATAATGATAAAGAAATAAAATTTACATTATTTGGGGTACCGGATCAACCTGGGATTGCTGGAAAAGTGTTCGGACCTTTATCAGAAAATGGTGTTGTTGTTGATATGATTGTACAAAATGTGTCAAAAGATTCAAAAACGGATATAAGTTTTACTGCTCCTCTTGAGCAGAAATCCAAAGTAGAAAAAATATTAAATGATTTATCAAATGAACTAAATGCAGAAGGGGCAGATTCAGATTCAAATATTGCTAGAGTTTCCGTGATCGGAGCAGGCATGAAAGCAGAGTCTGGTATTGCATCAAAAATGTTTTCAATACTCGGTGAAAATAAAATAAATATTGCAATGATTTCAACATCTCCGATTCGAATTTCGTGCGTTGTAAATAAAGATGATATGCAAAAAGCAATAGATTCTTTACATCAGGAATTTATTGAATTTTAAATGAAAATTGCAATTGTTGGAGCGACTGGCCTTGTTGGGAGAAAAATAATTCAGCTATGCGAAGAGTATTTTGAAAAATCTGTTGAGTATCACTTATATGCTTCAAAAGATTCAGAAGGAAAAAAATTATTAGTTAATACAAAAGAAATTGCTATCAGAGAATTAACTTCTAAAAATCTTGAGTCATGTGATTTAGCATTATTTTCAGCAGGAGGAGAAAGATCTAAGGAATTTGCAAACGAGTTTGTAGACATGGGAGCATTCGTAATTGATAATTCATCAACATTTAGAATGGAAAAAACAATACCCCTTGTTGTTTATGGCATTAATGAAAATGTAATTGAAAAAAATTCTAAAATTATAGCAAACCCAAATTGCACAACTATGGCTTTAGTAATGGCATTAAAACCTCTTCATGATTGTTTTAATTTGGTAGGTATTGTTCCTGTTTCTTATCAAGCTGTTTCAGGATCTGGCAAGAGTGCTATTGAATCATTAGAAAATGAATTATCAAACTTATCAAATCCTGGTTCAGCACCAAAAAAAAATTATTATGATTCTCAAATAGCGAAAAATGTTATACCAATTGCTGGAAATATGACAGAAAATGGGTATACAGATGAAGAAATAAAATTTTCAAACGAATCAAAAAAGATTTTAGATTTACCAGATTTAAATGTTGAGCCATCGAATGCAAGAGTTGGAGTAGATACAGGACATGGAATATTTTGTAGTGCAACATTTGAAAATAGCGTTGAAGTATCTAAAGCTATCGAGTCAATAAATTCTTTTGAAGGAGTTGAATACTGGAATGATTCTTATCCTACCCCTATTGACGCAGAGGGTAATAAAAATATTTTGGTTTCTAGGATGAGGGTTGGATTAACAAGTGACAAAATTTTAAATTTTTGGGCAGTTGGAGATAATCTTTTAAAAGGGGCAGCTCTTAATGCTGTTCAAATTGCGAAACACATAAGCAATAATGATTTCTATACCAAATAACGTTCCAAGAAAAAAAAGGATTTTTTTAGGACCTTTAAGCAGGAAACTACTAAAAATTTCTAAATGGGATATTACTGGAGAATTCCCAAATTATAAAAAAATTATTTTAATTGGGATTCCACATACAGCTAATAGAGATGCTTGGTATGCCCTTCTTGCAATACTAGCTTTAGATTTAAAAATAAATTTTTTTGGAGCAAGATGGATATTTACTAGACTTCCTAGTCCTTACACCTTTTCTAAAGATGTTGATAGGTTAGGAATTCCTTGGCCATTAGGATGGCTACAAAAAATTATTCTTTTAAAATTAGGTGGTATTCCAGTGTACAGAAATAAGTCGAAGGGTTTGATTAAAGGTGCAATTAAAGAATTTTCAAAGATGGATGAATATATTCTTGCAATTGCTCCTGAAGCGGGAACGGAACAAGCTAGAAAATTTAGAAGTGGGTTTTATTATTTAGCCAAAGAACTTAACATTCCTTACTTGCCTATTGAGTTAGATTTTAAAAATAGACGTTTCCATATTCAGAAGGAACAATTTGTGTCTTTGTCGTTTGAAGAAGAGTCTTTAAAAATTATCTCGCTTTTCGAAGGTGTAGGAGGAGCTTTAAGAGAATTTAAAATGCTAGAAGAAGAGGAACAAAAAGACTAAGAAGATAATTTCCGACAGGAATTTTTTTTATTCCTAATAAATTTATACCAACACCAATTAATAAAACTCCACCAATTCCTGCAATTGAATCTGAGATCCATGATTCAATATTTGAATTTATTAATAAAGCGCAAAGTGTAAAAAATCCTTGATAAATTAATATTGATACTCCTGAATATACTGCACCTTTTCCACCGCTCGATGTTATAAAGATTACTAAGAAGCAATCAAGGGCAGTTTTTATTAGAAGTAACTCTAAATTTGATTCAATTACATCAAAAAAGGGACCGATAATTGCTAAAGGTCCAGTAATTACAATCAATGTTGTTGTTAAATAACTTTCAATAAATTTTGATTGATCATTATTACCTTTCTCAAACTTAATATATAAATAATCACCAAATTTTTTAATTCTTTCCTCAATCTTTAAAAGGTTCCCAAGAATAGCTCCTAAGATTATTGCTAAAAGAGTAAATATAAAACCTGAGACTTCAAAGTTTATGATAGTGATAGTGTTGGGGCTTTTTAATGTCTCTCTAAAACCTAAAGCTAAAACAAGTAAACCAAGTGGGAGAAGGTTTTCATCAAAGTTTTTTAACTCTTTTCTAAATACAGTTCTTGCTATTATTCCGGCAATTATTACACCAAAACCATTAATCAAAGTTCCTATTCCTGGTATCATTTTTTCTCAAAATCGTTGTGACTTTTACTAGGAGTTGGGCCTTGTTGACCTTGATATTTACTACCGTAAGTTTCGTCACCATATTTTGCTTCTGAAGGAGAATTTAAGTAATAAAAAGATATTTGCCCAATTTTCATTTCTGGATAAATTTTTATAGGCAAATTTGCAACATTCGATAGTTCAAGAGTCAAATAACCTGAAAATCCAGGATCTACAAAACCTGCTGTTGAATGAATAAGCAAGCCGATTCTTCCCAGAGACGATTTACCTTCAAGTCTTGCCACAATTTTATTTGATAATGTTACTTTTTCATAAGTAGTTCCTAAAACAAACTCACCAGGGTGGAGTACAAAGGGTTCATCAATTGAAGCCTCTATAAGCGTAGTTAAATCTTCTTGAGGTGCTTTTGGATCTATGTGACTGTATTTATGATTTTCAAAAACTCTGAATTGTGTTCCAGCTCTTAAATCAACACTTGAAGGTTGAATAAAATTTTTTTCAAGGGGTGATATCTCAATCCATTTATCCTCTAAAGCTTTTTTTATATCATTATCTGAAAGCATCATTCCTCATGTTTAAAGAATATACTAACTAAAAAATTGTGATTTTTAGTTATTTAACAAAGAAGCTATAGTCCACACAGTTATGACAAAACCCACAGTCCCTAAAAAAATAGTTCTTGATTGATAAAATTTTTCATTATTTTTATTTTTATTTATGAAAGCAAATAAACTTCCAGCAAACATAGCTGAACCCATACCTAACATTAAAAGTCTTATCGTTAAATCAAGAGCAAATGGGTCATTCATGACATTATTGTTATCATAATAAAATAATGGATACAAAAAAAATTATTGATATATTTAATAAATTTGATATTTCATCGATTAAGGATGAAAACCAAGTTAAATTTTCTTCATTGGGAAGTGTTACAAACTTAAACTACAAGGTAGAGATAAATGAAAAAAAATATGTTCTACGAGTTCCAGGAAAAAATCCAGATTTGATAAATAGAAATTCTGAAGGAAATAATGAACAATTAATTCAAAATCTTGATATTTCTTTACCTATAATCGCATTTGATAAAGAAACGGGTATAAAGATATCAGAATTTTATGACAATCTTTATACATGTAGCTCTTCAGACATGCTTGATAAAAAATTTAGAGATGATGCTATCGATCTACTTTTACGACTTCATGAATCAGATTTAATATTCGAAGAAAATTTCTCTCCTTTTGAAGTTTTCAAAAAACTAGTAAATACAGAAGATAAATTCGAAAATGAATCAAAGGCTGTAGGTGAAGATGTAGTTAAAAAACTAAAAAAGATTGGACTTAGTAGTAAGCCCTGCCATCAGGATCTTTATCATGCAAACTTTGTATATCTTGATAACAAGGCTTACTTAATTGATTGGGAGTATTCTTCGCAAGGAGACCCTCTTTTTGATTACGCTGATTTTATATGGCAAAACGAACTCGAAGACAAGTCAGAAATAGTAAACGATATTTATAAAAAAATTGGTATCGATGATGAAGAAACCAAAATCAAAATGGAATTATTTCAAATTTTATCAATGTTGACTTGGGGTTTTTGGGCTAAAAGAAAGTCTCCTCAAGAAAATAGAGGTTATGAAGCATTAGATTCTGCATTAAAAAAATATACAAATAAATTTTCTTAAAAGATTTAACTATATTTACTTACTTGAGTTAGAATTTCGCAGTTAGGAAAAAAGGAATAATTTTAAATTTATGGGATCTTTGATTAAAAAAAGACGAAAAAAAATGTCTAAGCATAAATATAGAAAACGTCGTAAATCAAATAGGCATAAAAAGAAGTCTGCCTAGAACTCTCTTCCCTCGCTGTTAAGAAAATCTTCAATTTCCTCTACAAGGTTATCCTCTGAAAAGCTATCTTCAATGCTCACCTCTGCTTCTTCTAATTTAGAAACGTATTCGGCAAGATCCTGAGAATTTTCCATTGCCTTACTAATTTTTGTTTCGAATTGTTGACCTTCGGATTGAATACCAGAATCATCAATATCAACTTTGAGTATTTCAGATGTCTTATTTAATAATGCACCAATACCTTTAGGATATGCCCCAGAACTAAGGTAATGAGGAACTGCTGCCCATAAACCTGATGTTTCCACTCCATTACTTCTTAGATCATGTCCAACAACACTAGTAATTCCAGTAGGTCCAGAATAATTTGTAGGAAGTACATTAAACCTTGAATTGAAAGTTGGGTCATCACTCACACCAAATATTGGAACAGGTAATGTATGCGCAACTTGGCCAAAGAATGCACCAAGAGTCACGGCTTTTTTCACTCCAAGTTCAATAAGCACATCTGATATGTTTTGAGAATATTTCTTCCACTTCATTGATGGTTCTTCACCAAAAACCATAATTATTTCTCTTTTAAGTTTGTAATCTTCAATTGAATAAAAAGAAGTTTGAGGCCAGTGGAAGTTCCTTTCTCCGATTGCTTTCACCTCAACCACGGGTCTTCTCATTTGGTAGTTATAAAATCCTTCAGAGTTGAGCTCTGCAAAGGGCTCTACTTCATATGTTCCGCAAATATTCTCTATGCAACCACTTGCAGTGTTACCAGCGTCACTCCATCCCTCAAAAGCAAGAATTGCTACAGGATCAGATAGAAGTGGCTTTCTATACCAAACAACATCTTCCATAAAAGAAGATTAATATTTAAAAAATTTTATCTTAAAAAAAATTAGAGTTTTCTAGATGAATTAATTACAACAGATAAACTTGATAGAGCCATTGCTAATGCTGCCATACTTGGCATAATATTCCCACTTACAGCTATTGGGATCATTATGACATTGTAAATGAATGCAAAGAATAAATTTTGAGCGATTCTTCTATTTGAATTTTTTGAAATATTAAAAATGCTACCTAGCTTCTCAAGGCCACCTTTGAAAATAATTATGTCACTTACGCTTTGTGCTATTTGAGTACTTTGAGCAAAAGACAAACTTACATTCGCTTGTTGTAAAGCTGGAGAATCATTTATTCCATCTCCAACGAAACCTACTTTTTTGTTTCTTTGTTTATTTTTTATATATTCTAATTTATCTTCCGGAGATTGATCACCATACACTTTTTCTATATTTAGGTTAATTCCAATTTCTTTTACTTTTTCAGATTTGTCACCAGACAAAATTTCTAACTCATAATCTTTTGAGAGACTTTTAATTAATTCTTTATTCACAGTTTCATCTTCTACTAGCTTGACTCTATATTCTTTATCATTAATTTTTAAAATTAGATCGTTGATAAGATTATCGACTGACTTTGTGACAGTTATATTTTTATTTTCTACGATCCCACTTACGCCAACACCTGGAGTTTCCACAAATTTCTCTACAGGTAAAAGTTCCAAACCCTGAATTTCTGATTCTAAGAGTATGCTCTTAGCTATTGGATGGTTTGAGTTCTGTTCAACTGAAGCAAGTATTCTAAGTATTTCATCACCAGCATCCTCTCCATTATCATCTAGAATGCTTTCGATTTTAAATATTCCAGATGTTAAAGTTCCCGTCTTATCAAAAATGATTGTATCTAATTGATTAAATCTTTGAAGATAATCAAAATTTTTAAAGATAAAGCCATTACGATTTGAAATTGATGCGGTTCTGAATAAAACAATTGGAGTTGCAAGACCTAGAGCACATGGACACGCAACAACCAAAATTGCTATTGTTGAGCTAATTGTATCTGGAAAACTATTATCAAAAACAAGGGCCTTAATTAGAAAATTTATAAAGCTTAAAATTAATATTGAGGGTACAAAAATATTTGTAACTCTATCAACAAGGTCTTGTACTTCTGGTTTTCCTGTTTGAGCTTTTAAAATTAACTTTTCGATGTAGTTGATTGTTGTATCGCCAGCTTTCTTTGTTACTTCAATTTCTATTTCGCTACCAAGGTTTATGGAGCCCGATATTACATTGTCACCACTTTTTTTAAGTAGTGGTACAGATTCACCAGATATGATACTTTCATCAACCTCTGAACTTCCACGTCTAACTATTCCATCTAAAGGAGCAATCTCACCTTTTTTAATTACTATTAGTTCACCAACATCAATTAAATCTAGAGGCTTGCGAACAAGGGTTTGATTATCGTACACATTGACATCCTTAGGAATGCTATCAATGATAGAATCAGAAATTGATATTGACGATTTTATTGAAATTTCTTCAATAGTTTTTCCAAGAAGGATAAAACTTATAATAAAACCACCTGTTTCTAAATACATAAGCTCACCATTATTTGGTAACACACCGATAATAAAAGAAGATAAACTACCAATCGAAATTAAGGTGTCCATATTGAAATTAAGTATTTTTAAATTTTTTAAGGCTGACAAATGAAACTTTCTTCCAAAGAAAAAAATAATTAAAGATCCAATTCCTAATGCCAATAAATTTTGATTATTTTGAATTAAAGGATTGATTGTAAGGGTCAACAAAAGAGATATGAGAGGTATGGAGAACTTTGTAATATTGTTTTTTTTCTCTTCACTCACTTCTTCTTTAGCAGAGTATCCGATAGATCTTATTTTTTGTATATACTCATCAGAATTTTCATCATCAGGATTTATCTCTAAGACAGCTTTTTTTAATGGAAAGTTAACAACAACATCTTTTACAGAGTCTTCTTTATTTAAGACTCTCTCTATTCTTGCAGCACATGCTGCACATGTCATTCCCTCAACAGATAGTACTAATGTTTTTGTATCAGCTGACAACGGTGTAGCCTTGTTCATCAAGAAGTGATTTAACAAGATCTAAACTAACTTCATTTGAAGATTCCAATGTTACATCTTTAGTTTCAATATCTACATCAACTGATTCGATGCTTTCAATATTTGATAAAGTGTTTACGATTGTACTTTTGCAATGATCACAACTTATTTCTGGAACATTAAATTTTATAGCCATATACAGATGTTAATTATGGATAGTTTATATTGTTAAAGTGATTTTTTTAATATTAAGCAGTCTCTTGAAGAATTCTTCCTCTTACTCTCGGGTATTTAACAGGAGCATGATTGAAACAATGCTCTCTTTTGTTGTAAATACTTAATTGAGTACTACAGGATTCTTCTTTACAAACTCTGCCCTGGTCAAAACTTTTTGAAGGTCTTATACCACCTTTAATTTGACTTGCTTTTAATCCGTCAGTCATTACATTCCTTACTTTGTGAATATATTCACAAGCATAACAAAATATTAAAAAGCGTGCAAGTTATTACAAACTTTTTATTACAGATACGTATAGTAACATCTGATTATGGAAATCAAACTAGAATTTTGTATCACTTGAAACTACACACCCCGTGCAGTTAGTACGGTCGAAGATATCATAGAAAAGTATGGTAAAAAAATTAAATCTATAGATCTAATTCCTTCAAGTGGAGGTGTGTTTGAGTTGTATTTAAATGAAAATTTAATTTATTCAAAACGAGAAACTGGTCGACATACAAAAGAAGGTGAAATATTAGATTTAATGGAAAAAGCACTTAGTTGACATTTCCATTCGATCTTTCTTTAATTGAACTTGTTTTTATTTCAGTTTTGTTATTTGCAAGTGCAGCAATACAAGGGATCCTAGGTTTTGGTTTCGCTGTAATTTCCTCCCCAATACTTGTTCAAATTGAACCGCTTCTTGTTCCTCAGATTCTAAGCCTTCTGGCTTTACCTATGGCATATCGAATATATCAACGGGAAAAAAAAGAAGTAGATTGGAAACCATTTAAATTTTTGTTTTTAGGCAGAGTGATTGGAGGTCCCTTAGGATTACTACTTTTGATCAACTTGAATGAAAGACTTTTATCCATAAGTGTTGGAGCTATTGTTTTTTTCGCAGGGGTTGCAACATTTAATGAATGGACTTTAGAAAGGAATAATCAAACCTCATGGATTGCTGGATCACTGTCAGGAATATTTGCAATGATTGCTGGAGTAGGAGGTCCTCCAATAGCAATTTTATACAGGGGAGCTTCTGGCAAAGAGTTCAGACCCTCCCTTAATGCTGTGTTTACTTTTGGAATAATAATAACTTTAAGCCTCCTTTTTATTAGTGGTGAGATATATAGGGATCATATAGTTTTAATTTTATATTTAGCAATACCTGTTGCATTAGGACTAAAACTATCTTCTTCACTATTTTCAGATGTTTCTGATGCAACAATTTCAAAAGGAGTGACATACTTCTCTATAATTTCTGGATTAATTGTTATATTCAGAAATATAATTTAGTTTTGAAATTTTAATTCGTAGTTAACATTATATAAATAATGAGTACAAGAGTTTTATTTTCCGCAGCATTGTTCTTTCTGAGCTTTCCACCATTTAATTTTTGGTATTTAATATTTCCATCCCTATTTCTTTTTTACTCAGGAATTTTATTAAGTAAAAAACCATTTCTTTCAGGCTTAGTATTTGGATCTGTATCATTTGGTGTAATTCTATTTGGTATCCAATCAATTGGTTACGAAGCCTGGATTCCCCTTCTTGTTTTAATGGGTCTCTTATATGGAATTTATGGAAAGTTGTTTAGATTTATAGCAATAAAAACTAATAATAATTTTTTTATATTGATTGGAATAATAAGTGCTTTCGATTTACTAAGAGCTTACTTCCCATTTGGTGGTTTTCCATGGGGCTCAACTTCAACAGTTTTAATCACAGGATATAGAGATACATCGTTCAATCTCTTACCAAGTATTTTTAAAACATTTGGTCCGTCAGGGTATTCTCTAATCATTCAGTCTTTGACTCTTTTAGTTGTTTTATTTGTACTTGAAAATAAAAAGAAATATACATATTTGAAAGATTCACTAGTATTTTTTATTTTAATATTTGCACCTCTTTCAATATTTTTACTAAACGAAAGTTTTAATTTATTAGATAAAAATAATAAATCTGAACAAATAAGTGTTGCAATTGTCCAGGGAAATAGTCCTTGTCCCGGAGCAAAAAATAAATGTAATAATGAAAGAGCAAGAATATATGAGAGTCATATAAATTTAACAAAAAGTATAAATTTAAAGCAAGATTTGATAATTTGGCCTGAAAGCTCGACTGGTTTTAATAATGATCCCTTAATTCACGACCGGGTTTTGACTGATATACAAGTGGAAGCCCAGAGGTTGAATTCTTATTTTTTAATTGGTGGAGACAGACCCATAAGAGAAGCTTATTTTGAAAATTATGGTCTATTTATTAATAATCAGGGAAAAATTGTAGATCAATATTTGAAACAACACCCAGTTCCTTTTGGAGAATACATTCCTTTTAGGAGATTTCTAGACTGGATCCCCTCTCTCTCATTAGTTCCGAGAGACATGATAAGAGGAGAACAAGAGAAAATATTTCAAATTGGATCCCATAATTTGTCCTCTGTAATTTCTTTTGAGGGATCATTCCAAAGATATATTCGAAGTAGTGTTCAGGCGGGAGCAGAGGTTATTGTAATTCTCACAAATCAAGCAAGCTATGGAGAAAGCGGGATGTCTGATCAGTTTATATTAATGTCTCGTGCAAATGCAATTTCAAATGATAGGCCCGTCATACATTCTGCTATAACTGGAAAATCAGCATTCATAGATAATAATGGAAAGGTTTTATCACAAACAAATTTATTCACATCTGAAATCTTAATTGAAAATATTAATCCAATTAACTCACAAACTCCATTTAGTTTGTTAGGTAATTACTTTAATTATTTAATAGTTGGGGTTGCATTTGTTATTTTCTTAAGAATGAGAGCTTAAGTTAGTTTTCAAGACCTTCATTAAAGTGCAAATTTTTCATTGCTGCAGCTTCAACAATACCATCTTGGTACGCTCTTAGATCAAACTTATGTAACACTGCTATTAAATGATCAAATATATCTGACTGGATGTTTTCATATTCGACCCAGTCTGTGGTTTTTGTAAATGTATAGATTTGTATTGGTACACCTTGGTTTGTAGGTGATAATTGTCTTACTAAAAAAGTCATGTTTTCGGTATCTAGGTTTTCATTTTGTCTCAGATAACTCTCTATATAGGCTCTAAATGTACCAATATTTGTCAGATTTCTTTGTTCTGTTATTGATTCTCCAGAAGTTAGTTCATTATTAAATGTTTCTAACTCTTGTACTTTTTTATTGAGATAATCTTTAATAGGAGCAATATTTTTTAATTTTGCAATTTCTTCAAATGTTAAAAATTTAATACTTGAAATATCAATACTTAATGATCTCATAATTCTTCTTCCACCATAATCGGACATCCCCCTCCAATTTTTGACTGACGTAGAGATTATTTTTGAAGTGGGTATGGTGGTAATAGTTTTATCCCAATTTTGTACTTTTACTGTGTGAAGAGCTATGTCAATTACATCTCCGTCAGCACCATATTCTGGCACTTCTATCCAGTCACCATTATTTATGATATTGTTTTGTCCAATTTGAACTGATGCAACGAAAGATAGAATTGTATCTTGAAACACTAATAGTAGAACTGCTGTTAACGCACCGAGTCCACTTATATAATATGTAACTGACTGTCCAGATAAAATTGCAAAAATAATAATGAATATAAATGCGTTAAGAATAATTTTTACGATTTGAATATAACCCTTAATAGGCCTATCTTTTAATGCTTCATATTTACTTGATGCTTTATTAAATATTGAAAGTAATTCATTTAGAGACAAACCTAAGAATGCAGCTAACAGTGAACTAATTATTCTTTGACTAATTTCACCGTCTAGTAATGCTGTTGAAAAGTCTGTAAATAATATTCCATTTAAGAAAGCAAATACAGCGACAAAAGATACTCTACTTAAAAATTTTTTTTCTAAAAAAAGATCATCAATGATAGTATTTGTTTTTTTTGCGATACGTTTAAGAAGTGGAAAAATTAGTGTTCTTAATAATATATAAATACCCAGACCGCTGCCTGCGACAATTATTAGTTTTAAATTATCTTCTACCATATAAGCATGATACCTTAGTCAGAATCCTCTTTGCTGACCTTTCCAAGGTGGAGGAGTGTTGTTTTTAAACTCCTCAACGCTTGGGCCATTTAATGCTTTCAATTTATTTAAACCAATAAAATATGAAACTACTAAAAGAATTAGAGTAGTTTGGTTTGAAGTCGCCAATTTGATTATTGCAAGCACTTCAGGGTTATTAAAAAATAAAATTTGTAAACCACCTTTTGCTCCAAGAAATAGAACCCACAATACAGCAACTCGATTATAAGCTGGTTTTATTGTTGGTAGTAAATACCACTCCATAGGCCATTTTCTAAAGTACATTGATGAATAAATCGTAAATGGTTTCTTAAATACAATTGATACAAATCCTATAAATGTAATGCTTAGATCTCTGATAATGCCTGGTAGAAAAAAACCTGATGCAGTCCCTTGAATCTGAGCAATTAATAAAGCAACTAAAGTTCCAAGAACACCATAAAATGCGAATTTAATTTCATCTTTCTTAACCAACCTGTAGCCAAATGTCAGTGCAACCAATACGGCTGTACTTATAATCGCAATATTTAAATCGAAAAATCTGAATGTTAAAACAAAAAACACCGGAGCAAGAATTGAATCAAAAATATTATTTTGTGATTCATTTAGACCTAAAACTTCACTTTTAATTTCAGTGAATTGATTTCTTAATTTTTTAAACAATAGAATTTATTTTTTCTTCAAAATTTTTGTTGGTTTTTTCAATAAGAAAACTTTCTCCAATTTCCTGTAATTCTTTTTCTTCAACTTCCTCAAAATTTGTTGAAATATTTTTTATATAAGTATCTATGTTATCGATTTCAAATGATTGAGATTGCAAAAATCTATATGCTTCATCCCTTTCGATCCCTTTTGTTATTAGATATGATAGAAAAGATTGAGTTAGTAAACTGACTTTTGCTGAATTAATATTTGAACTTATTTTTTCATGGTTAATATTGATATTTTTGAATAATTTTTCCATCTCAATTGTTGAAAAACAAATGAGATTAAAACTATCTGGAAAAATAATTCTTTCAACTGATGAATTTGATATATCCCTTTCATGCCAAAGAGAGATATTTTCTAAAGCGGTTACAACATAACCTCTGAGGATTCTTGAAATTCCCGAAATTCTCTCAGAAGTAATCGGATTTTTTTTATGTGGCATTGCGGAGGAACCTTTTTGTTCGTTTGAAAATGATTCGTGTATTTCACCTACCTCTGAACGTTGATAACCTCTTAGATTTATAGCTATACGATCATATGAACTTGCGAGCATTCCTATGGAGCTAATTACTTCAGCATATCTATCACGGCTTACAATCTGAGAAGCAAATAGCTCTGGTTTAAGATTTAAAGTTTCTAATGATTTTTTTTCAACATCGCTGTTAATTATGGTGTAATTCCCAACAACCCCACTTAGCTTTCCAATGCTAATATTTTCTTTTGCTCTTTCAAGACGCTCTTTATTTCGGGATATTTCTAATAACCAGTTTGAAATTATGTTGCCTAAAAAAGTTACTTCAGCAAATACTCCATGAGTTCTTCCAACTATTTTTGTATCTTTTTCCTTTATTGCAAGATTCTTCAAAGTATTAATTAATTTATCAACTTCTTGCAGTAGAAATTTTAAGGATTCTAAAATTAACAAACTATTTGAAGTGTCAACTACGTCTGAACTTGTAAGGCCATAATGTATCCATTCAGAATCTTGATTTACTTTATCTTGTAAGATATCAACAAATGAAGCTAAGTCATGGTTTGTTATCTTCTCTCGAGCTTCAACTTCCTCAACGGTTATATTTGCATCAAGTATTTTCTTTGATAAACCCTTAGGAACAATACCTTCCTCTTCGAGACTTTTTGTAACAGAGGATTCAACTTTTTTCCAAGTATTTAACTTGTTTTCTTGACTCCATATATCAACTATTTCTTTTACTTCGTATCTTTTAATCATTTATCTAATTATATTTTGGTTTCTTTCTGGTCCAACAGATATATATTTAATAGGAACATCGATAAATTCTTCAATAAATTCAATATATTTTTTAGCATTTTCAGGAAGCGCATCATATTTCCTAATTTTAGAAATGTCTTCATCCCAACCCTCGAACGATTCATAAACAGGCTCACACTCATCTAAAATTTCATCAATTAATGGATAATCTGTGATTTTTTTATCTTCAAATTTATATCCTACGCATACCTTTATTTCCTCAAGGCCACTTAAAACATCCAATTTTGTTATAAATAATTGACTTAAGGAGTTAATCCTTTTCGAATATCGTAATGAAACTAAATCTAGCCATCCACATCGTCTCCTTCTGCCAGTTACTGTTCCAAACTCAGCTCCTTTTTCAATCATGTAGTCACCAACTTCATTTTCTTGTTCAGTTATGAATGGACCAGTACCAACTCTTGATATGTAGGCTTTAGTTACGCCAACAACATGTTCAAAATTTAAAGGTCCAATTCCAGACCCAGTAGCTGCATTGCCTGCACTTGTATTCGAACTTGTTACAAAAGGATATGTTCCATGATCAATATCAAGAAGAGTGCCCTGAGCTCCTTCAAATAAGATTTCTTTATTTTCTTTTACTGAATTGGATATAAACAATGAAGTGTCCTCTGCAATTGATGAAATAAGTTCCTTGTATTTTTTATACTCGTTAACTACCTCGTCAAACTTAATGGGAGTTCCACCGTAAATTTTTTCAATAATTTGGTTTTTTTCTTCAAGGTTGTTTTTTAATCTTTCATTAAATTTATCTTCAGATAAAAAATCTTGTATCCGGATTCCTTTTCTTTGTATCTTATCTCCATAACAAGGCCCGATACCTTTTTTAGTAGTTCCAATTTTTTTATCACCTAAACTCTCTTCAATTAATTCATCGAGAATTTTGTGGTATGGCATGATTATGTGTGCATTGTATGAAAGTTTTAATTTAGTGGTGTCTATATTTTTATTATTTAAAGTTTCAATTTCATTTTTTAAAACTTCAAAATCAATTACACACCCTGAACCAATGACTGGAGTACATGATTCATACATCACTCCCGATGGGACCATAGAAAGTGCAAATTTTTCATCACCTATAACAATTGTGTGACCAGCGTTATTGCCACCCTGAAAACGAACTACAAGATCAGCTTTTGATGCAAAAAAGTCTGTGACTTTACCCTTGCCTTCATCGCCCCACTGAGCGCCTAAAACAATGGTAGTTGACAACTTTTCTCCTTGAATTACAACAATGGATAATACATGCATTTTTGACGTATAGAAAGATTTTTCTATCTAATAATTAAATTAATTTGTAGCTAAATCAAATAAAGATTAAATTAGTACTTAGACGGGAACTCAATTACTAGTTAATCGTTTTCCTGTCTGCTTTTATATAAAAGGAGAAAACATTGAGTAAAAAAGCAATCGTTTCTTTACTTGTTCTTTCCATGGTTGCTGTAGCTTGTGCTACAGATACAACTGAGGAAGTAGCAGTTGAAGAAGAACACGATCACTCAGATGAATCTACACTAGACGAAGTTCTTGAAAGAGGATTTCTTAAGTGTGGAATCAGTACTGGTGCTACCGGATTCAGTGAGCAAGCTGATGATGGATCCTTCGGTGGATTTGATGTTGATTTCTGTTACGCAGTGGCAGCTGCTGTATTCGGCGACTACAGTAAAGTCGAATTCAAGCAACTTACATCTGCAGAGAGATTCACATCTTTAGCAGCTGGTGAGGTCGATGTTCTTTTTAGAAACACAACTTGGACTCAAAGCCGTGACACAGAGTTAGGTAATGACTTCGGTCCTACAACCTACTTTGATGGTCAGCAATTACTTGGTAGAAAAGCAGACGGTATTACCGAAAGCTCTACTCTAGCTGATATTGACGGACTAAGAGTATGTACAAATGCAGGAACTACAACCGAAAAGAATATTACTGAAGGTGCAGGACTTGCTGGTGCAACAATCGAACTTGTTACAGTTGAAGCTTTCGCAGAAGCTGTTGACAAATTCATTGCAGGTGAATGTGATATTATCACAACTGATGGTTCAGCACTTGTTGGTAGAAGAGCAGTTAATGATGCTCTAAATGACTGGGTAATTTTCCCAACATCACCAATTTCAAAAGAGCCATTAGGTCCTACATATAGATCAAATGACAGTACCTGGGCAGACGTAGTCAACTGGACAGTTTACGCTACAATCATCGCTGATGAGTATGGTGTAACTAGTGCAAACGTTGACTCTGTTGATACAGATGCACTTCCAGAGCTTGGAAGATTATTTGGTGCAAATGATGGAGAGCTTCAAACAAAGATGGGTCTAGATGCAAAAGCATTCTATAACGTTATCAAGCAAGTTGGTAACTATGATCAAATCTACTCAAGAAACCTAAATCCATTAGGTCTCTTTAGAGAAGGTGGAGCTAACGATCGTTGGACAAACGGTGGGTTAATTTACGCACCTCCTGCAAGATAATTTAATTATCTTTATATAAATGTAAAAGGGGCTGAAAAGCCCCTTTTGCTTTGTAAGTCCCTTATTTATTTGATAAAATTTTATAATGAAAAGCGCTCTTAAATATTTGCTATTTTTTAGAAATGTTGTTTTTTTAAAATGGCTGAGCCAAGTAGTTTTTTTAGTTGGTTTTATAAGTATTGTTTTAAGGTATTTAGGAAACGCATCAACTAATTTTGCATCCACAAATATAGCATTCTCATGGGACTTTTTGGGAGAAACACCAGGTGTTTCTATCGCAGAAGGAATGTACACACTTCCAGTTTCTGGTTTACAGATGTTACAAGTTGGAATGTTAAATATGCTTAGAATCACAGTTACGGGAATTTTTGCAGCAACAATTCTCGGAACATTGCTTGGTATCGCAAGACTTTCAAAAAATTATATTGTTGAAAAAAGCGCAACAGGAATATTAGAAATTGTGAGGAATGTTCCTCTGTTAGTCCAAATTCTTTTTTTTCAAGCTTTAATACTTACTTTACCGAGATTAGAAGTTTCAGAAATTGGAACATATACGTTTCATGCAAGTGCAAAAGGCTTGGCATTTCCATGGCCAAATAGAGAACCTAATGCAATTCTCTTTATGGTTTACTTTGTTTTAGTTTTATACATTGCCAACCAGATATTTAAATGGCGAGTTAGAACTCTTGAAAAAGAAGGAAGAGAAACATACCCAACATTATGGGCTGTGGTATCTTTTATCGTACTAATTGTTATTGGTTGGTTTGGTGGTTTTAGGGTTGTTGGAGTAATTGGTCTAATTGCAGGATTTATTTCAACTGGCTTAGAAAGCGTTCCAGGAATTTTTTATCAGATTTTATTTTCATTAATTACAGTTCTAATAGGTTTCAGAGTCACAAAAAGATTTATTGATAGTAAAAAATCCGAAGAAGCACAGGGTATTTATAGTGACGATGATTATTTCAAAATAATATTTAATGTCTTGATCGTTGTTTTGCTAGTTTTTCTTTTCCTTACTTCGTTTGGAGCAGGCATTTCTAATTTTCTAGTGGGAGATGAACTTACTTACAAAGCTGATTGGGGGCTTCCACAACTTTTTCATGGTATTGAAAATAAATTATATTGGTTCCCAATGCATGATGTTGAAATTGAAAAAGAAAATGTAGAAATGAAGAAAGCAGAGATAATTAATTGGGTAGTAGAACCAGGATCAGTAGTAGAAGTTGGAGACAAAATTGCGGACGCTTACATAATTAGAAAGCCTAATGAAGAAAAAATAGAGTATGAAATTTTAGCTAAGTATGCAGGCACTATTGAGACACTTTATATCGAAGAAGGTAAATCACTTAAAGTTGGTGAAGAATTTTATGAAATCCAAGTAACTGATGGTGATCCTTTCACATTATCAAGACCAAGAATTGAACAAACAGGTACTACAAAATTTAAGAGATATTCCGATGACTATGGTAAAAAGTTGTCTGTCGGCTATTTTGCAACCTGGGTAGGGGTTGTCTTATACACAGCAATATTTATATCTGAAGTTGTAAGAGCTGGAATTATGGCTGTCGCAAAAGGGCAATCTGAGGCTGGACTATCATTAGGCTTCAGAAGAAGCGCACTGTTGAGACTAATTGTTATACCACAGGCAATTAGAGTAATGTTGCCTCCTATGGGTAATCAATATTTGAACCTTGCAAAAAATACTTCATTAGGTATAGCTGTAGCTTTCCCTGAAATTGTTGCTGTAGGTCAAACTTTATACAACCAGGAGGGACAAACTTTACCTGTATTTATTGTCTGGATGATATTTTACAGCACAGTAAGCTTGACAATTTCAAGCATTATTAATTTTTACAATAGAAAACTAAAGATTGTTGAGAGATAAATGAACTTAGATTATAAAAAATCATTAGCTTGGCTTAAAGAAAACTTATTTTCTTCGATTCCATCTTCAATACTTACGGTAGTAACAATCTATTTTGTATTGGGTTTCTTTAGAGGGTTATTTGGTTTTGCAATGGCATCTGATAAGGATTGGTTATCTGTCTTAAACAATATGCAGCTTTATATGGTTCAAGCGTATCCGGAAGAAGATTTTATTCGAGTGTGGATATCTGTCGGGTTAGCTCTTGTTTTTGCTGGAATGTCTATAGGGTTATGGAAAAGCACGGAAGAATCGTCATTATCTGATGTATTCTCAAAATTTCTAAGAGTAAGTTTAGCTTTTCTTTTCTTTACCGTTGTAGCACCTACATTCTCAAGTGTTACTGATAACGATGGGCTCATCCAAACAGAAGAGTCATTTCCAATGGACACACGTTTACAACTTCTTATTCCTTCAGCAATTTTAGTTATAGTATTTTTCGTATTAAAAAATTTGAATCTTAATTACAAATTCAATAAATCAGACTTATTGTGTTTTTATTTGGCAATACCAATAGTTTTATTGTGGATTGTAAAGCTCCCCACAATACAGCTTGATAGTAGTAATCAAAGAATAATTCCTGACCCTTTAATGCCAATTGCTGATACCACAAAGATACCTTGGACCATCATTTTTGGATTATTTTTAGGTTTTTATTTTATAGGCTCTAGATTCAAAGATTCAAAAAACATGAAGAGAACAATGTCTATATCATGGGTTCTTTTACCACTGTTTATTTTTTCATGGATTTTTAAAAAGCCAGAAATAGATCTTCCAACAATTCTTGGTCAAGATATACCAATTTTTATTGGAATCTTTCTAATTGGAGCGTTAACAATCACATTTATAAATAATCCTGTTGTCGAAAAATATTTTTCTGCTTACTTAGGGATTCTTATAGCCATTACAGGAATATCACTCTTCATCTCTATCCCTATCCTTCTAAAGTCAGCACTCTTACTGCTTGTATTGTTCACTATTGTAATTCCGGCTGTTTCTTCGTCTTCCAAAGGGAAGAGGAATCTTATCATTGTTTGGGGGGTCTCCCTTTTTACTTTAGCTGTTTTAATTCGTGGAGGGTCATCAGATACTCAGATTATTGTTCAGCAACAAAGTATTTTTGGTGGTTTTTCTCTGACCTGGCTTCTTGCTATATTTGGTACTTATGTCTCATTTCCTTTAGGGGTTTTATTAGCACTAGGAAGAAATTCTAAGTTACCCATTGTGAGACTTGTATGTACAGGAATTATTGAGTTAACTCGTTCAGTTCCATATATAACGTGGCTGTTTTTTGCAAGTGTTACAATGGCAGTTTTCTTACCAGAGGGCGTAAATTTTGAGTTAGTTGTAAGGGTACTAATGGTAACTGCATTTTTTAGTGGAGCATACTTTGCAGAAAATATTAGAGGAGGTCTTCAATCAATTCCAAAAGGCCAATACGAAGCTGCAGATGCAATCGGAATGAGTCCTTTTCAAAAAACTTCCTTGATTGTTATGCCTCAGGCATTGAGAGCAATAATTCCAACCCTTGTAAGTAGTGCAATTACGGCTTTTAAAGATTCTAGTTTGGTTACAATAATTGGCTTAATCGATTTTCTCACAATTGGTAAAGTTATAATTGGAACCCAATCAATACCTGTAAATTTTGTTGGTCACGACAGGGAGAATTTATTATTCATAGCATTTTTTTACTGGATATTTACATTTACTCTATCTAGAAGAAGCATGAAAGTTGAAAAAAGATTAGGATTAGGAGAAAGATAATTTATGAGCATTATTAAAACTAACGATGTAAAAAAATGGTTTGGAGACTTCCAAGCACTCAAAGGTATATCAATGGAAGTTCAAGAAGGTGAAGTATTAGTTATTTGTGGACCATCAGGATCGGGAAAATCAACATTCATTAGATGTATTAATAGATTAGAGCAGCATCAAGAAGGTGAAATTATTGTTGACGGTATTGAACTAACTAACGACCTTAAGAATATAGAGGCAATTAGATCAGAGGTAGGGATGGTTTTTCAAAGCTTCAATCTTTTCCCACACTTAACAGTGATGCAAAACATTACTCTTGCACCAATTTGGGTAAGAAAAAAAAGTAGAAGTGAGTCAGAAGAAAAAGCAATGGAACTTTTAAACAGAGTTGGAATTCCAGAACAGGCCTCAAAATTCCCAGGCCAACTATCAGGTGGCCAGCAACAAAGAGTTGCAATCGCTAGAGCTTTAGCAATGGAACCAAAAATAATGCTTTTTGATGAGCCAACATCGGCTCTTGACCCAGAAATGATCAAAGAAGTATTAGATGCGATGAAAGAACTAGCTTTATCTGGAATGACAATGATTGTTGTTACTCACGAAATGGGATTCGCTAAAGAAGTTGCAGATAGGGTAATGTTATTTGATGAAGGCCTAATGGTTGAGGAAAATACTCCTACAGAATTTTTTGATAATCCACAAAACGATAGGACAAAGCTTTTCTTGAGCCAAATTCTCTAGAGTTGATCCCACAGATTTTTTTCTGCTAAATCAATAATTGTTGCACCCATTCCATAAGCTCCATCAAATATAGCTTTATGACCACCATCTTTAATTGTAGCTGCTGCAAATTCAGGCTGATGATTGACTGCATCTCCTGAGTCGATAGATAACATTGGATGGATAGATGGCATTGCAAATGATATATTCCCCATATCAGTTGAACCTAAACCAAGTTGTGTAGGATCTTGTAAAGGCATATCTCTACCAATATCATTACAATTTTCCATAAACAATTTGAACATAGTTTCATTATTTACAATTTCTTGATATCTAAAGTCTGGTGAAGTAACATCTGATTTACATTTTGTTGCAATAGCAGCTCCATTTACGAAATTTAAAAAATCTTGTTCAAGTTTGTTAAGACCCTCTTCATTTAAAGATCGAAGATACCACTCTGAGGAAGTATAGGATGGAATGATATTTGGTTTTAATCCTCCATCTTTAATAACTCCATGCATTCTGTCAGTTCTTAACATTTGTTGACGATATGTAGATGCATTTACAAATAGTTGTATTTGGGCATCTAATGCATTTATTCCTTCTTCTGGAGCGCCAGCAGCATGTGCATCCTTACCAAAGAATTCAACTTTATATTGTTGGATTGTAGAAAAAGTTGGATTGGCAACATCATAGGGGCCTGGGTGGATCATCATAGAACATTCTGCATCTTCAAAAGCTCCATTGTCTAATAATATTATTTTTCCACCTCCACCTTCTTCAGCAGGTGTCCCAAGAAGTTTTACTCTAATACCTAATTGGTCGACAAGATTTCTAAGACCTAATCCCGCTCCGATAGAACAAGTTGCAATTATATTATGTCCACAAGCATGTCCAATTTCTGGCAATGCATCATATTCAACACAAAGAACAACAAGTGGCCCGTTTTTACCAAATGTAATATCAAAAGCTGTATCAAGATTATGAGTTGGATACGATACCTTAGGATCATATTTTTTGATAAAGTTAACAAGATATTTAGAAGTTTTAAATTCTTCAAAGCCAAGCTCTGGATTATCATACATCCAATCATTTACTTCAATGAGATTATTGTGCAATGATTCCAATTCAGATTTAAACTGTTGTTTAATTGTCATGAGTCAAGCTTAGTAAAATATTCTAAATTATACGAAGAGGAAACATTCCAGACTATCCAGTCTAGATTCTTATCTTCAGCAGCTCTGATATTCTCTTGAACCTCAAAATCTGAATGCCAAAAACCCTGTAGAAATGGTCTAAGTTTAACCTCTTGAACGCCTCTATTTAATGCATCATCTAAAGCAGAAGTAATGACTCCGTATGGATTTCTGTTCGGGTTTTGATAACCAAAAGACCCTTTACTGTAGTGTGACGGGTATACCATTGGGGACAAAAAGTCTACATTCTCAATAATTGTCTCAAGATTTTGACCAATTCCTCCATCAAATTTATTTGTTAATATAAAACCAAATACATCTGCCGAAACAAAACACCCAATACCGTTTATTTCTTCCTTAGCTTTCATTAGAAAAGTATTTATATTTTTTATTCTGTTTTCAAAGTTATTTTCTTCTTTAAAAGTCATATATTGATAGTTTGAATCTGGATATCTAATGTAATCAAATTGAATTTCATCAAAACCCAGCTGACATGCTTCTTTGGCTATATCAATTACGTAACTTCTTGCTTTTTCACTCCCAGGATCAACAAAATATTGATCATTTTGGGAATATATCTTTTTTTTATATGAATCAAATACTGCTTCATCTGGATAGCTCTTTGCAAATAACGGATCCTGGAAAACAACAACTCTTCCAATTAAATAAAGATCATTTTTATCTTTTAATTTTCTTAATGTCTCGCGATCATATTTGCTTCTAATATTAGACATTTCTTCAGAAATGGTATTTGTCGTATTAAATAAAATGTGACCATTATCTGTCTTCACATCAATGACAAGGCTATTGACATTTGTTTTATCAACAATATTCAAAATATTTTCTAACTTTGATTCATTTGTCATATGGTATCCATTGACATAAATTCCTCTAATTCCACCATGTGTTTCTTTGTACTTTGAAAATTTTTGCTTCTTAATTAAAAAAGTTATTTCTTGATTTAATACAATTAACTCATCATTTAAATCCGATATTAATTTAGCACTATACATCTGTTCTTCTTTATTGATATTTTTGCTTACGTTATCTGATTCAAAGGTTTTTATAATTTTTGAAATCTCTATATCAGTGTTTGATTTATAGACTGTTGTGTTGGTAACTATTTCATCTTTTGATATCTCATTATTGATATCTCTTGAATAGAAATTTGTAATGGCAAATGCCAAAACAAATACAAGAAAAAAATTTGTTACCCTGTTCATTTTCTTATTTTAAGAATACTTATTAATTTCTTACAAAGCTAGTTTTATAATGTCTATATGCAAAATTCAAGATATCAAAAAACCGAAAAATTTTACGAAATACCAGTTTTCGTTGCAGTTGTTTTATTAATACCTGTAATAATTATTGAATATAGAAATACAGAACTAAAAGAATTTGCTAATTATCTCAATTGGGCAATATGGATTGTATTTCTATTGGAATACGTTCATTTATTAATTCTTTCTGAAAACAAAAAAGAATATATTTTGAATCACAAGTTGGAACTTTTTATCGTTCTCGGCTCTATACCTTTTGTCCCTCAAGGATTCGAATCTTCTAGATTTTTACGTTTTGTTAGACTCCCAAGACTTCTAAGAGTATTACAGCTATTTAGACTTGCAGTCGTTGTTGCAAAATTTGGTTCAGATATAAAAGCTATTTTTAATAGCAGGGGACTTAGATCAATTGTTTATGCAACTATATTCTTAATAATTTTCTTTGGCTTTCTTTTCTTTGTTTCTGAACCAGAAGTCGAAACTTTTAGTGATGGAATATGGTGGGCTTTAGTGACAATAACAACTGTTGGCTATGGAGATATAACTCCTTACACAACACTTGGAAGAATTGTTGCAAGCTCTCTTATGATTTTAGGTATTGGATTTATAGCAACAATCACAGCAACTGTATCTGCTTATTTTCTATCGAATTTTGGAGAGAAACAAACTACTCTTGATGATGTTCTAGCAAAGCTTGAAAAAATTGAAAATGAAATCGAAAAGATAAAGGAAGATAAAAATGAATGAAGCACTTAATAAATTAGCAGTTGATTTTTTTGAAAATTCTCTAAATTCTTCACCGACATCTGCAATTATGCGTGGCTATACAGAATATTTTGATCAGATTGAAGAACTCACGGAAGCTCGTTTTGATCAAAATTTACAAGACTTAAATAATTTTGATAAAAGATTGAGTGAAATTAATTTTGATGAATTATCTAACAAGGAAAAAGTCACATTTGGTATGTTAGAGTACGCTTTTACCTCAAACAAAGATTCATTACTTGATAGAAGTTGGGAGTTTGGAGCTGGTGTATCTGGCTTCACAGGTTATTTAATTGATTACAATCAACAAATGTTCATTCCTGATTTGGAATCTGCTGATCTTTTATTAAAGAGATTAGAACTATACAATCAGTTTTTTAATCAGATATCTAAAGTTCAAAAAAAAGGTTTAGATGAAAACAGGGTTGCAACTGAAAGAAACTTATTAAGAACAATTGATCAAATAGAAAGTTATCTAAAAACTTCATTAGAAAATGACCCTCTTCTCTTGGTAAATTTTTCTTCCGAAGTATCTCAAGGAGATTTGAATGATTGGAAAGACAAAGCCAAATTAATTATTGAGAGCAATGTCAGACCAAGTGTTAATTTGTATCTTGAACAACTCAAAACAGAGCATTTACCAAAGGGTAGATCTGATACGAATCCAGGAATAATGTGGATTGAAGGTGGCGAGGATATTTATTTAAGAAGCTTAAGAAAATTTACAGGAAATAAGGACATTAGTGTTAAAGAAGTTCATGAAGTAGGTTTATCTGAAATTGAAAGATTAAAAAAAGAATTTTTTGAAATTGGAAAAAATGTTTTTGAAGACGTAACAACCCCAGAAGAAGTACTTTATAAAATGCAGACCGAACCATCAATGAGGTATGAAAGCAAAGAACAAATGCTTCAGATGGCAGAAGATATTATTGAGAGGGCCTATAAACCCTTGGCTGACTGGTTTACAGTATTTCCAAAAGCACCGTGTAATGTATTACCTGTGCCTGAAGAATCAGAAAAACATGCTCCGCCAGCATACTACTATTCACCATTACCAGATGGCTCAAGAGACGGAACATACTTTTTAAATACATATAAGCCAGAAACAAAAAGCATCTTTGAGGCTGAGTCTGTAGCTTTTCATGAGGCTATACCAGGACATCATCTTGATAGAACAATTGCAGTAGAGCTCAAAGATGTACCCGATTTTCAAAAATATGTAGCTTCTACAGCATTTGTGGAAGGGTGGGGATTATATTCTGAACAATTGGCAAACGAAATGGGTTTATATTCAAATGATATACAACAACTCGGAAGATTAGGAAATGATGCCTGGAGAGCATGCCGTCTTGTATTAGACACAGGAATGCATGGTTTAGGTTGGTCAAGAGACGAGGCTATTGAATTCTTTAGAGCAAACTCACCTATTGAAGAAATAAATTCAAATATAGAAACTGATAGGTATATTGCCTGGCCAGGACAAGCTTGTGCATACAAGATGGGCCAGCTAAAAATTGAGGAATTAAGAGAAAAAGCTGAAAAAGAAATTGGAAAAAAATTTGATATTAGATTTTTTCACGATGAAGTCTTATGTGATGGAGGGATAACTCTACCCATCTTAGAAGATAAGATTAATAATTTTATTGAAAAATATAAAAGCTAGTGTATTTAATTTTTTCTGAGATCTTTGTTTGATTTCTTAACAATTTCATTTTTATAACTTTTATGAATCTCTTTTTCAGATTTGCTTCTTTTGTTTTTTTCTAATTTAATATCTTCTTTAAGTGTTTCAATTTCAATTTGCAAATCTGAGATTCTATCCCTCATTTCATAAATTATTTTTATTCCATCTAAGTTGATACCTCTTTGTGAGAGATTTTGTATCTGTATAAGTTTATCTATGTCTTCTTGTGAGTAACGTCTTGTTCCACCACCAGTTCGATATGGTTTTATTAAACCTTTTTCTTCGTATGTTCTTATAGTTTGTGGATGAATTCCAGATAGCGTTGAGGCAACAGAAATAAAATATATTGCTTTTGAACTTTCATTACTCATATAGATAGTTCCTTGGGGAATCACCAGATTCAAACTGTTCTTTGTATTTCTCTAGGTGTTTTTTAGCTGATCTAGAAAGATTTGTTGGAGCAACAATTGTGGTTTTTACATATAAATCTCCGGATCTCCTTCCTTGAGGTTTAATTCCCTCACCTCTAACTTTAAATGTCTTACCACTCGCAGTACCTGATGGAATTTTAAGTGTTACAGAATTATCCAGCGTTGGAATTTTTATTGAAGTACCAAGGGCAGCCTCAGTAAACAAAATAGGAATTTCGAGTATTAGGTCGCTTCCATTTCTTTTGAAAAATTTATGAGGTTCAACATTTACTTGAACAAGAAGATCACCATCAGGACCTCCTGAGCTTCCAGGACCTCCATAGCCCCTTAATCTAATTACTGTACCATTATCAACACCCGCAGGAACTTTAACCTTAATTGTCTCATTTTTGATCACAAAGCCATTTGCTCTACATCGCTTACACTGTTTGTCAATAACATTTCCTTGACCCCTACATGCTTGACATGGCTGGGAAAATGAGAAGAATCCTTGATTAGATGCTGTTTGGCCAGATCCTTTACAAATATTGCAAACATGATATGAATTACCATTCTCAGATCCGTTTCCCCTACAATCTTCACACACAACTTCTTTTCTTAATGGAACATTTGTATCCAATCCTGATGCTGCGTCGTTGAAAGACACATTTATATTTGTTTGATAGCTCTGTCCTTTTCTTCTTGATGCACCACCAAACCCAAATATATCTCCAAAATTTCCAAATATATCTCCGAGATCATCTACGTTAAAGTTTCCACCACCACTGAAACCTGAAAAACCAGAAGCACCCATTGCTCTCACCTGGTCATATTCTTGTCTTTTACTTGCGTCTGTTAGAACAGAACTTGCTTCAGAAATATCCTTAAACCTTTTTTCAGCTTCCTTATCATTCGGGTTTAAGTCTGGATGATTTTCTCGGGCTAGCTTTTTATAAGCTTTTTTAATTTCACTTATATCTGCATTTTCGCTTACACCAAGAACGGCATAAAAGTCTTTCTCTATCCAGTCTCTATTCACTTTTTACTCTTACCATTGATGGCCTTAGGAGTTTTTCTTGTAAGGTATAACCTTTTCTTAAAACTTCTTCAATAGTTTGAGTTTCTCCATCTCCAGTGTGCTCTACAGCTTCATGAAAGTTCGGATCAAATGTCTCTCCAACACCTGGAACCTCAGTTATTTGAAGTTCAGTCATGAATTCTTGAAGAAATTTATATAAAGATTCTATTTCTTCAGTTTTATTTTTTTGATTTATGACAATTTCAAAGTTGTCTATTAGTGGAAATAAACTATTTACAAATAAAGCAATAAAGTTGAATGAAGCAGATTCTTTTTCTTTCTCAATTCTTTTTTTAAAGTTCTCAAAATCCGCCGCTAGCCTTAAATAGTCATCTTTGATTTTTTCGTATTGATCAAGTGTTACAGTATTATTTTCTTTATTTTCTTCTAACTCTTCAGATGAAGAACCATCATCTTTATTATTCATCTTCTTCTACAACTTCACCCTCAACAACATCTTCTTCTTCGTTTTGGTCTGAAGTCTTTTGTTGTTGAGCTTCAGCATATAGTTTTTCGGCAAATGACTGACTTGATTTTGTTAATTCATCGATTCCATTTCGTATTTCTTCAGTTGAAGCCTCTTCATTTTCAAGGATTTTAGAAAGCTTTTCTTTACTGTCAGTTATTGTTTTAATTTCTTCCTCAGTAGCTTTATCCTTGTTTTCTTCAAGCATTTTTTCGGTGGAAGTTATTAGTCCTTCGCCTAAATTTCTTGTCTCTACCTGCTCTTTCTTTTTTGCATCTTCATTAGCATGGGTTTCAGCATCTTTGATCATTCTATCAATCTCATCTTCTTCAAGAGCAGTACCACCAGTGATAGTAATTGCCTGTTCCTTGCCTGTTCCTAAATCTTTTGCATTTACATTGACAATACCATTAGCATCTATGTCAAAAGTTACCTCGATCTGAGGAATACCTTGTTTAGCTGAAGGAATATCGGTAAGTGTAAATTTCCCAAGAGATTTATTTCCAGTTGCCATCTCTCTTTCTCCTTGCAACACATGTATTTCTACTTGTGTTTGATTGTCTTCAGCAGTTGTAAATGTTTCAGATCTCTTTGTTGGTATAGTTGTATTTCTTTCAATCATCTTGGTCATTATTCCACCTTTAGTTTCTACACCAAGTGTTAACGGTGTAACGTCAAGAAGCAATACATCTTTCACGTCACCTTTTAGTACACCAGCTTGAATAGCTGCACCTGAAGCAACAACTTCATCTGGGTTCACTCCTTTGTGAGGATCTTTACCAGTAAGGGTTTTTACCATTGCTTGAATTGAAGGCATTCTTGTTGATCCTCCTACTAAAATTACATGTTCAATATCGGATATTGATAACCCTGCATCTTTTATTGCATTAGTTACTGGCTCTTTTGTTTTTTCAACAAGATCACTAGTAATTTTCTCAAATTCGCTTCTTGATAGTTTTTCAAGTAAGTGTTGAGGTCCAGAGTCATCAGCAGTAATGAAGGGAAGGTTTATTTCAGTTTCACTTGTTGAAGATAACTCAATTTTTGCTTTCTCAGCACCTTCTTTTATTCTTTGCATTGCCATTTTGTCAGATGAAATATCGATGCCTGTAGAAGATTTAAATTTATCAACAAGCCAGTTCATAATTCTTTCATCCCAATCATCTCCACCAAGTTTTGAGTCACCAGAAGTTGATTTGACCTCAAAAACACCTTCAGATATTTCCAATACGGAAACATCAAATGTTCCACCACCTAGGTCATACACCAATATTTTTTGATCTTCACTATTTTCAAGACCATAAGCTAGTGAGGCTGCTGTTGGTTCATTAATTATCCTTAATACATTAAGACCGGCAATTTGACCGGCTTCTTTTGTAGCTTGTCTTTCTGCATCATTAAAATATGCAGGAACAGTAATAACTGCTTCAGTTACGTCTTCACCAATATAGCTTTCAGCATCCCTTTTTAGTTTTTGGAGTATTCTCGCTGATACCTCTTGAGGCGTATAATCTTTGTTTTCAAAATTTTGTTTCCAGTTCGTTCCAACTTCCCTTTTAATAGATCTGACTGTGTTATCGGGATTTGTAATAGCTTGCCTTTTTGCGAGTTCACCAACGAGAACTTCATTATTTTTAAAGGCAACTATTGATGGAGTTGTTCTATTTCCTTCTGCATTTGTAATTACGGTTGGTTCACCACCTTCCAATACAGCAACTACGCTGTTTGTGGTTCCTAAGTCGATTCCTACTGCTTTACCCATAATTTTTCCTTTCTAGATTAAATTTGAGGCTCTTGTTCTCTTGGAAGATGTCCTCTTACTCTTGGATAGGAGATTGGAGCGTGTAAAAAGCAATATTTTTTCTTGTTATAAACGCTTATGACTGTTTCACATGAATCAAATTCACAAACTCTTCCAGACGTATATTTTTTTGAACGCCTAACACCAGGTTTAACTGTAGAGGCTGTCAATGTTCCACTCATAATGTCCTTTCAATCTTAGTTTATAATTATATATAATCTAAGTATATATACTTAGATTTATATATAATATAATATATCCTTTTTTTTATGTAAACTATTTTTTAATTTTTTCTTTAAAATTGATACTTTTAGATTCGTTCTTTGGTTGATATCATTAAATGATGACTGACATAAACCTCCATATTATTGGGCTTGGTAATCTTGGACAATCTTTTTTAAACGGTTTTAACAATATTGATCATGGATTCAACATTTATTTATATGAAGAAAATAGTCAAGTTGTCAATAATTTAAATACAACATATGAAATTCAAGAAAGTATTAATGAAATTGATGATGGTGTGGTTCTATTATGTATAAAACCAAATGATTTAAATAGTTTTATAAATTTAACTAAGTCAAAAATATCTTCTGGAGTTCTTATTGCTAGTCCTATTGCTGGAACAACAATAAGTCATTATGAAAATAATTTTGAAAATAAAATTATTAGATTGATGCCTAATTTGTCAATCAGTAATAATTCAGGGTTCATTCCTTTCACCAAAAATTATGAAGAGGATTATCTTGGTTTTATATCAAAACTTAATCTCCTTGGGGAGACACATGAGTATTCAGAGGATCTTTTTGACATTATCACAGCAATTTTTGGTAGTGGACCAGCTTGGTATTTTGAATTATCTTCAAAAATAACAGATTCAGCGGTAAATTTAGGAATGAAAAAAGAAGATGCAAAATTAATTGTTCAAAAATTAATGCTGTCTTTACCATCTCTTGTTGGAAATAATGATTTCGATCAAGTTGTTAATAATATTAAATCACCTAATGGCACAACTGAAGCTGGCCTGAACTCTCTTGCTAATGACTCATTTGATAAAGTAATATTTAATGCAATTGAATCAGCTGTAAATCGTTCAATCGAAATTTCAAAAGATACTGACGATGAATAATGGTAAGCCAACAAAACAGGTCAATGACTACGTTTTACTATTTTCTGCTGGGGCTGCCCTATCAGTAGTCTTCTTATGGTTAGCTAGTTACATTTTTCCAGAAGGAGAAATAATTGGGGGAAGAAGAGTTTTTGAAAATATTCCGAAATCAATTCAATATATTTTTTATATCCTTAGTGCTTCATCAATATTTATTTGTGGGTACTTATTTTCTTTACGAGCAAAAAATTGGTCAAGAGGTGTTGAAGAAAAAAGAAAAGTAAAACTATCAAAGAGAATTAATAGTTTTTTTGATGGCATACTTATGAGAACTACGCTTAGGTTTAAAGCTGCAGGACTAATGCATTCTATGATTTATCTAGGTTTTCTTGGTTTGTTTGCAGGGACCATAACCCTAGAGGTACACCATCTTATGCCTCCTTCCTTAAAATTTCTTCAGGGCACAACATATATTGTTTATTCTTTTTTGCTTGAACTTGCTTCCTTACTTTATTTAGCTGGGTTAGCTTGGGCTTTCTACAGGAGGATATTTGGAACTGAGGATCGAATCAAAACAAAAACAAAGATGGATGATTATCTAACATTAACTTTATTAGCTTTTATGGGTATTTCTGGACTGACAACTGAAGCTGGCAGAATTCTTGTTGAACAATTTCCAGATTATGAAAAGTGGAGTTTTATTGGATATTTCATTGCGACACTGCTTCCTTTTGAAAACGGTATTCTGTTTCATAGAATTTCATGGATTCTTCACACATTGAGTTTCTTTGTCTTTCTAATTGTTCTTCCACAATCAAAATTAAGACACATTATTACTTCACCAACAAATATGTTTTTAAGTCCAAAGGACAGACCTAAAGGTGCGATGAAAGATATAGGAAATCTAATGGAGGCTGAAGATATTGAAACAGTTGGAGCTGAACTAATAGAAAACTTTACTTGGAAACAACTTCTAGATCTTGATGCATGTACGATCTGTGGACGATGTACATCTGTTTGTCCAGCTAATCTCACCGGGAAACCATTAGATCCAAGAGAAATAATATTAAAAGTAGGACAAGTGATGTCAGAAAGTGGGAATCCCTCAGTACCTACTACTGTATCAACACCAGTCGATCTCAAAGTAAAATCAGCTAGCGTTTTTGACAGAATAACACCTGAAGAGCTTTGGGCATGTACATCATGCAAAGCGTGTGATGAAATATGTCCTGTAAATATTGAAATCTTAGACAAGATACTTGATATGAGAAGATTCCTAGCATTAATGGCCTCCGACTTCCCATCTGAATTAGGAAAGGCTTATGTTGCAATGGAGAATTCTTCTAATCCTTGGGGCGCGTCCCAGGAAGATAGAATGAAATGGACAGATGATCTGGAATTTGAAGTACCACTATTAGATGAAAAAAACAAAGAAGAAATTGACTATCTATATTGGATTGGTTGCGCAGGTGCTTTTGATGACAGAAATGTTCCAGTCACAAAAGCTGTAGCTACATTGTTAAGAAGAGCTGGCGTATCATATGCTGTTCTTGGTCCAAAAGAAGTTTGTACAGGTGATTCAGCAAGAAGAACAGGAAATGAATTTGTTTTTCAACAGCTTGCTATTCAAAATATTGAGACAATGAAAAACCTTGATGTTAAAAAAGTGATAACACAATGCCCTCACTGTTTCAATACAATAGCAAATGAGTATCCACAGTTAGGAGGAAATTTTGAAGTTATTCACCATAGTCAACTACTTACCGAACTCGTGCAATCTGGGCAAATTGAAGTTGGCACAAGTGATAAGCCTCATGTGATAACATATCATGATTCTTGCTACCTAGGAAGGCATAATGACATATACACGGCACCCAGAGAAATAGTTGGATCGATCGGAGGAATAGAGATAAGAGAAATGAAAAGGCAAGGAACAAAAAGTTTTTGTTGTGGAGCTGGTGGTGGACGTATGTGGATGGAAGAAGCAACCGGTAAAAAAGTAAATATTGAAAGAGTAGAAGAAGCATTAGAAACTGGAGCCAATGAGGTAGCTGTAGCATGTCCATTTTGCTACATAATGATGGATGACGGCATGAAAGAGCTTGGACAGGGTGACAACGTGAGAGTTAGAGACGTGTCATTAATTCTGTTGGATAATTTAAGAAAAGATTAAAGATTTTTTCCTAAAAAAAACTTTTTTATGTCACCCTTTGCATTATTTAGACTGTAAATAACATAAATTGCTGTAGTTAAATTTCCTAGAACAATTAAAAAAATTATCCAAAATATTGCGGGTAAAGAATTCTCTTTATAAATTATCCAAATTCCAGTAAGTATAAAACCTGAATATAAGTCAACTAGCGAAACTACCCCCCAAGGAAGTGTTGGTAATATAGAATCAAAAAGCGATACTTGATTTTGTGCCCAAAGTATTGTCGACACCATAGCTATAGTTATGAGATAGGCTATTACTTTTGTTATAGTCATACACTAGATTTTAAAGAAGAAGAAAAGTATATGAGAAATAATAAACAAGTAATTTTTAAAATATTTAGGTTAGATAAAAATATTTATAATGAACTTGCATCAGAGATTTCAAATTTTCAGATCGCTGTAGCCATTTACGTTACAGGATTCATATTTATGGGTCTTGCTGGTTTAAGTTTTTTAAGAAATTCACTTACTTATTTAGAAGAAAATCTTGGGTTAATTATTGGCTCCCTTCCAGCGCAAAATGCCACAGAGCTAACTAATTTAATTAATGATTTTCAAAATGTATTTGAATCTCAACAAATATTTGGCTTACTCGTAAGTTACTTACTATCTAGTTTTGTATCTGGATTTATAGGTGTAGGGTTAATTTATTTATTACTGTCTCGTTTTTTTAGAAAAGAAACAAACTTTAGACAAATTGGAATAATTTTTGGTTTTTCAAATATTCCTGTTTTTTTAAATGGAGTAATTTTCTTTAGTAACTCAATTCCTTTGCAAATATTTACCATTACTGGTTCTGCCATTTTTGCGTTAATTTGTCTTGGCTCAGGTCTTAAACAGGTATACCTATTAAGAAACATAGAGGCTTTCCTTCTTGTAATTGTATCTGGATTTGGCAGTTCACTTTTTTCCCAAATAATTTAAATGAAAGCTGCAATAATTTTAGCTGCAGGAGAATCAACAAGGATGGGTTTTCCAAAACAATTAGCTGAGTATAAAGGTAATACAATATTGGAGACAGTGGTAGCAACAGTTTCAAGCTACATTGAAAACACAGTAGTAGTTCTAGGCCATGAAAATGAAACTCTAACCGAAAAAATTAATTTTAAAAATAGCACAATTTTAATTAATGAAAATTGGGAAGAAGGCATTGTATCTTCAATTCGTACAGGGTTGTTCTATCTAAATAGTGCAAAAAATATTGACGGTGTTTTGATATTTATGGGGGACCAACCAGCAATTAATAATGATGTAATTAAGAAACTATTGGAAGTTCAACACGATGAGGACGAGGTTGTTGTTCCACAATATCGATATGAAACAGGATACCCAGTATTAATACCAAGATTTTTTTGGAACAAGCTTGAACTGATAACACAAGATGATTTAGATGGCGACGATTCAGTTTTCAAAAATTTTGAATTAATTGATTATTTTGAAACATCAGAAACAAAAATAAAAATTTTAAATTTTAATTTTTTAAAACCAACTGACTACGACGAGCAGTCTGATTTTTAGAGTGGGAAAAACTAACTAAAAATTTTCTTAGTTTTAAAAAAATTTTTTGTAAACTTTAATAATGAATTCAATTGACTCAATAAACGGTATGACTCATACGGAAGCCACAAAACTAAGAAGAGCAAGAGTCAGAACAACAGTTACATTTCTCCAGATTGCTTCTACTCGTTCAGGAAGGGCACTCCTAACAAAGGAAACTGGAATAACATCTCCAAAACTTTTACATTGGGCAAAACGTGCCGAATTGATGAAGATAAAAAATTTAGGAAAAGACTACGCAGATCTTTTGGAAGCAGTGGGTGTTGAAAGTGTTTCTGATCTAAAAAGAAGAAATCCAGAGAGCCTTCATGAAATGATGGCAGTAGCAAATAAATCAAAAAAAATAGTTGATAGAATGCCGTCCCTTAAAAGAGTGACAAATTGGATTGATGATTCAAAAGATATTGTTATTACGGTATCTTCTTAGTTAACTATTTATCTATCATTATTACGTGAAAACTAAAACCTTAAGAATATCTTGTGCACAATTATCTTTTCCGGTTGGTGCAATTCAAGAAAACAAAGAAAAAATTCTAAACACGCTAAAGGAAGCTGAAAAAGTACACTCCGATATTGTTCTATTTCCTGAATTGTCGCTTACTGGATATCCACCTGAAGATTTATTACTCAGAGAAAGTTTTGTTGGAAAAAATTTTGCGGTTATGGAAGAAATTGCTGAATTTTCTGGAAAGACAAGTGGTGTCATTGGTTTTGTGGACAGAAGTTTAAGAACACAAAAAAGCGATAATGTTGATAGAAATATAACCAACGCAGCTGCAATAGTGCAGAATGGAGATGTAAAAGGAATTTATCACAAATGTTTTCTTCCAAATTATTCAGTTTTTGATGAAGCACGATATTTTGATAAGGGTTTGGATCCCTCGGCCTTGTTTTGGTATGAAAATATTGCTGTTGGAATAAATATTTGTGAAGATATTTGGATTGAAGATGGTCCGGCAGAAGAACAAGTAAAGAAAGGTGCTTCAATAATACTCAACATTAATGCATCCCCATTCGATATTAATAAAATTAATCAGAGAAAAGAAAAAGTAAAAAGTAAAGCTCAAAAACTAAAAGTACCAATAGTTTATTTAAATATGGTTGGGGGGCAGGATGAACTTGTTTTTGATGGAGGATCATTTGTCGTTGATAGAGATGGAAAGTTTTTATATTTAGCACCTCAATTCAAAGAAGATTTTTTCACATTTGATATTGATCTTGAGGTTAAGGATATAGTTTCAGATACAAATCTTTACGTAAATGAAAAGAATATTAAATTAGAAGAACTTACAAATACTACCGAAATGAATAAAGTCGAGTCAATGTATGCTGCATTGAAACTAGGCCTTTCCGATTATGTAACAAAAAATAAATTTAATAAGGTACTTATTGGACTATCTGGTGGAATTGACTCTGCTTTAACTGCGACAATTGCTTGTGATGCATTGTCTCCAGAACATGTTATCGGTGTGGCAATGCCATCAAAATATAATCCAGAGTCATCCCTAGATGATGCCATACAGCTTGCTAAAAATCTAGGTATTGAAATTAAAGAAATAAGTATTGAAGAGACCGTTGACAATCTGAGATTATTAATTTCAAAAAATATCGATGATGATTTAAAAAATGTAGTAGATGAAAATATTCAATCAAGAGTAAGAGGCAACTTATTAATGGCCCTGTCGAATCAATTAGATGCAATGGTCGTATCCACCGGTAACAAATCGGAGATGGCAGTTGGTTATGCAACTCTATATGGAGATCTTGTTGGCGGGTTTGCTTTACTAAAGGATGTTTATAAAGCAGATGTTTATAATTTAGCAAGATATAGAAATTCTATATCAGAGGTAATTCCGCAAAACACAATTGATAAAGAACCAAGTGCTGAGTTAAGCGAAAATCAATTTGATTCAGATTCTCTTCCAAATTATGACACTTTGGACAAAATAATAAAACTTTATATAGAAGAAGACTATTCATCGGAGAAGATAATAAGCACGGGAATTGACAAAGATGTAGTGTACGACGTATTAGAAAAAATTGATCGAAATGAGTATAAAAGAAATCAAGTTGCACCTGGTGTAAAATTAACAAACAGAGCTTTTGGCAAAGATAGAAGAATGCCAATTACAAATACGTATAAACGAGACAAAAGTTAAAAATGTATTTAATAAACGGTGAAGAAGTAACTAAAGAAGAATTTAATATACCTGTCGAAAATTTAGCAATATGGCGAGGAGATGGAATTTTTGAGGCTATTGCAATACATAAAGGGTATTTGTTCGGACTTGATAAACATATAGAAAGATTTGCAAAATCAGCTGAGAAAATGTTTTTTGAAAATATAAATTTTGAGGAAATAAAAGAGAACCTCGTTTCGATTGCATCAAATTATGACAGTGGATATATGAGAGTAATTATTGGAAGAGGTTCTGATAAAGATAAAAGTGATGTTTTTATTTTCTATCAAGAGTTAATTATCTTTCCAGAAAGTTTTACACTGCAATCACAAAAAGCACATTGGCATGCTGGGGGTGATTTTGATATTCACGAGGTAAAAAACATTGGTTCAAAATCTATTTCTTATGCAATGAACTTAAATCAAACTAGATTAGCTGAAAGAAACGGTTTCACTGATTCCCTATTGTTAAACAAAGATGGATTTGTACTTGAGGGTCCAACATTTTGTGTAGGCTGGATATTAGATAGTACAATTTATGTACCTGATCTAGAGCTCGGTATTTTAGACTCAATTACTCGAAGTTCACTTATTGAAATATCCAATGAGATGGATCTTGATTTGAAAGTTGACAGAATTCATATCAATGATATTTACAATGTTGATACAGTATTTGCACTTTCAACAGCTAAACATGCGATATTTGTCAATAAGATCGATCATCAAGTTTACAATGAGGATCCTCTTCTAGAAAAAATAAAAAACTCATTTATTGAATTTATTGATAAAGAAAGAAAATTGAATAAGTAAAAAAGGAGGTTCATTTGAGATTAACTGAATACTCTCACGGTGCTGGTTGAGCATGCAAACTCTCACCTAGTGAGCTTGCTCAAGTTTTGACGCAATTTAAAAATCATAATGCTACAAAGTCTCCTAACATTTTAGTCGGGTTGGATAATCCTGATGACGGAGGAGTAATTGAAGTTGGAAATCAAAAGATAATTCAAACAGTTGATTTTTTTACTCCCATTCTCGATAACCCTTATGACTGGGGTAGAGTAGCAGCAGCAAATGCATTGTCAGATGTTTATGCAATGGGGGGAGAGCCACTCTCAGCTTTGCAATTAGTTTGTTGGCCACGCAACGATATAAGTTTTGACATACTATCCGAAGTCATCAAAGGAGGTCTTGATACGATGGAAGAAGCAAATTGTAAAATTATTGGTGGCCACAGTATCGATGACAAAGAACCAAAATATGGATTCTCGATTACAGGAATAATCAAAGATAAAATTTTTAAGAATAACGAAATTTTCAATGGTGATAAACTCTTTTTAACAAAACCAATCGGAACTGGAATTATTACAACTGCAATAAAAAAAGGTATTGCTTCGGAAGAAAGTATAAAATTAGTAACCGAAATAATGACAAATCTAAATAATAGATCTAGAGATTTTTCAATAAAAAATAAAGCTAGTGCAATCACAGACATTACTGGATTTGGCTTATTAGGTCATCTATACGAAATGATAAAGAATACAGATTTATCAGCAAAAATAAAGTTTGATAATGTTCCCCTTATTGAGGATATCCATGAATATTTAGATAATGGTATTTATCCATCTGGAAGCTTACGAAATTACGATTATCTGAAAGACAAAGTAGTTACAGATTTAGATGAAGAATCTATAAAAATATTGTGTGACGCACAAACTAATGGGGGATTCTTAATTGCAATTCCAAATAATGAAAATCTAATTTTTTCAGATGACTTACGTCTTGGTCATAATATATGGGAAATTGGTGAAATAAATTCTGAATATAATGAGAAGATAAATATTATTTAAAAGATGATAAAAACAATCGCAAAAGTTTTCGCATTTACTTCAATCTTTAAAAATTTAGTTTTAACTCAAAAAAGTAAAACAGAAGGGATAACACAATTACACCCTATAAAGATTCCAGGAAGAACTATTTTTGTTCGTGAAAAAGAATACTTCATAAGAGAAAACATTATCGATGGTACGGTACCAATTGTTTTTCTTCATAGCTGGGGGACAGATTCACTTGGCAGTTGGTTTAATGTGTTACCAAAAATAAAGAATAAAAACTCATTTGTAACAATTGATTTTAAAAATCATGGTAGATCTGATGCGAGCTGGGAGAGATGGAGCGTTGAAGAAAATGCAGATATAGTTATCAGTATTCTTGAGGAATTAAATATAACAAAATTTAATTTGGTTGGTTGGTCTATGGGAAGTGCGGTAGCGCTTACAATATCCAGAAAAATTCCAAAAAATGTAAATAAGATGGTTTTGATAACACCCTTTAGTTGGATAGAAGGTGAAAGGTACAAAGATAATTTTTTATTTAAGTTACTTGTTGGTGGAGTAAGAATTAGAGAAAGATTATTTCCAAATAAGAATCCTCAGTCTAAATTTTCCTTTCTTAAAAAATCAAATGCTTTAAAAAATGAGTTTACAGATTGGGCTTGGAATAATCTTCATCGTTCAAAAGATGATTTCATATATGGAGATGGAGGGAGGCATGTTGTAGCTTTTGACTCTCGAGAATGGTTAAGCAATATTGAAACTGAAACTTTAGCAATTATCGGCGGAAAAGATAGTCTTGTACCTCAAAAATCTTCAGAAGAAGTGATAACAAAAATGAAAAATATTGAATCCATCACATTTAATAATGCTTATCACGGAATACCGTGGACACATGATGAAGAATTATTTGATGAGCTCGTAAAATTTTTAAATTTATGAAAAACGTTTTATTTATTGCACCAACGAATTATCAATTACCAATAACTGACAACTTAGAAAAAAAGTTCATCACATTAAGTGAAATATGCAATGTTTCCGTATTAGCTTTTTCAGATAGGAATATTTTTTTGAGTGAAAGTTATGGTAATTTTTACTTCCATAAAAAAATAAAAAATAGATTTCTAAACTATTTCAAAATTATTCAAATTGCAATTTTTACTACACATCAAATTATAAAAAAAGAAAATATAGATATAGTATGTTTCCAAGATCCAGTCTCTTCATTTTTTTCAATCTTATTTTTAAAAGCTCGAGGAATAAATGTAAAAATAATAGTAGAAACACATGGTGACTTTATAGAAACTTTGAGTTTGGAAAAAAATTTAATTTTTCCAAACCTATACAAGAAACTATTTTTAATTATGGCAAAATATTCTATTGATAAGTCAGATAAAATAAGAGCAGTCTCATCCTCAACTGAAAATCAAGTATTGAGTATTGATTCTTCAAAAAGTGTAGTTAGGTTTCCTGCATGGGTTAACTTTAAAGACTTTGAGAATGTTAAAGCTAATCTAAATACAGACAATAAATTCAATATATTGTTTATTGGAAGTGTTACAGATAGAAAAAAGCCTCATATGATAATTGATGCAATTTTTAAACTAAATGACCAAAACCTACATTTATCTATTGTGGGTCCTACTCCAAATGATAAATATTTAACTGAACTTAAACAGATAATCAGAGAATATGATCTTGAAACACAGGTTTCGTTTGAAGGCCAGGTAGATAGAGATAAAGTAAAAGAATTTTATTCTAGTTCAAATTTGATGATTCTTCCTTCTGTATCTGAAGGTTTGGCTCGAGTTATTTTTGAATCACAGGTATCTTCATGTCCCGTATTAGTCACCGATGCTCCAGGGATGGGAGACATAGTTATCGACGGCCAAACTGGTTATGTTTTTGAAAGTAATAATCTGGAAAGTCTTTCATCAAAAATTGAATTTATCAAAAATAATTATGAAGAAGTTTCTGCAGTTGGAAAAAACGCTAAAGACTTTATATTATCGAATTATTCTGAGGATAATTTCAAATTTAGTTTCAAAAAGCTTTTTGATACTGTCTAATAACCAAAACTGTCCATGCAACTTGCTATTCTTGTAACATGGAAATTTTATTTTTAGCAATAATTGCTATTCTTTCGGTAATTATTTTATATTTTGTTACAAAAAAAGATAATTCTGACGAAGAGAAAAATGAAGAATATTTAATCAAAGGAATTGTAAGTGAAATTATAGAAAATGAAGAATCACAAATTTATAAATTATTAAATAAATCAGATCAAACTGTAAAAGATTTTCTGGAAAAAACTGGTGAAATAAAAAGTTCTATTTCAGGAGTTGATCAGCAAACTCGTAATTTAATTTCAGTATTAAATAATAACCAAAGCAGAGGGCAGTGGGCAGAATTTCAAGTTGAAGATTTATTAGGAATAATGGATTACAAAGCTGGGATTCATTATGAAACACAAAAAATTATGAAAAGTGGAACCAAACCTGACTTCACTTTTTATTTACCAGACAATAAGACAATAAATATGGACTCAAAATTTCCATTAACTATATATATGGAAATCGCAAAACTTAATAGAGATTTAGAAAACGAGACTTTAGACGAAATTGCAAAACGTGAAATAACAGAATCAATAAAGAATAAAAATAAAGAATTTTTAGATAAAGCTATAAAAACAAAAATTGATGAGACAGCTACAAGAGAGGGATATATTTCACCAGATGAAGATACAGTTGATTTTGTTTTGATGTACATACCACTCGAGAACTTGTACCACTTTCTCTTAACTTCTGTCATTGGAGCATCTAAAATTCCAGTTATAGAATATGCTTTTTCTAAGAAAGTTATATTAGTAAGCCCACAAACCCTTATGGCTTATCTTGAAACGATTAGACACTCAATGAAACTTTTTAGCTTACAAACTGATACAAAGAATATTTTGTCCTCTCATGAAAAAATAAAGAGCGAGATTAGAAAATTTATTGATTCATTTGACGACGTAACAAAAAGATTAGATCAAACTGTTCAGTCATTTGAAACATTGAAAACTACAAGAGTAAATAAGCTTGAAAAGTCATTTGATGAACTTGATGAAGTAAATAAGAGACTTGATAATTAATAATTAGAAGATAATCTTGTTACAACCATGATGCATTTGTCATCAATAAAATTTTTTTCTTTACTATGTAAAAAAGTAGATATCTCTGTACTTTCTGCACCGGGTTGATACCAAAAATTATCATATCCTTTTTGTACAAGATCTAAAGTAGTTTTTATACCTTCATTTGGAGGAATAACGAAATTGATAATTGACGGTTTAGATTCAATTAGATCCACACTTTTATATGATTTTATCCCTTCAATTTTTTGTTCTTTATTGTTTACTGGTATTACTTTATGACCTTTGTCTAATAAATCTAATAATATTTTGTTCCCATATTTTCTTGGATCATTTGATGCACCAACAAGTGCGATTACATTTTTTTTGTTATTTAGTAACTCGATCAATTAAAAGTTATCAGCCTTCATAGCATATAGATCGTCTTTACCGGCTTTTACTGCTGAAGCATAACCCGAGGTTAACGGTAGGAGTTGTTCAATATAAAACTTAGAAAGTGTTAATTTGTCAGAGTAAAACTCATCGTTAGTTTCTTTAAACTTTTTATTTGCCAACATAGCAGCTTTCCCCATGTAATATCCACCCAAAACTTGACCAAACATTTTTAGATATGGAGATGCTGCAGCACTGGCATCAACAAGCTCACCTTCCAGCATTCTAGAACCAAGCCAGAGAGTTACTTCTGATAAATTAGAGACTTCTTTTTCAAGTTTTTCGGCCATAGAAGCTATAACTTCGTCATCTTTCTTCATTTCTTCTATTATTTTATTTACATCCCCCAATAATCTTTGCATAGCTTGACCATTGTCTAGAGGTAGTTTTCTAAACATTAGGTCTAAAGCTTGAATTCCATTTGTACCTTCGTATATTGGAGCTATTCTTGAATCTCTCAAATATTGAGCTACACCGGTTTCTTCAACATAACCCATGCCTCCATAAACCTGTATAGCCATTGATGACAGTTCAACTCCTAAATCTGAGATCCACGCTTTTGTAATTGGTGTTAATATTCCACAACGTTCTTCACCATACGCTTTCATCTCATCATCTTCAGCAAAGTATTCTACATCAAGCATTAGTTGATTGTCGTACATCATATATCTCATAGCATCGACATAAGATTTAATTGTCATAAGCATTCTTCTAACATCTGCATGGTCAATAATTGTCGAGTTTTTGGCGTCTTCCTTAGACATTCCAACTGGTCTACCTTGAACCCTATCTCTTGCGTATTGAGCAGCACCTTGAAGGGATCCAGAAGCGCAAGCTAAACCTTGACCACCAACCCAAACTCTAGCTTCATTCATCATCGTAAACATATAATTAAGACCTCTATTTTCTTCACCAACCAGATATCCAATAGATTCGTTATATTCCATGACACAAGTTGGACTTGCATGAATACCCAACTTTTCTTCAATTGAAATACAATTTACGTTGTTGTTCTCTCCAAGAGAGCCATCTTCATTGACAATCATTTTTGGAACAATAAACATTGAGATGCCCTTTGTTCCTTCAGGTGATCCAGGCACCTTTGCAAGTACTAAATGGATAATGTTATCTGTCATGTCATGTTCTCCAAACGTAATCCAAACTTTTGTCCCAGTAATTTTGTATGACCCATCATCCTGAGGTTCAGCTTTTGTTGTTATTGTTCCAAGATCAGAACCAGATTGTGGCTCACTGAGGTTCATCGTTCCTGTCCATTCTCCAGAAACTAATTTTGGTAAAAACTTTTCTTTCTGTTCTTCACTACCGTGAAAATTAATTGCTGAAATAGCTCCAGCACTTAATCCAGGTGCTAATCCAAATGCAAGATTTGCAGTACTCAAAATTTCCAGGGTTCCTCCAGATAAAGCGATAGGCATTCCACCACCACCAATTTCTGACGGAAGAGAAATGGAAGCCCATCCAGCTTCCGCAAATCTTTTATATGCATCTACAAATTCAGGAGGCATAGATACTTTACCATTTTCGATAGTTGCACCTTGTTGATCTCCTATTGCATTTATTGGTGCTAAAACTTCTTCAGCAAATTTTGCACATTCTTCCATTGTTGGAACAACAATATCTTCGGAAAAATCGCTAAATGCTGGTATTTTTCCAATAACATCATAAGTGTCCACTACTTCGTATCCAAACACTATATCTTTTATTGGGGCTTTGTATGCGACAGCCATATTCTATTTTAAACCCATATCCTAAATTTAATAAAATTGTTAGCGAGGTTTTATTTCAACTAGTTCAGCTACTTCTCTAATCTTTTCCAATGATGGTATCTGATTAGTTCCAGCAACAATTGCACCTGAAGCACAGGCACCTTTTACACTTTCAACTATGTTTTCGATACCAAAAGCAGCAATATACGCAGCTGTCGCATCACCTGCTCCCGTGGAATTTTTTGTTTTGAATTCAGGGGGTGTAATTTCAAGAACCCCATCTTTATTTATCAACCTTGCTGGCAAATTTGATGAAGTTAAGAGTATCCAGTCAACTAAATTATTATTTAGTAAATTATTTGCTTCAATTACATCAATTTCATCTTTACTAACAACAAGGAAGTTGATTTTATAGGTAATTTCTTCTTGGTAGCCAGCTTGCGTGATAAATATTTCATCATTAATATTTTCTAAATTTTTTTTTATGAAAGGTATAGAATATCTATCAACCATGAGAGAATCGTATTTATTCAAATCTTCGATGTTGCTCCAAGTACAAAAATCATAACCTGAAGATATTATGGTTCTTTCTCCATTTTTATCAACGTAAATTGAACAGCTTGGGGTGTGATGATCTTTTTTTAAAACTTTTTTATGATCTATTTCTAGGCTATCTAAATAATTTGAAAGGTATTTCCCAAACTCGTCATTTCCAATGCTATTTCCAGCAACAGATACATTTATATTCCAATTTGATATATTTTCAGCACTATTAATTGCAGTTCCACCGGGACGAATTTTGTATTCACTACTTCTAATATCTCCTCCAACTTTTGGAAGGCTATCGACAAAATAAATTAAATCAGGATTCAAAGTTCCGTAGGAGAGAATATTGTTAAATGCCATGGTTATTACTTTAGTATTTATTCTATTGTTAAAATTTATCATATAAACAAGAACTTACTTAAATATAGATTCATGAATGTAAAAACTTTAAATACAAAAATAGATCAATTTGTTTCCGATACAATAAATTTTTTGAACAATATTCAAGTTTATCACTGGCAAACTCAATCATATTCGGAGCACGAAGCTTTAGGTGAATTCTACGAAAGTCTTACAAAGTTAAATGACAAATTTGTTGAATCATGGCAGGGAAATCAGAATACAAGATTAAGATTTAGTGAAGGCCCATATTCATTAGAGAACTATTTTTCAAAAGAAGAAACAAAAAATAAAATTACAGAATACAAGAATCAAGTATCCGAAATTTCAAAATTTGTATCACAACTAAACGAGACAAATGAATTTGATGATATCGAAAATATTCTAGAAGAAATCTCTGAAGTTAACAGCAGAACACTTTATCTATTAAGTTTGAATTAATTTATAAGTCCCTTATTCTTAAATTATTACTTAAAAGGACAAAATGAAAGTAGCTTATATTTTAAACACTCCAAATGCAGCTAACTATAAAGTTGGTGAAATGATTCTTCCTCAACTAGAAAATGATGCTCATGGAGTCGATGTTGTTGGTATATTCTTTTTTGACGACAACACTATGCTTTTACAAAAAGGGAACCCAAAAGGTGAAAGACTTGCAAAAATTGCAGCTGAAAAAGGCATGCTATTAATGATGTGTGATCAATGTGCAAATCAGAGAGGCTTAGCGTCTGAAAATCCAGAGGGAGGATATTCCGTACAAGGAACTGTTGATGGAGTAGCTGTTGGTTGTTTCCCAGATCTTTATGGAGCGCTTTCGGGAAATATGCCAGATCAGGTCATTTCTCTATAGTGGAACAAAAGTCTTGGTATTGCCCAAAATGCCAAAACTTAACTTACGTTGAAGACACCATAACTACAACTGGTGGCAATTTTTCAAGATTTCTAAACGTTCAGAATAAAAGATTTTTGACAATAACATGTCAAAAATGCACTTACACTGAATTTTATAAAACTGATGTAAAAGGATGGGAAAAAGTTTTGGACTTTTTTGGGAATTAAGCTTGAATCCAGTCTTCAGGATTATCGTCTACAAAAAAATCTGAAACGAGTTTTGATTCAGGATCAATGGCGTAATTAGAAAAGTCTTTGATTCCCTCTTCTTCAAGCACATCTTGATCCAAGCAAAAATTACCCGTAAATGTTTTAGAATCTCTTTTTAACACAGCGTATGCTGCATCAGCATAAATAGTCGGCTTCCTAGAGCCTTTTATCAATTCTTCTCCTATAACATTTCTAACCGCTGCAGTATCGAGTGATGTACGTGGCCATAAACAATTAGAAGCTACTCCAAATTTTCCTAATTCTTCAGCTAGTCCATGAGCAATCAGACTCATTCCATACTTTGCAGTAGTGTATGCCAACGTCATACCAAACCATTTTCTATCAATATCTAGTGGAGGAGACAGAGTCAAAATATGAGGATTTTGTCCTTCTTTTAAATGAGGAATAGATTTTTGACTTAAAAGAAAAGTACCTCTTACATTAATACCATGCATCAGATCATATCTTTTCATAGGTGTGTTAACGGTATCTGTTAAATGAATCGCACTCGCATTGTTTATACATATATCAATTCCACCAAATTTCTCAACAGTCTCACTTACTGCATTTTCAACTTGTTCTTCAAATCTTATATCACAAACAATTGGTAGAGCATTTCCACCAACAGACTCTATCTCTTCTGCAGCGGAGAATATTGTTCCTGGAAGTTTAGGATGAGGTTCTGTTGTTTTTGCTAAAATTGCGATATTCGCTCCATCTTTACCAAGTACTTTCGCAATCTCAAGACCAACACCTCTTGAACCACCGCTCATAATTATTGTTTTATCTTTAAATGACATAATCTAATCTATCAAATTATAAGCAGGTAAAGTCAAAAATTCTTCAAAATTGCTATCAAAAATTAAATTTTTAAATAAGTCTGTTGCTTCATCAAGTTTAGAAGTTTCATCTTGGAGTATTCTTATTTTTTCTACCTCGTCTGTAATTAAAACATCTATATATTCTTTTTCTATTTTTTGTTTATCATTTGTACTAGATTTATTATTTAGCCACTGCCATAATTGGGATCTAGAAATCTCAGCCGTGGCAGCATCTTCCATTAAGTTGAATAAAGCAGCTGCACCTTGACCGAGTAGCCAAGATTGGATATATAAAATACCAACTCTTATATTTGTTCTGATACCTTCTTCTGTAATTGTTCCATCAGATATAGTAAAGTCTTGAAGCATATCTTCAGAAACAATCGGCCCTGTCGGAACATAGTCAATTTGATTGTCTTTACCATTCAGACTGTTTTGAAATACATCTTTGCATAATTGAACTAAATCAGGATGTGCAACCCATGATCCATCGAATCCCATATTAACTTCTCTTTCTTTGTCCCTTTTGACTTGGTCAAAAGCTTGCTCAGTTACTTCCGGATCCCTTCTGTTTGGTATGAATGCAGACATTCCTCCTATTGCATGCGCACCTCTTTTGTGGCAACTTTGAACAAGTAATTCTGTGTATGCTTTCATAAATGGAACGGTCATTGTGATTTGTGATCTATCAGGAAAATTTATACCTGGTATTTCTCTATGTTTCTTTATTGCACTAAAAATGTAGTCCCACCTTCCAGCATTCATACCAAGAGAATGTTCTTTTAGACTAAATAAAATCTCTTCAATTTCAAAAGAAGCCGAGATTGTTTCAAGTAAAACAGTTGCTCTTATTGTTCCTCTTGGCAAATCTAGTTCATCCTCAGAAAATGTGAATATGTCATCCCAAAGTTTGGACTCTAGACTATTTTCTAATTTTGGAATATAAAAATATGTTCCTATACCATTGTCTAGTCTTAATTTAGAATTATGAAAGGCGTACAAAGCAAAATCTAAAAAAGCACCTGATATTGGATTCCCCTCAATTAAAAAGTTTTTTTCATTTAAATGAAGTCCTCTTGGTCTTACAAAAAGACTGGTTTTACTCTCTGCATTTAGAGAGTAGGTCTTTTTGTTTTTTGGATCAACAAATTCCAGATCCCTCAAATTAGCATCAAGTAAATTCACTTGTCCATCCATAATGTTTTTCCAAGTTGGAGAAGTGGAGTCTTCAAAATCTGCCATGAAAACATCTGCTCCTGAGTTCAAAGCATTAATTATCATTTTTCTATCTACAGGTCCGGTTATCTCAACATTTCTATTTGCGACGTCATCAGGAGGTGGAGTAACAGTCCATTCTTTTTCTCTTATTTCCTTATTTTCTGGGAAAGACAATCTATTACCAGATGAAATTGAGTCTTGAATTCTTTTACGATTTTCTAAGATTTGTTGGCGAGTATCCTCAAACTTATTGCAGATCTTCTCTAAAAAATCTAAGGCTTCATTTGTTAATATGTTTTGATATTCGGGTTGTTTATTTTTATCAATTTCAATCATTAAAATTGTTCTTCTTCAGTTGAACCATCAAGTGCAAGTGTAGAAGCATCCCCACCTGAAATAATGGTTGAAATTTTATCAAAGTATCCAGCTCCAACCTCTCTTTGATGTTTTACTGATGTAAACCCTTTTTCTTCTAGTGAAAATTCTTTTTCTTGGAGTTCTACATATGAAGACATATTTCCACCCTTGTAGTTTGAAGCTAGTTCGAACATGGATGTATTTAATGCATGAAAACCAGCTAAAGTAATAAATTGAAATTTGTATCCAAAAGAATTTAATTGCTCCTGAAATGTTGCAATTTCATTTTCATTTAATGAAGCCTTCCAATTAAATGAGGGTGAACAGTTATATGCCATAAGCTTTCCAGGAAATTTTTCGTGAATCGCGTCTGCAAAATCTTTTGCAAATCCAAGATCTGGTTTTGCTGTTTCACACCATACAAGATCTGAATAAGGCGCATATGACAGTGCTCTTGAAATTGCAGATTCTGGACCATTTTTAACTCTATAAAAGCCTTCAGCAGTTCTTTCCCCCGTAACAAACTTCCCATCAATCTCATCAATATCGCTTGTTAGTAAATTAGCTCCAAGAGCATCTGTCCTAGCAATAATTATTAGAGGAACTCCTAAAGTATCTGCTGCTAATCTCGCAGATGTCAAAGTTTTAATATGTTGACTTGTAGGTACTAGAACTTTACCCCCCATATGTCCACATTTTTTCTCAGCGGCTAATTGATCTTCAAAATGTACTGCCGCTACGCCAGCCTCTATAAATTTTTTAGTTAATTCAAAAACATTTAATGCACCACCAAAACCTGCTTCACCATCTGCAATTATTGGAAGAATATAGTTCGTATCTTTAATTCCATCAGTTTTATCAACTTGTTCTGCTCGAAGTAGAGCATTATTAATTTTTTTAGCAAGTAATGGAGCACTATTACTCGGATAGAGAGATTGATCAGGATATGTAGTGTCGCCTAAATTAGAATCAGCAGCTACTTGCCAGCCACTCAAATAAATAGCTTCTAAACCAGCTTTTGCCATCTGCACTGCTTGATTTCCAGAAAGTGCTCCCAGTGCAGAAATCCATTCATCTTTTCTATTTAGCAAATTCCAGAGATTTATTGATCCATTTTTTGATAAGGAGTATTCGATATTTATAGAGTTTCTCAGAGATACAACATCGTCAGCTGAAAAATTTCTTTTTGTATGAGCCCATCTTTCATTAGCATTCCACTCATTCTCTAATAAAGAAGGGTCTAGATGATTTGTATTATTTGTCATAGAAACTCTCATAAATGTCATCTTTTGTTTGTTTTAGTTTTTTTGCAACATTTCGATAAGTTTCTACCAATCCAATCTTTTTGAGAAAATTATAAGGAGCCCTGAAAATTTTGTCCTCAAATGATAAAAAGTTATTCACGAATTTAGATTTCTTTTTTTCATTATTACTTTCGTAATATTCTTCATCGTAGAATGTATTTTCATCAATCATTTTTTTTCCTTTCAAAAAAAATCCGGGCAATTTGCCCGGTCATCAAAATGCATATGACTGGGCTATTTATGTATAGTCCACCACTTTTACAGCATTTAAATTTATCATGAAAATAATATAGCAGTGATTAAAAATTAGTGCGCTGTATTTTCTTAATTTAGTTTTGACTAGCCGCAACACTAGCAATTATCACAGTTAATGTAACGACACCAGCAGCAGCAATTAAAACTTCATTTCTTGTAATTTTTATTTTTGGTGCCGAGCTCATTACCGAAGCAAATAACAATATAGCTGCTGATATTATGAGTGCAAAAAGAGGTGCATAATCATGAAAATTTATGAATACCTGTGATATTAGGACAGAGATTGCACCACCAAATACTATTGCACCAAGTGGAATCATTATTGATCCCGTAACTCTGTTCCTGATTATATTGGCTTCTTTTAACTCATAGATGTCCAAGCCTTTCGGAATTCCCAAAAGAATGCCAATTACAGAGATTAAGGCCTGGGAAAATGTCGAAAAGATTACAATTCTCCAAAAAGACCCAATTACAGGAATTAAATAGGTCGTTAAATCTTCCTCAAGAATTGGTTCTATCACCTGTCCAATATTTGATGTGATTACAAAACCTATGGATGATCCAAAAATTAAACCAAGCCCAATTCCAAGAAAAACAGATTCCCTATCATTAGTAAGTATTCCAAATCCTTCGTAATTCTTTTCAAGTATTTTTCTAAGATTTAACGAATTAATAATTGCAAAAAATGTAGTAGTTATTGCAATGTTAAAAATATATGATGTCGGCGTGTAGTTTGAAATTAAATTTAATGTCTCTGCTTCAAGAATCAACCCATCATATAGATAGGAACTCACCACGAAAGCTTGAATAAATCCGACAACGATACCAAATATTGAACCATATTGTATAGATCTGAATATTTTTGTTACAAGTTGAGCAGGGGGAGCAATATCTTCGGGAATAAGGTCTACCACTGTTTCAACAGGTGCTTCTTCAACAACAGTTTCAACAGGTGCCTCTTCAACCTCGGCTTCAATAGGTGTCTCCTCAACTACGGTTTCAACAGGTGTCTCTACAACGGCTGTCTCAGTGGAAGACGATTCTGGAGGTGATGCGCTTACGGCTGGAGCTTCTCCAGTAGACCAACTACTTAAAATAACATCAACGTCTACTCCATTTGCTTGGGCTCTTGCCTGAGCAGATCTTGATACCAGCTCTTGAGGAACTCCTGTGGAGTTACTAATTTCTTCTACAAGTTTTACATCCATGATTGAATAATCTAGATTTTAATCAGAAGAGACACTTCTAACCACATCATCAAACGTTTTTTCGGTTTTATGCCATTTCATCCATATTGATAATATTGATACCCATAAGATTAGACCACCACCTAGTTTTAATATGAGGCCGCCAAGTACTTGATCATTTAAAGTTGAAATATTAAAAATATTATCTATTCCAACATATGCAGAATAGAGTGGCTCGGTGCCAAATGCTAAAAAGCTTGCAGGTACTGTTGGTAGTAATGATTGAAGAAAAAGATAACCAATGCTTGCTGCTGAGCTCATTCTTCTAATATCATCTGAAAATCCAATTACTGGAACCCACATATTTAGAGATACCAAAAGCATTATTGAGTGAACAAAAAAATGAAAAACGTGATTTGTCACCATTAAATTTACAACTGTGCTCCAATGCATTCCAACCATCACAAAATTGAATAAAAAGAAAGCGACCACAGGCTTACTAGTTATTTTAAGTAATGATAGGAACGGCTTTACTGATAATAATTTTTTTTGTGAATTGTGAAGACCCAATAGTAGTAAAGGTGGTGATACCAATGCTAAAACGAGGTGCTCAACAGAATGAACGGAAAAAAGGTATTTCTCACCGATATCATGAAGTGGCCAATCTGTAAAAAGCCATAGAATAAATAAACCTGAATACCAAAATCTTCTCTTGGGTCTTTTGATTTCATTATTGTCAGTCGTATATTCAAAAAAGATAATTAGGGACAGTATCAGTGCCCATACATCAGGATGTGGATGCCACTCAATACTCATTTAAAAAAAATTTCCTACTGCTCTTTCAATCATTACAATTGCAAATAAAATGAGCGCTAGTATCATTCCACCGGCAAAAAATTTATTAATTAAACTATTTTCATATCGTAGATGCATAAACCAGCCAACCACAATTACAAACTTACCAACAGCCAGTATTACAAGCAAGGGTGCTGCAAGTGCACCAACCACATCTTCTGTGTAATACAAAGCGACCTCAATAGCCGTAAGTATGGCAAGTATTATGGCTATTTGAACATATTTAGTTGGAGTAGGGTGTTCTTTATGAGTTTCTGACATTAGATAAGATATACTACCGTAAATAAAACTATCCAAACAATATCAACGAAGTGCCAATACAGTGCGATAAATTCTAAATTCATTCCGTCGTTTAAAGAAAGCCCTTTTTGTCTTTGGCCAATGCCCCATAACGCCAATAACAACACAACCCCAATAAACACGTGAAGACCGTGAAAGCCTGTTAATACATAGAATGTAGAGCTAAAAATATTTGTAGAAAGTTCAAATCCTTTATGATAAAACTCTGTGAATTCATAAATCTGGCCGGCAAGAAAAACAGCACCCAACATCGCTGTAGCTAGTAGCCATACTCTAGTTTTTTCTTGATCGTTCATCTCTAAAGCATTATGAGCAAGAACCATTGTCAAGGAGCTCATTAATAGGACAAAAGAACTAACTGATGTGAATGGAATATCATAAACATCTGTTAGCTTCATACCCGGAAAGTCTCTTCCCTTAAAAATTAAAAAGGTAGTGATTAAAGTTCCAAAAAATAAAATCTCCGTAGATAAAAATATCCACATACCAAGTTTTCTAGTCTCGACACCTGTAGGCTCATGAGGATATGCGTGTGCATCACTCATTGGTAGGGGATTCCTCCTCATTCACTGAGTCCTCTTCAGTGTTCACTAAATCTTCTTCAGCACTTTCGAATTCTTCCTCAAGTGGCTCCGTACCCCATCCAAAACCACCAATTAACAAAAGTATTACTCCAATAAGTGCTAATGGTATAGATTTATAGATTACAGCGTAGCCTAAGAATGGAAGCCCAAAGGCTAATATCAATGGAAAGTATGAAGGACTAGGTAAATGAATTTCTTCATCTGGATTAAAACCTTCCTCTTCAAGCTGGATTAATAAGTCATCAGCCGTATCTTTTCTTACTGCTCTCCCATCTTCATCTTCACCGTATTTTTGGTACCAAAAGTCATCTAAAGATTTTACTTCTGGGGCTTTAGAAAAGTTCCACACTGGAGTTGGGGATGGGGTTATCCACTCTAATGTTCTTGCATCCCATGGATCAAATGGTGCTTTCTCTCCTTTTCTTCTTGAATACATCCAATTTGCCATAAACACAAGAATTGCTACCGCAAGGATAAATGCACCTATAGTTACAATTAAATTCCAAAATCCAAGATTAGTTTCTTCAGCGTAGACCCATGTTCTTCTGACCTGTCCTTGAAGGCCTAGCCAATGCATAGGGCCAAATGTGAGATTAAATCCAATAATCATTAACCAAAAGTGAATCTTACCCAATGCTTCGTTGTACATTCTTCCCCAAACTTTTGGAAACCAATAATATAAACCTGAAAAAATACCAAAGAGAGCACCTCCAAAAAGTACATAATGAAAATGTGCAACAATGTAGTAGGTATCGGTTTGTTGTGTGTCTGCTGGAACAACCGAGTGTGTAACACCACTCAAACCGCCAATTACAAACATCCCTATAAAACCAAGTGCAAACAACATTGGAGTATTAAGAGTCAGCTTTCCACCCCAGATTGTTCCAAGCCAATTAAATATTTTTACCCCAGTTGGAACAGCAATAATCATAGTTGATAATCCAAATCCTGCCTGTGCAACTGGGCTAATTGCAGATGCAAACATATGGTGTGCCCATACCCCAAAACCTATAAAAGCAATTCCAAAACCAGCAAAAACTATTGCAGGATATCCAAAAAGTGGTTTTCTTGAAAATGTTGGTAGCACCTCAGATACTATTCCAAAAGCTGGAAGTATAAGTATGTACACTTCAGGATGACCAAACAACCAAAACAGATGTTGCCATAAAACCGGATCTCCTCCACCTTCTGTAAGGAAGAAAGTTGTACCAAATTGTCTATCAAATGTTACAAAAAATAAAGCGATAGCAATTATAGGTAGTGAAAATGCAAGTAAAAATGAAACCGCAAAAGTCATCCATGTAAATACTGGCATCCTCATTAATCTCATGCCTTTTGTTCGCATATTTAATATTGTTGTAATGAAGTTAAATGCTGAAACTAAAGAAGCAATACCTAAAATTTGCAAGCCTATCGCCCAGTAGTCCATTGCAGTACCGGGTGAGTATTTTAAACCAGCATTTGGTTGGTACCCAAACCAACCTCCATTTGGTGCTGAAGCCAATCTACTTACTTCTTCATCCAGATATCCTCCTTCCGGTGCACCAGCAGTTCCAAATAAAAAAGTTGAATACAAGAAAAGCCCACCTGCAATAAATATCCAAAAAGATAATGCATTTAATCTAGGAAAAGCAACATCTCTAGCACCTATTTGTAGTGGAAGTAAGTAGTTAAAAAAAGCTGCACTAATTGGCATAATTGCTAAAAAAATCATTGTTGTCCCATGCATCGTAAACATTGCATTGTATTCTGCGGCACTTAAAAAATTATTATCAGGCTGTGAAAGTTGGATTCTAAGTAAAAGTGCCTCTAAACCCCCTACAAGAAGAAAGAAAAATGCTGCATAACCGTACATAATTCCTATTCTTTTATGATCTACGGTCGTGATCCAGCTCCAGATTCCTTCTTCAGAAGAGGGCCTCGAAAATATATTTTTTTGTTTCTTTGGTTGTATAATCTTTGTCATTTCAAAGTTCCTAGATATTCTATTAAAGCTTCAATTTCTCTCTCAGTCAATTCTAGATTAGGCATGAAAGTACCTGGTTTTATCTTTGCTGGATTTGCCAGCCATTCTGTAAGATTTTCTGCATTATTTTTTAGAGCAGCTCCTGCAAAGACATTTCTAATTGCAAAATGAGTTAAATTTGGCGCAATTCTTTCACCCTGTACATCCCAAACACCACCAATGACGTGGCACTGCGTGCAGCCGGCATTCAAATAAACTTGTTGTCCTTCATAAGCTAAAGATTCTTGATCAAGATCGTTTGCTGCATTTTTTTGTTCGTTAATTACCCAAGCATCGAAATCAGATTGTGAAAGTGATAAAACCCTACCTCTCATTTTTGAATGACTGAGACCACAATACTCTCCACATTGCGCCCAAAATTCTTCAGCATTATCAGCATGTAAATTTAGATAAGTCTTTTGTCCAGGTACCAAGTATCTCTTTCCGTTCAATTTTGGAACCCAATAATTGTGAAGAACATCGTTTGACCACATTTCTAATCTAATTGGAGTGTCTTCTGGAATAACAAGTACATTTGCCGTTGTTATTCCATAATCAGGATATTTATACTCAAACCACCATTGGTGTCCTATCACTTCAATTTTCAATGCATTTTCAGGTTCCCTTGCTAAATCAAAAATAGTTCTTACAGTAGGCACAGCAATAGATGCCAAAATTATTACTGGGATCACTGTCCAAATAATTTCTAGAACACTATTTCCGTGGATTTGCTTAGGCTCAGGCTTTTCAGGCGAATCTTTAAAGTAAAATACAGAAAATAGTAATGCCCCTTGGACTATGAAGAAAATAACAACTGCAATCCAAAATGTTAACCAAAATAATTCATCAATTGTTCTCGCATATGGACCAGCAGGGCTAAGTGAGTCTAATGGAGCATTTTCAATACATGCAGTGATAAATAAAAAACTGCATAGCATAAAGTGTTTTGGTTTTAAAAATTTCTTTATACGCATAAATTATCTAGTCAATTATTAAGAATAGCGTCTAGACCCCAAATAGGGTAATTATAAGTTAAAGTCTGGCCCTCATTACTATATCAATATGAAGTCAAATGAAGCCTCATATATAAAAAGCTATCTTAAGCTTTCAAAATTACGAGTCATAGAGCTATTGCTAGTAACAACTGTACCCTCCATGGTTATTTCGATATACGGCATGCCTCCAATATCTCTGGTAATTTACACATTAATTGGTGGAACTTTATTGGCAATTAGTGCAAATGTTATGAATCAAGTATTCGAAGTAGAAACAGATAGACTCATGAAGAGAACTGCCGATAGGCCGATTGTCACAGGTGAGGTTACTAAAGCAAATGGAGTGCTCTATTCTATTTTTACAGGCTTAGTCGGTTTTTTAATTTTATATTTTTTAGCAACTCCGCTTTCATCTTATATTGCAATAGCTGCAAACCTCTTTTATGTTTTTATATATACATTGATTCTCAAGCCCAGAACTAACCAGAATATTGTTATTGGAGGAGCCTCCGGAGCAGCTCCAGTCTTAATTGGTTGGACGGCTACGGGTACAGAACTTGAAACAGGACCTTGGGTATTATTCTTACTTGTTTTCATGTGGACTCCAGCCCATTTTTGGGCACTATCGATTGAGAATAAATCTGATTACAAGAATGCACAATTTCCAATGCTGCCAATCCAAGAGAGTTATAAAAGGACATGTATCTTTATTGGAATTTACAGTTGTTCAACTGTATTGATATCCTTAGTGGCCGCACCAATTCTTCAATTGGGCATTGTTTATCTATTCGTATCAATATTTTTTGGTATTAATTTAATGTACAAAGCATTTAATTTGTATACAGGAAAAATAAAACCATTAAATTATTTTGTATTTTCTAACACCTACTTGGCTGTTATATTCATAAGTATTGTGGCAGATGTATTTTGGACATTAAGGAATATTTAAATTGATTGATTCATTTCTATCTATAACTTACCCTCCAATTCCCATAACAAAGATTGGACCAGTATTTTTTTCATTACACGGTGTTTTTGCTGCAATTGGATTTTATTTTGGAGCAAATCACGCTATTAAGCTAGCTGAAAAAGATGGAGCCAATTCAGAACTTTTTTCAGATGGTTTAACATGGGCAATCTTTGGTGCAATATTAGGTGCGAGATTTTTTACAATACCTGCTCACATAGGCGAAACCGGCTATGGTCTGGATGATATTTTTACATTAGCTGGTAGCTATTCAATTATGGGAGGAATGGCAGGCGGTATAATTGCTGCTTTCTACAGAATTCAAATAGTTGGAAAAGAAAGCTTTAAAAGATATGGTGATTATGCAGCAACTGGATTAATACTAGGAACTGTAATTGGACGTATTGGCGATTTGGCGATAGTCGAACATCTAGGAAGAAAAACAAACTTTTTTTTAGGCTATGAAATATTACCTGGATACGATGTTGCTCCACAACATAATGGTCTTGAGTGTGCAGAGCCGCTTACAACATGTGGAACCTATCATCATGTAGCAATGTATGACATGCTATTGGCATTAGTAGTTTTTTATGTATTTATGAATTTAAAAAAACGTTACCAATTTGGACCTGGTTCCTGGATGGGATTATGGGCGATTTGGTACGGAGTACAAAGATCGATTTTAGATACATTGAGATTCGGTATGGGTGACGCAACAATTGGTTCATTTACTTGGAATCAAGTTGGAGGTTTGTTGTTGGCATTATTGGGATTTTTGTATTTTCAGAAAAATAAAAATTTAAAATAAGCTAAAAATAAATCCAAAATAAGCAGTAATAAAAAGAATCCCCACAGGAATATTTCTTTTTATAACGTATCTTGTTAAAAGCACTGCAAGAAAAGATACAAAATACATCAGAAACATTTGATAGTCAATATTTGAGCTAATTTCGCCAGGTTCAAATATAATTGCGGATCCCCCAACGAGACCAATATTAAATAAATTAGATCCAAAAACATTACCCATAATCAAATCAGGTTTCTTTAATCTAGCTGC
>CACODT010000008.1 GCA_902626065.1 uncultured Candidatus Actinomarina sp.
GAAGTTTCTCAAAATGAAGAAGAAATAATAGATCACATGACTTTGGTTGATTATCCAGCAAAGCTTTATTTTGCTGGAGATATACCAACCGAGGTTCATGGCCGAGTAGAGTATGCCTTTTCAATAATTCAAGAAAAGCTTGGTAAATATCCAGTAGAAGTTTATTTTGTTGGAACTGATGAGAATGAAAAAGACAATTTATCTAATCTTTTCTGCACTAATCGAGAAAATGCAGGAAATTTTGATTCAAATGACCTTTATCTAAATTTTCGAGATTTCGACGACTGTATGAATTTTATTGATGAAAGATATTTTTCGGAGTACCTCCGAAGTGGTCTTGAAACCGAACAAAGAGGATTTCAAGCTAGTGGTAATAAAGGTCATAATGGACAATTCGAACAGAGATACCATTTGCTTGTTTGGTCAAAACCAATCGGGTTCGAAGTTGAAAATGGTGAGGGATACAATCAAGAATTTGGTGGAGTATTTCATGAATATTGGCACGTATTTCAGATGGCACATATGGATTTTTACAATTGTTCGGATAAAGATGTTCGATCAACATGTAAATTTGATTTTGATTCAATTGACTATCTTGTTGGGGGGACCTGGCTTCAAGAGGGAACGGCAGTATTTAAAGAAAAAACGATTTTAGAAGAGCAGTATAAGATCGGTAATCTAAAAAACATACATGGAGATTTATTACAAGAATTAAATAATCAATACTTTGATGGACAAAGAGCAATGGAGCAATGTCCAGGTAAGTCTATAAGAGAGATAACTTATAGAGATCCATGTAGTCAGGCTGTTTATGGATGGGGGGCTTGGGCAGCTGCTTATCTAGCTCATAAAGTAAATGATCCTTATATTTTTGAAAATGTTTATTATCCAGAATTAAAAGTATTGGGTGATCCAGAACTTGTTTTCACTAATACATTTGGTATGACAAAAGATGAATTTTTTGCAGATTTTGATTCATGGATATATCTTTCAGAGGAGGAAAGAAAAATTGTAGTTCCTACAGCTGAAGACGGAACTGGTAAACTGTACTATCCTTAAACAATGAAAAAAACAATATTAATAATATTCCTTTCTCTAACTCTCTCAGTGTGTGGAGGCAATGAAGAATCAGATAATCAAATAATCACTACCTCTCAGGAAGACAAAATAGAAAATACGGAAACTCAAGTTTCTGAATCATCCACTCAGTCAGAAACTAATAATGAAAAATCTGATAAGATTTCTAAACTCAGAGACAAGTGTGAAATATTTGCAAATGCTTCAACGATCGAAGCAGAAGAATATTTTTTTATTTTAGGTGATGATATTGACATTTTGCAAAGAGAGTCAATTTATAACCATCCATCAGGTGCTCAAAACGGACCATTTCAAACCTGGACATTCAACGAAGCTGTAAAGATATCATCGGAAATAATCCCCGAAGAGTTTGATGTTATCAACCCTTTTGAAAATAATATTGGAATTACATGGGAAAAATTTGAGGAGTTTGCCGATGCTCTCTGTTTTGCTTATGAAAATGATAAAGGTTTAAGGAATGTAACCATTTTACATGCTGAATTAATGGGTCGAAGTAATGAGTTACTTGCTTTCGCCTCAAATTGGGAACCTTTTCCTTATATTGAAACTGGACCAGAAGTAATAGAAGCACCTAGTCCCCAAGGATTAGAATTTTATACAAAATATACGACAACTTCAGGTGTTATTATTGTCGCCGGACCAGATGTTCCTGATGAGGCAATCTTAGCTGGAAGAAGATCATTAGAGTATCAATTATCTGCAAGACCAGACTTTCATGAAATTTTAAAAGACAATTTGGTAAGAGTATCATTATTTGGTCCAGATGGCGATAGCTCCGTGCTGCCAGAATATAAAGATCATGGAGAAATAGGGGGTTTTGCCATGATGAGTACTGATGTCTCTATGACAGCAAATGCCGGATGGTTTTGTTACGAAGGGAATAGAGATGACAGTGGAGATCCACTAATCCACGAAATGGCTCACACACTAAACCACATTGTTTTCGAATCAATAAATGAAATATATTTTTATGAAAACATTTACAAATTAGCAGAAGAATCTATTGAGAATGGAGACTGGGAAGAAGGAGCCCAAGCTATTGCAGAAGGAGTCCCATTAAGCGATATGATCGGAGAGTTTTTTGCAATAAATACAGAAAATTTTATTATAAGTAATAATCCTGATCTCAAGTATGGAACCAGAGACAATATAAAAGAATATAATCCAGAAATGTATGAGTTGTATTCAAGATATTATCCAACTGAACCTTGGAGTTACTGTAATGATGGAGTTGAAAAATAAATTAATTAGATAGCTGATTTATTTGTTCGTTAAAAGGTAATCGTAAGAAATTCTCATACTCTTCATAAAACTCTTCAGTGGTCATAGAAAATACCTGATTAAAAGCTTCATACCAACCATACTCAGCAGCTATAGGCCAGAAATCAAAAATTATTGCATCAGACGATGTTTTTTTTGCTAAAAGTTCAAATGCAATATGACCAAATTCGTACTGAAGACCCCCTAGACACATTTGAAAACAATACTGATTTACTCTTTCAACCTGTTCTTCTGAATCGGTGTCACCAATTGATAATCCAGGGAATCTTACTCTATGTTCGGCAATAGTGTTTAAAGATTCTTTAATTCTTTCATTTCTATTCACCCATCCATTCTCTTCACCAAGGACGAGTTCAAAAAAGACAGCACTACCCTCACCAACCCATCTAGGTAAATCCCAGCCAAAACCAATCCAGCTTGGTCTATATAGAACATGGGCTTCTTGATAAACATGAAAATATTCATGAGCGTTAACCATTCTGTCATGATCAAGCTCGTATAAAAACTGGTTATTATCGCCAGCAGATGGATTATGAACAAATGATTGCACAGGTTTTTCGGTGTGCCATGAATGTTGAGCAAACCCATTTCCTCCTGGATATATATAAGCCATCTCTCTCATTCCTTGACCTTGGTCATCTAGACATCGTTCAACAGGTTCATCTGGATAATTAAATTCACAAAAATCTAAAATTAAATCGTCAATAATATCAACATTATTCCCTATGTAATAAACTCTCATAGGACCATAATGACCAATTTTTTCAATAGCCTTATACATACCATCTTTTGATGCTTCAACAATTTCTGATGGAATGTCTTCCGCAACTTTAAAAGAAATTTCTATCGTTAATTCTTGATTCCACCCGTACTCTCTCAATCTATTTGCATTTTCTTTTTGCTCTTCTGTTGGTGAAGTTGGTGTCCTATCAATTTTCAATGGATTAAATGGTTTAAACACCATTTGATAAATACACCCTTCATATTTCCAATTATTTTCCTTTTCTTCCTGGGTAAGGTCTCGCTTGAAAATATAATTATCTTTACATTCTTTTGAAGCACTCTCTTCCCATCCAGCACAGTACCCATCAGCATCATCACAGAGAATATATTCAGTATTGAAATCAAATTCTATCCATTCAACTCCCGGGAGCTCCCAAAGTCCAGAATTTAAGCTAAGGTTATCTTGTAAAGTTTCTTCTGTTTTTGGTTTTACTACTGCTTCTGAACCTTCATCTTCTTTTTTAAATTCATCCTCGCACTCATCTGCTAATGAGTCATACAGTTCACCATCCCATGGCTCATCAAATATTAACTGTACTGTATTGTCCATTCCTTCTATTTTTGGAACATTATTCCAACCTTTGGAAATCAAACAAGACACTAGCCTATCAACATCTATTTCATCAGCTTGATAATCAATAATATATACATCTGTCTGCTGATTTTCTTGTCCTCCGCAAAGAATGAATATAAGAATAAATAAAAGACTTAATAATAACTTACTTTTCATTATTACAATTCTAATTAATTTATGAAAGACATAAGAATAACTGAAAATCATCCAGTGAAAAAAAGGTTAATATTAGGACCCTTAGGAAGATTAATTTTAAAACTAATAAATTGGAATATTGTTGGTGATCTTCCAGATAGTAAAAAAATAATTATTGCCTCAGCTCCACACTCTTCTACTTTTGATAGTATTTACGCATTTTTTGTTTGTTTAGCCTCTGATCTTAAATTTTATTTTTTAGGATCAATATCTATGTTTACAAGAATCGTTATACCGATCCCATTTAAAAAGAATCCAGATAAGTTAGGAGTTCCACATCCATTAGGTTCGATACAAAAAAAAATAATGATAAATTTCGGTGGAATACCTGTCTGGAGAACAAAATCTACAGGAGTAACTCAACAAGTAATTCAGGAATTAAATACAAAAGATAAATTTATTTTATACCTAACTGTTGAAGGAGAAATGAATACAAACAAAACAATAAAAAGTGGTTTTTATTATATAGGGAAAGAACTTGATGCAATTATTGTTCCCACAAAAATTGATTATAAAAATAGAAGATTTGAATTAATGGGAGAATATAATCTTACAGATTCCCTTGAAAACGATAAAAATGCATTAATGGATATATATCACATGGTTCAGGGAAGAAATAAAACATTTTTAAAACCAGAGAAAGATTAATTTGTTAGTAATTTTTTTAGTAATTATTGGTTCAATTCTATTAATAGGTTGGTTTCCTAACCTATCTATTTTCATAGGTATGATTGGAGCTGTACTGGGAATTAATTGGTTGATAAAAAATGATAAATATTATGAATAAATAGATCTTAACGATATTTATCAAAAAAACCCTTTTTATAAGCGTAATAAGTAACTCCACTTAAAACTATTCCAGAAAAAAATGGAGGAATTCTCAATAAAAATAATATAAAAGCTACACCAGCAATTGTATAGTCAACGTATCTCCAAAATTTATTTGATAATTTGGGAAGTAGATTAAATAATCTAAGTACAAGAATGACTGCAACAAAGACAATTAGATAATACATAGTATAAATTAAAGCACCTCAGGAATTACAATCAAATTACATGGATAAGGTTGTCGTAATCACGGGTGCAAATTCAGGAATTGGATATGCTGCTGCAAAAATATATGAAAGTAAAGGATATTTTGTAGTTTTGGGTTGTAGAGATGAAGAAAAAGGAATAGCTGCTGAAAAAGAGATTGGCAAAAACTCCAAATTTTTACAAGTAGACATGACCGACTATAAAAGTCTTGATAATTTTTTTAATAAATTAAAAAATGATTTTACGAACGTTGATATTTTTTACAGTAATGCTGGAATAATGTATGTACCTTTTTCAAAGACTAAAGAAGGACTTGAATCCACCTTGGCTACTAACTATTTTGGTTCGACATACTTAACTTTAAAAATGTTGGAACTAATGAAAAATGTAGTGAACTCAAGGATTGTCCAAATTTCAAGTATCGCAATGTATTTTATTAAAGAAATGAGATATGAAGATTTGGAGGACGAATTAATTTATAGCCCATGGACTTGGTATAACTACTCAAATCTTTACAGAACAATGTTTTCTTTTGAGCTTGATAAGAAAATCAGTAATCTCGAAACAGACGTTGTAGTTGCTCATCCTGGAGTTACGAGATCAAGACTATATCGAAGAAGTAATCCGAGCCTAAGCTACAAAATAATTGATAAATTTAAGTCAGATGTATCTACGGGCGTAGCCCCTGTAATTGAAGGAAGTATCACATCAGAATTAAAAAAAGAAAAAGTTTATGCACCAAAAATAATCCATCAGTATGGAAAGCCATCAACATATAAAGCAAATAAACTTGCCTACAACCTTGAAGAGAGAGAAAAATTGTGGAATTATACTTTAGATAAAATAGGCATGAAAGGCATCTTGTGATAATCATTCAAACAACAATTGGATCGGAGGAAGATGCACAAGAATTAACTAAATATTTAATAAGTAAACAACTTATTGCATGTGGAACCTTTCACAAAGTTAAATCTATCTATAAATGGGATAAAAAGATTCAGCAAGATTTTGAATATGAAATCAGTCTTTACTCTAAAGAATCGCTACATGAACAGCTTATAGAAACAATAAAAGAGCAACATACTTATGAACTTCCAAAAATTACTACTTTAAAACCAACTTATACGTTGCCGGAATATGAGAAATGGGTGAATAATGAAACTATTTAACTATTTTCGCGAAGATATCCAAATATACTATATTCGTCTAGATTGATACTTCTCTCATCGTTTTTATCTAAGGCCGCAACTATTTGAGCTCTATGTTCTGTTGCATGAAATATCATCATTGATAATATGACAGAGATTTTTTCTGATCTTTCACCTTTTGATGTCTCAAAAGTGACCTCTTTATCATCTTTATAAACTTGTTCAATTAAATCTCTATCAATACTCTCAAGTGCAGAAAGTAGATTATCAATTAAATTTGTATCTTCTATATCAAATTCGATTTTAGAAAATGGTTTTTCTTGCAGTCTTTGGCTGTATAAATAAGATGCAGTAACAATATGAACCATTATTGTTCTGACGGTCCATTCTCTATCAACGACGTAATAATTTAGCACTTCTGGGTCAAGTTTTTTTATCTCTTTGTAGATCTCTTGGTTTGCCCAAGCCATATGTTTTGCTAAAAGTTCAAGAGAAATCATTCTGACTCAAGTCTATTTAATCTTATATGAATATCATCTATTTTTTTAGATAGTTCTTGAATGTCATCAACATTTTTTGCAGACCTTAGGTAACGATCATTCTGCCATTTTAAACCCCATTTTGTTAAACCGATGCTGAGGGCACCAAGGGGTACAACTACAAAAAGGCCTGAAAGTTCCTGACTAAATGCTACTCCTAAAAACATGAATCCAAAAAGTAAATACATAAATGTCATAACTACTTTTTCTAGTGTTCTTGTAACTTTTTTTTCTCTTGTTTCTTCAGAACTCATAATTAAAGAATACCCTTGATTTAAAATAGAATAATGAAGATTTTAATTCTGTGTACTGGAAATTCATGTAGATCACAGATGGCTGAGGGACTAATCAAAAATAAATATCCTGATTTCGAAGTAAGTTCAGCCGGGACTCACCCTGCTGAAACTGTAAATCCATATGCCGTAAAGGTCATGCAAGATATTGGTGTTGATATAAGTGAAAATTTTCCAAAAAATGTGGAACAGTTCGCTAATGATGAATTTGATTATGTTTTTACAGTATGTGATTCTGCAAAAGAAATTTGTCCAGTCTTTAATAATGCGAAAAATAAAGTTCACAAGCCATTTGTTGATCCAAAACGAGACTTTTATGACTCAGAAGATCATGCTATCGAAATCTATACAGAAACTCGGAACTTAATAGAAGCATGGATAAAAGAATATGAAGATATTTGGAGTTAAATTTTTTAATGAATGAAGTAATTGAAAATATTAAAAGTAGAAGAAACACAAAAAATTTTGAAAATAAAGATGTTTCAGTAGAAGATATAAAAACAATTTTAGACGCAGGGACTTGGGCTCCAAATCATAGAGATACCCAACCGTGGAGATTTGTAGTTATACAAAAAAATGAATCCCTAAGAGAAAAAATAATTAATGGGATTATTGATTTGAAAGAAAAAGATTCAGGCAAAATGCAAACGGATGAACAAGTTTTGTCTATTAAGAATTCAGTAATGACCAAACCTGTATTAATTTTTGTTTACAGTTTGGTTGATGACAACCCAATTGTTTCGGAAGAAAACTATGGAGCTGTGTGTTGCGCAATCCAAAATATATCACTTACTGCAACATCTATAGGGTTAGCAACAGGTTGGTCCACGGGAAAAATTTCCCAGATAGATAATTTAAAATCGCTATTTGAATTAGAAGAAAATTTAAGAATTGTTGGTGTATTAACTGTTGGCTACCCTAAACCTCAACCTTCAAAAAAAAGAAAAAAAGTTGAGGATGTAACGAAATGGATTTAATTCATACTTATACTTTATATTTTTCAGTTCTGTAAAGTTTAAAAAATGAATATGTTGCAGCTGAACATAGTAAATGCCATATCATATGAGCTTGCAACCAAGAATCAGGGTTACACCATGGATGATCAGGAACACCAGTTTCCCAAATTAATAATGCTCCAAAAAAAGAAATAAATCCTAAAAAGAACCAGGGTGTATATTTAATATCTGATGTTTTCTTAATATTAGGTATTAATGCTGGAACAAAATAAAAAAGCATTTCCCAATTTTCGTTAAAGTTTTGAAATGACTCAACAACAGGATTTCCAAATAATTGTTGAATTAGCAATACTGATATTCCTGAAGAGAATCTTCCGTAAATGTTTGGAAATTTTACAACTATTTCTGTCGCTATCCAAAGACCAATACTTAATTCAAAAAGACTTATCCCAACACCAAACCCGCCTTCCAAAAACCAAGAATCATAAGCGTACCAACTGACAAGTATTCCGTAGATGATCAAGTAAGTTTTTGAAGAGAAACCAATTAATTTTTTTAAGTTGTATATCCACAAAATTATTATGTACATAATCATTGAAAGATTATCCAACCATGAGCCAAACTCTGTATTAGTTCCATGCATTGCCATTGAGCCAGGCCCCAAGAAAGTTGATGCTCCCGCATACAAAATAGCAATACTAGAAGATCCAAACATTGTAATTCCTTTTTCAGATGTTGCATCCTGGGAAAGTTTATAAAACATATAAATTCCAACAAAAACAAAGCCAAGATTTCCAAGAGTATTTGATGGTTCTCTCATGAATCCATCACTTACTCTTTCACACCATCGGGAAACTTCTCCAATTGCATTCTCGTTAGACGCTCTACTGCTCCAACCATCTAATCCAAAAATTATATATAAAGTAAAAAAACCAAGGACAGAGGAAACAGCTATTTTGAGTGGAAGAAAATTATTTAGTTTATTTTTTTGATTCATTTAATGCAGAATCCATGTCTTCAATTAAGTCCTCAATGTTTTCAAGACCGACAGATATTCTAATCAAATCAATTGGAGCACTAGCTTCAGTTCCTTGGGCTTTATCATGTGTCATTAGATAAGGAAGTTCAATTAGAGACTCAACTCCACCTAAGCTGACTGCAAGCTTGTATAAATCTAGAGATTTCCAAAATTTTTCTTGATTAATACTTTCATGTAGGTAAAAGCTAAGCATTCCTCCAAAATAATCCATCTGCTTGACTGCAATTTCATGATTTTGATAATTTTCAAGTCCGGGATATCTTACTTCTTTAATGAATTCTGAGTTATCAAGATACTCAGCTAACTTATGAGCATTTTCTGAATGAAGTTTTATTCTCGGACCTAATGTATAAAGACCTCTTTGTACTAAGTAAGAATCGAAAGGAGACATTACTGCTCCACCTTGTCTTTGATAAAGCATAAGTTCTTCGTGTAGTTCACTATCTTTACATACAACAGCACCACCTAAAGTATCACTATGCCCTCCAATATATTTTGTAGTTGAGTGCATAATAATGTCTACACCATGTTCAAAAGCTCTAGTTATAAATGGTGTTGAAAACGTACAATCAGCTACTAGGAAAGTTTTGTTCTTGTGAACAATTTCTGATATTTTTTGTAAATCATATAAATTCATTGATGGATTTGACGGTGATTCAATCCAGGCGAGTTTTGTTTTCTCATTTAATAATTTCTCAAGTGCTTCATGATCTGAGAAATCGCAAAAATTTACCTCAACTCCACGTTCTCTTATTATCTTTGAAAAGTAGTTAGTTGTTCCTCCATAAACATCTTTTGTAATTACTACGTTGTCACCAGGCTTTGCTAATTCAGCGATTATGCTTACTGCTGACATCCCAGATGCCATTGCAAAAGCATGTTGATCTTCATAGTTTTCAATTCCCTCCAGCGAAGCCAAAGTTCTTTCAAATAATTCTCTTGATGGATTGTTAAGTCTTCCATAGAAATAATCAGACTCACCTGGAATATCGTTCAAATATGTTGTCGATAGGTGGATTGGTGGCATCACATCACCACTGAGTGATTCAAATCTTTTATTTGTGTGAAGAGCTCTTGTGTTCATACCGTATTTTTTTGAATCAGCCATGTTTGAAGTTTAGATACGATTTAAACACTATGCATAATCAATTATTTCTTTTTAATAAAAATTAGATTGACACATTAATTTTTTTGAATCCTCTTATACCAAAGGCACCTGTTCTCTCTGGGTCACTAATTAAATTAATCTCATTTTTAAATAAATTTTCAAGTGATACTTCCAATTCCAATCTTGCCAGATGAGCACCTAAGCAAAAATGAACTCCACCACCAAAGCTGGTATGGTTTAGGTTCTTTCTTTCAAAATCAATTTTTTCTGGATTTTTAAAAGCAGTTTCGTCTCTGTTTGCAGAACCGAGAAGCATGGCAATTTTGGAGTTTTTAGGTAGTTTGATTCCGGATAGTTCAGTGTCTTCTAATACCCATCGTTGAAAGAATTGAAGAGGACTATCCCATCGAATAAGCTCTTCTATGATTTTTTTAATATCAAAATCATGATTTAAGTTTTTTGTAGAAATATTGTTTAACAAAAGTGCAACAATTGAGTTTCCTATAGTATTAACGGTTGCTTCATGTCCTGCATTTAATAGTAAAATTACGGTACAAATTATTTGATCCTTAGTTAGTTGTTGGTTATTTTCAGATACTTGAGACAGCCTAGAAATCATATCGTTTTGTGGATTTTTATTTTTCTCATCAATTAGATTATTCATATAAATATAGAAATCTTTTGCGGCAGATTCAGCTTCCGCTGCGCTTTCGTCAGAAACTTTTAGATCATACATTTTTACAATTGCGTGAGACCAATATAGAAACTTATCATAATCTTCTTTCGGTACTCCAAGAAGTTCTCCAATAACAGCTATCGAATAAGGTTGAGCATAATCTGCAAGTAGATCAAAACTACCACGATTAACTTTATCAAGAAGCTCTTTTGATTTATTCTCCATAAAAGGTCGCAATTCTTGAACTTGTCTATTTAGAAATGCTTTTGCAACTAAGCCTCTAAGTTCATCGTGTATGTTTCCTTCTAGATTTAATAAGTTAAATTCTTCTGTTTTCCAAAAATAGTCGTAATCTTTTGGATTTATTAATTTTTCATCAGCGTCTTTTGTATAATCCTGAGGCTCTGAAGATATAAAATTTTTACTTTTTTGAATATCTTTTACATCTTCAAATTGTGTAATTAAATTCAATCCAGATGATTTATCATAATGAATTGGATACTCTTCTCTCAATTCTTTTAAATAAGGGTAGGGATTTTTAATGAAATCCTTATCTTCATTAGGAAATGAAATTTCTGGAATAGTCATATCATTAAATTATCAGTTTTATCTGTATTTTCTATAGATTTATAAAAAATTTTTAGTGACCAGCTTCAAATACGTTGATATCATCAAACTTATGACAGAAAAAAAATCAATGCTAGATGGAGAAAGGCAATACCACATACAATTAAAAGAAGGTGATGTTGCTGATTTTGTTATTCTTCCAGGTGATCCGGGTAGAGTAGATTTTATTGCCGAACATTTTGATGATGCAAAAGAAATAGCATTTAACAGAGAGTATAAAACTGTTACAGGTACCTATAAAGGTAGGCCTGTAAGTGTGACTTCAACAGGAATAGGATGTCCATCAGCTGCAATAGCAATTGAAGAATTAGCAAATATTGGAGCCAAAACTTTAGTTAGATTAGGAACATCTGGAGCAATGCAAGATCACACAAGAATTGGTGATCTAGTAATAGCAAACGGAGCTGTTCGTCAAGAAGGTACATCACCACAATATATGCCAATTGAGTTTCCAGCTGTTCCATCTGCGGATATGGTTTCTGCTTTGGAATCAGCTGCAATTGATAGCAAATTAAAATATCATATTGGAGTTGTCCAATCAAAAGATTCATTTTATGGACAACATGATCCAGACTCAATGCCAGTTTCTCATGAGCTTAATCAAAAATGGGATGCTTGGGTAAGAGGTGGTGTTTTATGCTCGGAAATGGAAGTATCAACTCTATTTGTGGTTGGAAGTTATAGAAGAGTCAGAACAGGAGCTTTGCTCGTCGTATATGGAGATCAAAAGAGACAGGAAGCCCTAAATAAAGAGGATTATCTGGAATCAGTAAATAAAGCTACAAAAATTATTTTAGAGTCTAGTTTAAAGATATAATTTACTCATGGATTCAGGAAATTTAATAGCATTTTTGAAAAAATTTAGCTTTGGTAGGTTGATTGCTTGTGGAATAACGCTAAGGGTGGTTATTGCAATTGTTGATGGAGTCTTTGGATTAGAAATAAATGAATTGGAAAATTTCAATATTTATATATTTATAATTGCTTTAATTTATACGATATTTTGGATGTTTAATAAAAGCTACTCCGATGACGAATACGAAGATTGAGTTCCTTTTTTAGTAACAGACAAGCTAGCTTTGTTGATTGCAAAATTAATTGCATCAGAAACTGAATAATTCTCTGATAGAGCAAATGAAAAAGCTCCTACAAATGCATCACCAGCACCTGTAGTATCAATGACATCTACATTTGGAGCTTTGAATTCTTCTATTATGTCATCATTTACAAAAATCGCACCCTCTTCACCAAGCGTAACTATTAGTTTTGAATTGATTTTATTTGAATATTTCAAAATATTTTCTTTAGTTAAATTGGTATTACTAATTATTTCAAATTCAGTTTCATTTGGTATTAGCCAGTCAACATTTTCAAGAAATTGCTCATCTAATAATCTTCCTGGAGCTGGATTAAATATGGTTGTAATATTATTTCTTTTTGCGAATTTAAAAACTTCATAGTTTACCTCCATTGGTATCTCTGCTTGTCCTACGATCAATGAAACATTCCCTATCTCTCCAAGAGATTTAATTGCTTTCTTTGAGTCAATCTGATCATTTGCTCCCGATATAACGATAATTCTATTTTGTCCATTACCGTCAACCCAAATTGGAGCTACACCACTCGATCCATCAACTATTTGAATAAAATCAGTTTTGACATTTTTTTCTTTAAAATTATCAATCGTCATATCTCTATACACATCAGTCCCAAGACATGCAATCATATAGGTATCTGCACCAAGCAAACCTGCCATTACCGCCTGGTTTGCTCCTTTACCACCAAATCCCATTTGATAAGAATCTCCAAAAACCGTTTCTCCATCAAGGGGTACACGTTGTGCATATGAGATCTGATCAATATTTGCACTTCCTACAACACAAATTTTTGGATTCATAATTTCAAAGTATAAAAAAATTTTCATACAAAAGCCATTAGGATTTCTCTATGAATATAAATTGGAATTCTAAAGTCTTATCCTCAATTCAACCAGTAATAGATAACTTGAGATACATTTCAATAGATTTTGAAAAACTAAGTAAAGAGTCAATAAAATTTGCAGGCTATGACTTTGAAATAAAACAAGATCCAAGTTTATTAGATGATGTGGATAGTTTTATAAGAAAAACGATGCTAATTAATACTCTCAACTTTGCATTTACTGATTTTGAAACATCAACAAAATATGCTTTAAAAGAGGACAAAAGTACTCTTTCAGATACTGATGCAATGGTACATCAAATTAATTTAGCGATCTCAAACGGAGTCCCAATTTTAGATGGATACTTTATGGCTGAAATTTCCGATGAAATATTTCAAAATTTGTTTTCAGCGAATATACCAATGCCCATGATTAAAGAGAAAGTAGATGTACTAAATCAAACTGGAAAAACATTAGTAAAACATTACGAGGGTGACTGGATAAATTTTATTAATGACGGTCCACGAAAGCTTTACGCAGATGGAGAGGGTCTAATTGAAAGACTAATTGGTAACTTTTCAAGGTTTGATGATTTTTCATTATTTGAGGATAATAAAATTTATTTTCTGAAACTAGCTCAGCTTGCATTTTGGGGACTGCATAGAGAGCTCTCTGGCTTGCAACTTTTTCATATTGAAGACATGGAGAACATGACTGCATTTGCTGATTACATACTTCCAGTTGCACTTGAGCATTTAGAAATAACTAAATATGTACCTGAATTAAAAAAACAAATACAAGATGGTAAATTAATTGAAAAAGATTCAATAGAGGAGATAGAATTGAGGGCAACAACTATATTTGTCACCGCAAAAATGTCTGAAATAATAAATGAAAATAGAATCGATGATGAAAAAATTTTAATACCTCAATTAGATTTCAAGTTATGGACTGAATATCACGGAGATGAGAAACCTCATCATTTAACTAAAACAATTATGTATTAGTCTTCAGACCAAGTTTCTTCGAGAAACCCTTTTCTACCACTCGCTTCAGCATAAATTTTATACCGCGCACTTTGTTTCTTATAGAAATCTTGGTGGTATTCCTCTGCGATATAAAAAGTAGGTGCCTCTGTTATTGCGGTGACAATAGGTTTGTCAAATTTGCCAGAATCCTCAAGCTTTTGTTTTGATGAAAGAGCTTGCTCCATTTGTTCAGCACCCACCGTAAAAATTTCAGTTCTATATTGTGAGCCAACGTCAGCAAATTGATAATTAAGTGCTGTTGGATCTATATTTCTCCAAAAAACATCCAATAACTCATCATATGTAATTATGTTTGGATCAAACTCTATTTCAACTACCTCTACATGACCGGTGTTACCCATACTTACCTCTTCATATGTAGGATTTTCTGTTTCTCCACCCATATAACCAGACGTTGCCTCAATCACACCATCAAGTACTTCAAAAGGAGGTTCCATACACCAAAAACAACCACCTCCAAAATATGCTTTTTCCGTATTATTAGACATATTCGAAGTTTCCACATTTATACATGAAAATAATAATACTAGAAACAAAAATTTTAAATTTTTCATTATCAGTAAGTATAGGAAATGAAAAATTTATATTTTTATTCCCCAGATGTACTAAAAGCTGAGCTTATCCCCCAAACAAATATTGGGAAAAGTACTACCCCACCAAGTAAAAATACAGGTACAAATGCAGCTGCTGGAATTAATCCAAAAACATTTCCAATTTGGACAGCTATTACGAGGTAAGCCGCACCTTGTCCAGAAATTCTACCCCAATTTGGTACAAGGTTGTTCTCATCTGCACTAATAAGACATAGTGCCCATATTCCGTATAAGATAAACGTCACAAGAGTACCTACACCAGTAACAGCAGTAACTTGATTTGTATCTAATACTGTCTCAAAAACGCTGTTTGCATTTCCAGTCGGAGATAGAGACCCGGTTAACTGTATCACCGCAGCGACAAAAAGTATCGCACTTACAATTCTGAAATAAGGGTTGTTATCTCCAAATAATTTTTGTGTCAGAGATATAGTAAATAAAATTCCAAAAGTTTGAATAAACGAGACTATGTCTACTATTGCTCCATATTGTTGACTATAACCCACTTGATCAGGACCAATTAGTAGAGCTTGTACAACAAAAATCACGATGGTTCCTATCGCAGCAATTTTTGCCATTAAACTTCCAAGTTGAGATTCTTTAGCTGTTAACAAGATTTTCCTCCTAAATTTTTACTATTTATTTAATTCTAGAAAAAAAAGAGCCCACAAGGGGGCTCTTTTTTAATCATTTAAATTTAGGTTGGCGTATCACCTTCATTAAAGTCTATTGATGAAGTAAATGCATACACAGGACCCATGTACGCAACTGTACTCCCATCAAACAATTCAGTTTCTGACTCACTATCCAAAGCTGCTTGTAATTTTTCTACAGCACTATCCATTTGTTCTTGGCTATCCCAAAAATTCCAGCTAATAGCACTGCTTCCATCAAAAATAGCTCCGGTTAATTGAAGACCTTCAGAACTTTCATAAATTGGTTCAACTTTCTCTTTTAGGAAATTAAGGACTGCATCTGTATCTTTGGCGACACCTACTACAAGTCTCATAAAACTAGGTTTTGTTTCCCCAATAGCTATTGTCTGGTACATTTTACCGTATACTGCTTCACCTTCGTAAATGACAGGTGGCGCTGACATAAAAGTAGAAGCTTCAGCAAGCGTTGATTGAATTTTTTCAGCAACTGCTTCACTTGCTTCCTTACTATCCCAAGCAGCCATATTTATACCAGAAGTATCTCCAGTTAATGCAGCTGTTAAGGATAAAAGACCCGGTGTTCCCGAAAATTCAGGCATGACTTTTTCTTTTACAAAAGAAACAGCCTCATCTTTCTTTTCTTCATGAAATGCCGGGATTGTAATTCTAAAATACATTTTTTCCTTTCTTCTTTATCTAATAATAAAAATTAAGTTTTCTTCATGTAGTGGTAATTCATAAATTATTTGATGAACTTAAACTGTTTGTATTAATACTTTTCTTGTATAAAATTAGATTAATCCTTCGACCAAAAGGCGGAGAGAAAAATGAAAATAACTGTACCAAAAATTATTAATTTAAAGAATAATCGTATCATATCGATGATGACGGCTTACGACTATCCATCGTCAAAAGCAATATCTGATGCTGAAATAGATATAATTTTAGTAGGTGATTCTCTTGCCCAGGTTGTTCTCGGTTATGAGGACACACTCTCAGTCACAGTTGACGAGATGCTACACCATGTAAAAGCTGTTACTAGAGCAAACCCCAATTCACTTGTAGTCGCTGATATGCCATATATGAGTTATCACGTTTCTGAAGAAGAGACAATTAAAAACGCTGCAAGATTTATTCAAGAAGGAAAAGCAGATGCTGTGAAAATAGAGGGTGGAAGAAAAAGAGAAAAAATGATCAAGGCCTTAATTAATGCTGAAATTCCTGTTATGGGACATTTAGGTTTAACCCCACAGTCTAAAAATATTATGGGTGGATATAAAGTTCAAGGAAAAACATTAGAGCTTGCAAAAGAATTACTAGAAGATGCAATCCTACTCGATTCGATTGGATGTTTTTCGCTTGTGCTCGAGGGTGTTCCAAAAGTAGTAGCTCAGACTATTACTGAAAAAATCGCCATTCCTACAATTGGAATTGGAGCAGGCGTACATGTAGATGGTCAAGTACTTGTTTATCATGATTTACTTGGTATGAAATCTAAGGAATATATTGATGCAAAATTTGTAAAAAGATATGACAATCAATATGAAAAAGTAGTCAAAACTATGAAAAACTTTAAAAAAGACATAGAAAACAGAGAATTTCCTACAGATGATCACTCTTATGATGCAGGAGATTCGTTACTAGAAAACCTAAAAGAGTGGAAAAAAGAAGTTAAAAAAATTCTGTCATAATCTGTTTCTAGTATTAAATTAATAGGTACCTGCTTCGCAAGAAGCCACGTACAAGTGTCCATAGGAGAAATATGAACAAATATGATTTAGTCTCAATCGTGAGGCCTACCGCTGAAGATAGCGTAGTAGAAGAACTGCACAAAACAATTTCTGAACTTATTAATTCAAATGGTGGAACTGTTTCTGATCAAGGAGTCTGGCAGAAAAGAAAGTTAGCTTACCAAATAGAAACATTCAACGAAGGTATTTATACTATCACTTCATTTGAAGGCCCTGGAATTATTCCAGGAGAGTTAGATAGAGTGCTAAAAATATCTGATGATGTCATTAGACACAAAGTGTTAAAGATGGAAAGCTAGAGGTAGAGAAATGGTAGACAACACAGTAACAATAATTGGAAATTTGACAGCTGATCCAGAAGTAAGAGTTACAGACTCAGGCGCAACATTAGCTGAAATAAGAATTGCACAAAATAAAAGAAAAAGAAATACTGACGGTTCTTGGGACGAGGGAGAACCAATGTTCTTTCAAGGTACGGTTTGGAATGATATGGCAGAAAATGCTTCCTCAACTCTTCAAAAAGGAATGAGAGTAATCGTGGTAGGTAGATTAAATTATAGATCTTGGGAGACACAAGATGGACAAAACAGATCAGTAGTTGATATAGCTATAGATGAGATAGCACCTAGCTTGAGATGGGCAAGAGCTAATGTAGAAAGAATGTCTGCAGGAGGTAGTGTTTCCGAGGCACCGAAAGCACGTGATGACTTTCAAGAAAATGAAGCACCATTTTAAGGAATAGTATGGGTAAATCAAATAATAGATCAAGCAAACCAAAACTTTCAAAGTATGAAGCACCAAAACAAAGAAGAGTAACTAAAGAACAAATTGAAAATGCTACTTACAAAGATGTAAAGCTTTTAGAGAAATTTTTATCTGATAGGGGAAAAATTCGGTCTAGTCTAATAACTGGAATCACAAAACAAGAGCAAGCAAAAATAGCAAGGCTTGTAAAAATTGGTAGAGAGCTAGCTCTTCTACCGTATGTGACTACAAGCTCATACAAGCAATCCTACAACAGAAGATGAAAATAATTTTAAACCAAGATGTGAAAAAACTTGGTAAAAAAGGTGATGTTGTTGAAGTTGCTAAAGGCTATGCAAGAAATTACTTATTACCACAAAAATTGGGCATTAAAGCTACCGAGAAAAATATTTTGGTAGCAGAAAAAATGCAACAAAAAAGACAGGCATCTATTGAAGAGAACATTGAGCTTGCCAATTCTATAAAAGAAGGTTTAGCTGATGCGAAAATTGTCATTGCTGCAAACTCAACAGATGAGGGAACTTTGTATGCTTCAGTTTCAAATGAATCAATAATTGAAGCCATTGAAAAATTTTCAGGTTACAAAATTGCTGAAGATCAGATAGCAGATAATTCAATAAAGGAAATTGGATTACATAATGTAACTATAAATCTCAGTGGAGATGTTTCTTTTGAAGTAACCCTTGAAATTGTTCCGGAGACATAAAAATGGCAGGACCAGAAGCAGTATCAAGTAGAGATTTAGAAGGACTCCAAAAGTCTCCACCTAACAGTATTGAAGCAGAAGAGGCATTATTAGGAAGCGCCCTCTTATCAAGAGATGCTGCAAACAGATTAATGGAGTCAGTAAAGTCCTCTGATTTTTATAGCCCGACAAATCAAACAATATTTGATGCAATGAAAGAGTTATTCGATTCGGGAAGACCAATTGATAGTGTCACAGTTTCAGAGACAGTTTTTAAAGATAAAAAAAATACAACAAGCTTAAAGACATCATCAATCGCTAGATTGATAGAAAACGTACCAAGTTCTGCAAATTTTGAAAGATATATTGAAATTGTTTTAGAACACTCAAATAGAAGAAAGCTGCTTAAAGCAAGTGGAAGAATTGAATTGCTGGCTTATGCGTTAGATAAAGATATTTCGAATGTAATGGATGAAGCAGAACAGTCAATATTCTCTGCTTCAGATGATGCAATAGGCGAAGGACTAATTGGAGTATCAGATGTTCTCAATGATGCAATTGAGAGAATTGAAGAAATTGAAAATAGAGGTACTGGACTCTCTGGATTAGCAACTAATTTTGCTGATCTTGATTCGGTTTTAGCCGGTCTTCAAGAAGGCAATTTAGTTGTAATTGCTGCAAGACCAAGTATGGGTAAATCATCACTTGCACTAAATATTGCAACAAACGTATCAAAAGAAAATAAAATAACAGCTTTTTTCTCTCTTGAAATGACCAAAGAGGAGTTAGTTCAAAGAGTATTATTCTCAGAAGCAAAAGTGACATCTGGTGATGCAAGAAAAGGCCAACTTGGTCCTGAAAAATGGTCTCGTGTTGTCGAAGCTGCATCAAAGGTAAATAATATGCCATTATATTTTGACGATGCATCTGTGATAACAGTCACAGATATTAGAGCCAAATCAAGAAGATTAAAATCATCCAAAGGTCTAGATCTTATTGTTGTTGACTACCTTCAACTGATGCAAGGTATGTCTGGTGATAACAGACAGCAAGAAATCGCTGAAATAAGTAGAAATTTAAAAAATCTTGCTCGAGAATTAAATGTTCCAATTATTGCTTTGTCACAATTGAATCGTGCAGCAGAAGCCAGAGAAGATAAAAGACCTAGATTAGGAGATTTAAGAGAATCGGGGGCCATTGAGCAAGATGCTGATATAGTAATGATGCTTTATAGAGATGATTACTATAACCCAGCTACTGAAACGCCAGGAGTTGCAGAAGTAAATATTGTAAAACATAGATCTGGATCAACAGGAAAAGTCGACTTGTACTTTAGTAGGGAATATACACAATTTTCTAATTATTCACGACAACAAGATTAGTGAATAAGACTTTTGGAGCTTATGCTGCGATAACAATTTTGGCTATTTCATGGGGCACTATACCTATTATTATCAAAACCACTGAAATTAGCCCTTTAAGTCTTGTTGGAATAAGGACATTCATTGGATCTATTTTCTTGTCATTATTTTTTATCAATAAAAAAATAAATTTTAAAGAGTTAATTAAACCTGGATTAATACTTGGGCCATTACTTGCTTTACATTGGGCAACAATGTTCGAATCGATTGAGAGAAATAGTGTAGCAGTAGGAATAGGTTTAGTCTTTTCTTATCCCATCTTTGTATTGATAATTGAAAGGCTCCGTGGAAAAAATTTGTCAGTCATTCAAATTTTGATAATCCTAATAGGATTTACAGGCTTGATTATTTTGTTAGAAGTAAGAACCATCGAATCAATCAGTGGTCTAATTTTTGGAATATTAAGTGCAATAAGTTTATCTTTTTTGATAACAATTGGAGAACATTACACAAACAAATTTGGAGGATTAAATATTGCCTTTGCACAATTAATTTCAGCTGGTTTTGTAATGTTCTACTTTACTACCCAAGGCTTTGAATGGATGATTCAAAATATAGGTGTAAGTCTATTTCTTGGAATTTTTTTAACAGCAATTGGATTAACAACATATTGGTATGTGGTAAAAATAATAAAACCTTTATCTGTTAGTACGATCACTTATCTTGAACCAACATCGGGAGTGATATTGGGAGTTTTATTATTAGATGAGATAATTTCGATAAGCCAATTAATTGGATTTATATTAATTCTTTTTGTGGGAATCTCTCAAGTAATCTATGATTCAAGAATTAAATCTGTGTAATTTTAAAAGTATGGGTCTCTAGGAATTTAACAAGATTCCATTCTGATTTATTTTCGTTTAAGAAATTTATAAATGTCTCACTTTTTAGATAAAGAGGATAAGTAAGTTTTTTATAATCATCTCTATTTAAATGTTCAATGATATAGCCATTTGAGATTTTTTTAACTGCGTTTCTTAATTCTTTTGCTGTTACAAGACAGTCAAAATTTTCAAGTTCTTCAGTGTTAATATTTACTTCAGAATTGTCAGCAAAGTCAGTAATTCTTAAATATTTATTCTCCATTATCCCAAGATTTTCTATATCTTTTGAAGAAAAATATTTTGTATCAATAATGATTTTTAATATTTCCATTAATACAAAGATACAATCTTTAACGAGTAAGAAGTATTGCAATATAAAAATATTTCACTAACTTTACTCTATGGATACTTACAAAGGATCAGGAGTATCTCCTGGCATTGGCCTTGGGAAATTTTACGTAATAAAAAATGATATCGATTTCTCTATTCCTAAAAAATTCAGTTTTGAGGAAAGTCAAAAAATATTGGATGAGAGGTATGAAAATTCGATCAACGGATTAAAAAATGATAATAGGGAAGATGAAGCGGAGGTTCTCAGTGCCTATCGTCTTTTGCTTAATGATCCTGAGATTACTGAAATGATCAATGACGAGCAAAATTTATCTGAAATCTACAAAGTATTTACAGAAACATCAGATCAAATGCTTAATTTTGAGGATGAATATTTTAGGCAAAGAGCAGAAGATATAATATCTATTGGTAAAGAAATTATATTTACAATGCAGGATGTTATCTCTGATAAAAAATTAATCGAAGATGTGATCATATTTGCCGATGATTTAACTCCAAATGACACTTCATCTCTAGACCTTACAAAAGTAAACGGTTTTGTAGTTTCTAATGCAGGTCCAACATCTCATGCTGTAATCGTTGCAAAAAATTTAGGCATTCCGTGTGTTATTAATTTCGATATATCAACAATTGATTTAAACCAAGATAAAAATGTTGTAATAGATGGGGATTCTGGGGAAATATTTATTGATCCTAATCCCGAAGTCCTAGAAAGAGTAGAGGAAGGTTTAGCAAAAACTAATAAACTTAAAGAAATATATAATCTTGAATCTATTCAAGCTCTAGATATTGATTTGAGAGCAAACATAGGAAGTAACGAAGAAATAAATGCCTTTAATGATGAACTAATAAAGTCAGTTGGGCTCTTTAGATCAGAATTTGTTTATATTGACAAGTCTTCAAAACCAAATTTAGAGGAACAAATCGAAATAAATAACAAATTAAGTAGTAAATTTTCTGAGACAATTGTTTTTAGAACGCTGGATATCGGTGGCGACAAACAGGTCCCTTATCTTAATTTGCCTAAAGAAGAAAATCCTTTTCTTGGTGTAAGGGGTATTAGATATTCTTTAATAGAAGAAAATTTATTCAGAGAGCAGATAGTTTCAATTCTTAATTCGGATTTAAATAAAAAAGTAAAAATAATGTTTCCAATGGTTTCTATTGTTGATGATTTTCTAGAAGCAAAAAAAATTGTACTTGAAGAATCAGAAAAACTGAATGTCAAAACACCTCCCTTAGGAATAATGGTAGAAACACCATCAGTTGCGTTAAATGCAAATCAATATGTTAACCATGTTGATTTCTTCTCTATTGGAACTAATGATTTGATTCAATATACATATGCAGCTGATCGTGGTTTAGCATCTTTAAATAAATATCAAGATCCACTCGATACTGGTGTTTTGAAATTGATACGAAACGTCATTGAAATTGGAATGGAAAATGATATTGAAGTATCGGTATGTGGCGATATGGCATCAGATAGAGATGCTTCAATAATTCTTTATCTTCTTGGTTTAAGAGTTTTCAGTATTGCACCGTCACAAGGACCAAACATAATAAAATCATTAATTCATGCCAAAGACAATCTATCAAATATAAAAATAGAGGAAATTCTTTCCTCATCAGATTCTCAAAGTTTAAGAAAACTCATATCATAAAAATATATTGAAAGTTTTTGGAATACTATTAGCTGCTGGCTTAAGTGAAAGATTTGAATCTGATAAACTTTTCGTCACACATGAAGACAAGGAACTTATAAGATTTCCAATTGAAACATTTTTAAATAATGATGAAATTGAATCTTTGGTTGTTGTCTGCAATGAAAATAACATTGAAAATATTAAAAATATTTTTAAATCATATGATACTCAAAAAGAAGTTGAAATTATTTATGGAGGAAAGACAAGACATGAAAGTGAAGTTTTTGGATTAAATACTTTAAAAGAAATGCATGTAGCCAATACTGACTTAGTTGCAATTCATGATTGTGCCAGATCTTTTCTTCCCGAAGAACTGTTAAAAGAACTTATTATCGAAGCAAAAAAACATGGAACATGTTCTCCCTTTATAGAGACAAAACTTTTTGATAATTCTAAGAAGGAATTGTCACCAGATAGTTTTGTAGAGATTCAAACCCCACAGATATTCGAATATGAAGTTTTACAAAAAGCATATCTTAATGATGCAGATGAAGTAATGAACTCCCATGATACTACCCAACAAGTATCAAAGATTTTAGGACTTAAATCAAAAGTCATTTTAGGGTCTGACCTTAATTTAAAAATCACATATAAAGAGGATTTAGAGATTTTAAAATTGAAATTAAGAAAGATTGAGAATTAATGAGTTTACTAAATAGATACACAAACTTTGTGAATGAAAGGGGTAAAAAAACTAAAGTTGCACTTGTTGGAGCAGGACAAATGGGTCAAGGGATAGTGACTCAAATAAATAAAATGCCCGATACAGATTTAGTATTAATAGTCGATAAAAATGAAGAAAAGCTTGACTCAGCAAAAAGTAAATATGAAAAAAATAAAGATATTTCACTTTCAACAAACCTTGATTCATTAGATGATCAAGAATTAGACATTGTTATAGAAGCTACAGGTACCCCTTCTGCAGGTGCTGAAGTTGCATTTAAAGTTTTAAATAGGAAGATAAATCTGATCCTATTAAATGTAGAAACCGAAGCAACCATTGGTCTTGCTTTGAATAATGAAGCCAAAAAAAATGATTGTATTGTAACAGTTGGGGACGGAGATGAACCAGTTGCTGCAGTAGAATTATACAATTTTGCAAAAGAAATTTCACTAGATGTAATCGCAATAGGAAAAGGTAAAAACAATCCTTTTGACGTGTTTAAGACACCAAAAGATCTTGAAAAAGAAGCAAAAGTGAAGAAAATGAATCCATATATGTTAACAAGCTTTGTTGATGGAAGTAAAACAATGATAGAGATGGCAGCATTAGCAAATTATCTCGATTTCAATATCGATATTGACGGAATGCATGGCCCAAGTTCAACATATGAGGAACTTAACTCTATTTTTGTACCGAAATCATCAGGGGGAATCCTTGAAAATACAAATGTTGTAGACTTTGCATTTGGAATTGCACCAGGTGTCTTTGCGATAGTATTTTCTGAAGATGATTATGTAAATTATGAAATGGAATATTTAAAAATGGGAAAAGGTCCTTTCTGGACACTTTATAGGCCCTACCACTTAACAAGTTTAGAAATTCCAAGAACAATCATGAAGTTAATGGTTGAAAAGGAAACACAGTTAAGTGCGAAAAAATGGAATGTTGATGTAATTGCACATTCAAAAAAAGACTTAAAGGCTGGAACAAATCTTGGCTCTATTGGTGGAGATAATATTTATGGAAAAGCCATGAAAGTTGAAAACTCCAAAAATCTTGCACCACTCGGTATATCTGAAAATAATGTTCTTAATTCTGATGTAAAAAAAGGCGATCCTATATCTATAGACAATCTTGATATTACTGATAATCAACTTTATAAATATTGGGTGTCACAAAATAACTGAATAAATATTCATTAAATTTTTAAATTGTTATTATAAAATTTGAGTTTACTATGAAAAAACCTAATCAAAGAGTTGGAGCAGATGTCGTAAAGACTGATTTAGTCGAACTTCACAAGTCCTCATCTAACAAATCTGTAACATACGCTTTACATTTTGATACGCAAGAGACAAACCAATTTTGTGACTTTACCGAAAAAATTCAAAAGTTGGTTTCAGGATCAAAGATAGCTCATGGTTCTGTAACATTATCAACTCCTCACACGACAACAGCAATAATTATTAATGAATCAGAAACAGGTTACATAAATGACTTCAAAAGAAAGTTAGAAGACATTGTTCCATCAGATTCATATTTTGAGCATGACGATTGGGAATTAAGAACTGAGAACATGCAAGAAGATGAAAATGTAAACGGACGATCTCATGTTAGAGGCTCAATTATTGGTTCAACATCTGTTTCATTACCTGTTGTAGATGGAGAAATTATTCTAGGAAGGTGGCAACGTCTCTTTTTTATTGAACTTGATTGTGGACGTTCTCGAAGACTCTTTGCACAAATTCAAGATTTAGATTAGTTTTTTAAGTTTAAAAAATAATCTGGCTCTTCTCCAATTTTCCATTTGATGTTGCAACCCATACTTGGAAGTTGATCTGAAATCGGTCCTTCATTTTCTAATAATGATTTGATAGCTTTCCTAAGACTTTCACCATTTGTAGGAATGTCATTTCCAGGTCTCGAGCCATCTAATTGTCCTCTATAAATAAGATTTTGATCACTATCAAAAAGGAAGAAATCGGGTGTACATTGTGCAGTAAAATTTTTTGCAACTGATTGATCTTCATCAACAACATAAGGAAATTCATAGCCTAGGGCATCTGAGTACTCCCTCATCTTATCAATGCTATCTTCTGCATACTTTTCTTGAGAACTATCGTTTGAATTTATTCCAATTACTCCAATATCCTGTTCCATGATTTCATTGCTTAAGTTAACAATCTCTTCGTTTACATGTTTCACAAAAGGGCAGTGATTACAAATAAACATAACAAGAGCCCCTTTTTTGTTATCAAACATTTCATTTGTATAATTTTTCTCATCAATACCTAAAAGATTAAACATTGGCATTTTTGTACCAAGCGCCAACATTGTTGATTCTACATCCATTAAACCTCCTGTTTCATTTAAATTATAAGCAAAAACATGGACTATATGACTGCCAAGTATCCCCAAAGTTACAAATTTAAATAAAAAAATTTTTGAAGACATGTGAAACGCGTAGTTTTATTTTTTATAATTAAAGTATGTGATATTACCAATATTGCATATTTGTTACAAAGAGTGACAGATTGATCAATCTAAAGGGGGATTGAAAAAATATGAAAGAATTCATACAACGCGTTGGTGGTGCTGCGTCAGGAATGGTTATTCCTAACATTGGTGCCTTCATCGCTTGGGGATTAATCACATCCCTATACATTGGACCTGGATGGGCACCAAATGAAGATTTGGCAAACATGGTAGGACCAATGATTGTAAACCTTCTCCCGTTATTAATCGGTTATACCGGTGGAAAAATGATATATGGCCACAGAGGTGGAGTTATCGGTGCAGTTGTTACTATGGCAGCTGTAGTTGGTACAGACAGTCCACAATTCTTGGGTGCCATGTTAGTTGGACCCGGAGCAGCTAAAGTTCTAAAAGAACTTGATGCAAGACTCCGTGATAATGTACCGGAAGGTTTTGAGATGTTATATGACAACTTCTCATCAGGTATTCTTGGTTGGGGACTTGCAGTATTTGTTTATTCATTTCTTGCAAACATTCTCCAAGCAGTCGCTGACGGATTAGGAAACTTTGCTGGCGGATTAGTTGAAGCTGGTTTAGTTCCTCTTGCAGATATACCAATTGAAGTTGCAAAAGTGTTGTTCCTTAACAACGCGGTGAACCATGGTGTGTTGACACCTCTTGGAGCAGCTCAAGCAGCTGAAGAAGGAAAGTCAATATATTACATGCTTGAATCAAATCCTGGACCAGGTCTAGGATTGCTTATTGCATACTACATTGCAGGAACTGGAATGTGGAAACAATCAGCACCAGGTTCAATTATCATTCACTTCTTCGGTGGAATTCACGAAATTTATTTCCCATACGTGTTAGGTCATCCAATTATGATCGTAGCAATGTGGGCAGGTGGAATTTCTGCTGATCTATGGTGGCAAGCTACAGGCGCTGGTCTTGTAGGTCCTCCATCTCCAGGTAGTATTTTTGCTTACTTAGCAATGTTGCCTAAAGATGGCCCTGCAAATGTATTGATTGGTGTAGCTATTGGAGCTGTTGCAGCTGCAGTAGTTGGAACTATCATATTGAGAGCTCGACCAATTCAAGAAACTGACGCTGGTGTAGACGAAGCTATTGATACTTCAATTCCAGGAGTTGATGTATAAGAACTAACAAAAATTAGTTATAATTGACTTGGGAGGAAACTCCCAAGTCAATTTTTTTTTGAAAGGAATATTATGAGCTCAATAGAAGCAGCAGATGTTAAAAAGATATGTTTAGCTTGTGAAGCTGGGGCGGGATCAAGCCTAATGGTCAAGAACAGTCTAATTAAAAAAGCAAAAAAAGCGGGTGTAGAAGTTGAAATTGTACATTCACCAGCAACGCAAATTCCGGCAGATAGTGATATTGTTGTAACTCATCAGGGACTAGCAGGTGTTGCAAAACAGTCTGCTCCAGACAATGCTGTTGTGATTCAATATATTATGTTTATGAATGATCCATCTTTAAACAAATTAATTAAAGATTTGGCAGAAGGTAATACCATAACCTCTACATGACAACTAAACCAGTCTTAATAAAAGAAGCTATATTGGTTGATCAAAATATAACTGATCTCAACCAAAGTATTGATTTAGCTGGTAAATTGTTACTTGATAATGGATATATTGATGAAGAATATATCGAATCAATGAAAGAAAAAGTATTGGAGCACCCATATACTACTTATTTACCAGGTGCTGGAGTTGCAATACCACACGGAATGTCTGATGGTTTTAAATATATTAAACACACTGGGATTAGTGTTTTACAAATTCCAAATGGCTTAAATTGGCTTGATGAAAAAGTTTACATAATAATTGCGATAGCTGCCAACAGTGATGAGCACATGAATGTTTTAGCTTCATTAAGTGACGCTCTTGAATCTGAAGAGGATGCACAAAAACTTTGGACAACAAATTCTGTAGATAAATTATTTGAAATATTAAGTAGTTAAGATGCCAAAATTTGCTTTACATTTTGGTGCTGGAAACATCGGTAGAGGCTTTATAGCTCCTGTGCTTCAAGAAAATGATTATGAAGTAATATTCGTTGATGTAAATTCTGAACTTGTAGAAAAATTAAATAATAAAAAAAAATATAAAATAAACTTTATTGGATCCAGCAAGGAAAGTATCGAGGTTTCAAATTTCCGAGCTTTAGATCTAAACAGCTTAGATGAATTAGGTCCTTTAATATCTGAAATTGAAATCATATCAACTTCTGTCGGACCTCAGTATTTAAACAATGTTGTTGAAATAATTTCAAAAATTAATTTTGATAAAGGTATAGATTTTATTGCTTTTGAAAATAAATATAGGGCTTCAACTAATGCAAAAAATGAATCAAATATTCAGCAAGATCATATCAAATTTATAGATGTGGTCATTGATAAGATTGTTCCTTTGCAGTCCAAGAATAATTTAGATGTTTTTGTCGAGGAATACGGTTCGATTGTTTTTGATAGTAATCAGACTATTCCTCTCAAGCTCTCAAACATCATTAAGCAAGGTAATTATGATTATGAATTTAAAAAAAAGTTATGGATGTTGAATGGACTTCACTTATGTCTTGCATACTATGGTTTATCTAAACATTTTGAATATATCCACGAATTATATGAAGATAATGAAGCAAAAGAATTTGTAGATCTTATATCAAAAGAAATTCTAGAAAGCGTATTTTTACTTGATGGGGATGAATATAAATTGTTAGAAAAGTACAAAGACACAATAAATAATCGTTTTGCAAACAGTGAAATAGAAGATCAATTATTAAGAGTTGCAAGGAATCCAAATCTTAAATTTTCATACAGAGAGAGATTTCATGAGCCACTTGATATTTTGATTGAAAATGATAAAAGTATAATTGGATTTAAGAAAATTTTAGATATTGTGTTTGAATTTTCTTTTTCTGAAGTAGATGGTTTCGACGACTTTAAAAATGAAGTGTTAAACTTAGGAAGATCAAATTTATATAAAAATTTTTGGATGCAAGATAAAAAGTATAATAATTATTTAACCAAATTAGGAGATTGAAATGCCTGTTTCAAAAAAACTAAAAATATTAATATACCCAGGATTACATGCAAGACCAGGAAGTGAATTCGTAAAGTTTTGTCAACAGTTTGAAAGTGATGTTGAGATTAATGTTGGTGATAAATCAGCAAATGGAAAAAGTTTACTAAGTTTATTTAAAATAGAGCCTAAACAATTTTCAGTAATTGATCTCAAAATTAGCGGAAATGATGAAGATCAATTGATGAATAATCTTATAGAATGGAAAACTGAAGCATACGGTAGTAAAGAAGACTTTGATAACGAAAATATTGAAGAAGAAAGTTTACAGGTATTTGAGTTGATACAAGATGAGTAGTTTAAAAGATAATTTATTAAAATCTGGAAAAGTAAAATCTTCAGAAGAATGGGATGGTATCTATGATGAATTACCAGTTGTTATAGCTGAAGATACATCATCACTTACAGAGGCACTGCAAAGGCTTGATACTGTTGGTGGCTATGGCTATCTTGCAATTTGGAAAAAAAATCTATTTCTTTTTAATACAAAGCTCTTATCTAAAAGGTGTGGAGTCATTGATGAAAATGGTAATTTACTCAAAGCTGCTCGAGTACCTAAAAATTAAGTTTGCTGGCCTCTTTTTTTAATAAATCCCAGTCTGTGAATAACATTTAAACTCCCAATTGTAAGCAATAATTTAATAACTTCCCTCATCCACCATAAATTTGAAGGTATATCCATAAATGAACCAAGTTGTCCTCCAACGTATCCACCTATCATGCCTGCAAAAATTAGTTTAAGACCGTCTCTACTGCCAACGCCTTTTACGAATATGGAAGCAATTAACCCATAAACTAGCCACACAGCTAGTAAAGAAATCATTGCCCATAATGCACCCATATTTATACTTTAGTAAAAAGAATTTGATTATTTCTTAGCAATTTTTTTAACAATAACTGAATCAATTCTTCTATTATCAATCTCCATCACAGTTATTTCTAAACCATCAAGAGTTATTTTTTCACCGATTGAAGGAAGTTGTTCCGAGTGACTCAAGAACAAACCACCTACAGTAGCTATATCTTTATCATTAGGCTCTAGTCCAAAAAATTCTTCAAAATCATCTATATCAGTTTTACCCTCAATAGTCCATTGACCTGGTCCAAGTCTTCTTATTCCTAAAAATCTTTGATCATGTTCATCAGGAAGATCGCCTACAAACTCAGACAATACATCTTTGATAGTTATTACTCCTTCAATCCCACCATTCTCATCAATAACACAGGCAAAACTAGATTTGTTTTCTCGTAAAATATTCAAGGCTGATAGAACAGTTGTGTATTCAGGTAAATAGATAACATCTTTTACTAAATTTTCTATTTCTACTGATTTAGAGCTTGCTTTCATATTAAATAAATCTTTTACATATACAATTCCAAAAGTGTCATCAAGAGATTCTGATCTTGAAACAGGCATTCTTGATATTCTTTTATCCTCAACTAAAGTTTTTACATCAGCAATATTCATAGGTAATGATAGAAATAAAACATCAACTCTAGGTGTCATAATTTCTTTTATAGGTCTATCAGAAAAATCAAGTAAGGAATTAATTATTTCTCTTTCAGCTGGTAAAATTTGTCCTTCTATTTCACCAAGTGCCGTCAATGCTTGAATGTCTGCTTCGGTAACTTCCGCATCGTCTTCATCTGATGTTTTTGCAAATTTCATAATTAATTTAGTTATTCCCTCGGTAAAGGGAGCAAAAATTTTTGAAAGTATTTCAACCAAAAAAGTTGTTCTAGATAGAAATGCTATTGGTAGTTTTGTTGCCAATGTTTTTGGAGTAATATCACCAAATATCAAAACTATTATTGTGGTAAATATCGTTGCTATAGCGCTGCCGGCACTTTCTCCAAATCTTCTTACAAAAATTAACGTCGCAACAGAGGCCATTAATATGTTTACAAAATTATTACCGACTAAAATTCCGCCAATTGTTTTTTCTATATTCTCTTTGGCTCTTTTAATTCTATTATTTTTTTTAGTATCATCTAGCTGATGGACTTTCTGTTTAGGTATAGAGGTTATTGCTGTTTCAGAACCAGACAACATTCCAGATAGAATTAGACAGATAAAAAATACTATGTATAAAACGAAGTCAAAATTAATACTCAATTTGTATATATGATTCTAGAGGATTTTAATTTAAATTAAAGAATTTATTTAATTTAGTTTTTGATACAGGTTTAACGACAAAAAAATCGGCACCAACTCTTTTTGCTTGAAATTCATCTGCTTCTCTATCCGCAACAAGCGCTATTGGAATATTTTTTGTTATTTTTTCTCTTTTTAGCTCTCTAATTATTGATGGACCACCATTGTTTTTAACTTGCATATCAACAAAAATGTAATCTACTCGATAATTTAATTCAGTTAATTCAACATTTTCAAGCAGTTCATAATCAAAATTGATATATTTTTCAATAGATTCAATAACCCATGGATTGTCACTATAAATTAAAATTTTCACAGTTTTAAAAGCATACTATTCTGTAATTTTAAATAATAATGACATATTTAATTTCTACGATAATTTTTGCAGTGGTTGGATCTGCACAACTTAACATTTTTGAAATTGAAGGAATATTTTCCAGTGCACATGTAAATGCTCTAGAAGATCATATTGATCAAAATGAATATAACGATGAAGACTTACTAATTCTTCAATATAGCTCAAAAGAGGGAAGCAGTGAAAGTGAGATAGATTTAAATAGATTGTTATCAAGCCATGATTTTCCAATTGGAGTTTGGTTTGGACCATATGAAATTGCTATCAATTACGAACTACTTAAAAATTTTGAATTCATAGGATTTTCTCCTGGTGTAGAGATCTATAATGTGAATTTTGAAAAGTCAATTGAGGATAAATTTTGTGAAATAAATCTTTGTAATTTCAACGAAAACAAAATAGTTATTTCAGAATTCGAAGGTGTGTACGATGGTTATTTAATAGTCGGGACTTTAGGTTCATTTATTGAAAACATAGATTTTAATATATCTGAACAGTCGATTGAGTTTTTTAAACCATCATTATTCGAACGATTTTATATTTCTATTTCAAATCCAATTTTTACGTACTTGTTTTTTGTTTTGGGATTTGCATTAATTGGCTTGGAGCTATTTGCAATCGGCCCTGGTTTAATGGCAGTCGTAGGTTCACTTTTAGTAATATCTTCCACTCTGCCTTTTCAAGAATTTGGTATAAATTACTTTGGAATCTTAATATTTGTATTTTCATTTCTTATGTATATAAAAATACTTTCAAGAGGATACTTTTCTCTTCTAGGGGTAATAGCTTTCATAGTTCTTTTTATCTCTTCTTTTGTAATGTTTAGCAATTATGTAATAACTGTGAATACATTTCTTTTATTTTTTGTATCCGTAGCTTTAGCTTTATTTTATTTTGTAGCAATACCTACTGTGATTAGGTCTCGTCTAACAACTGACACCAGTGGTGGTACTTCCTTGGTGGGTAAAAATTGTGAATTAATTGAGAAATTAGATGCAGATACTGGTCTAATAAAGTTCAAAGATCTGAAATTAAAAGTTGGTTTAGAAGTTAACAGTGTTTACAAAGAAGGAGAAGAGTATACCTTTTTTGAAAAAGATGGAAACCTATATATCTAAAAAACCAATAAAACTTCGCGAAAAAAACCTTTTGCCATTTATTTTTTTTGAAATAATGTTCCAATATGTTAGAAATAAAAATTTCAACCTGGCAATACAATGCTCTCTGTCGACAACATAGTACTAATCTTTTCTTCCCTCCCGCAACATTTGAAAAAAAAGAAGAAAGAGAAAAAAGAGAAGCAAAAGCCAAAGCAGTTTGTAATGGATGTCCGGTTAAAGTTAACTGTTTGGAAGAAGCCGAAGAAATTGAAGAACCATTTGGAATATGGGGAGGACTTAACGAAGTTGAGAGAAAAAGAAATTTAGTTTTTTCCTAAATTTTTTTTCTAGTTCCAGATTTATCAATCTTTGTAGTAACACCTAGTTTGTCTAATAACTCAAGATAAGGGACTGTATATTTTCTAGAGAGTTTTGATACTTCTTTAAAATCTTTAATTTTAAATTCACTTGGCAAACTTTCGATGAGTTTGATTAGTTTATTCAAGTGTTTGTCTGAAATAATTATTTTAGAATTAACTCTGTAAATACTTTTAATTAAGAAAAGCTCTTTCAAGTCATCTCTATTGAAATCTTTTGTATCAATGATATTGACTTCGAGTGTATGTCCAAGAAGTTCACATATCTTTTTATATTGAGAATTTAAATTTTCATGGCTATCCATTTTTTTTAATAATTGATTATTTGAGACAGACAAATTTTCAATTTTATTAATAATTTCTTTGATTACTTCAATAGTTACTTGATATTTGCTTCTGAAGTATTCTTCAACACCTAATTTATTAATTAAATCAATATCTCCATTTAAACTGGTGTTGATTTCTTCAAAAATGTTTTCATTTATATAACAACCTTTAATTTTTCTAAAATTTTGGCCCGCATCGATAAATTTTTCATCAACAATATTAAAAATATCAAGAAGAGAAAAAACTCTATCTAAGTTTTTTAATTTTTTGTTTAATTCTTTAATTTGATTTTTTGCGAGAAAAAATAAAAATACACCACCCTTAAAAATATTTTTATCAACGTTTTGGATAAGTAAATTTTCAAAATCTGGGATTGGGACAACTTTAGAAATATTTAAATATGCATAAATGTTGTTTTCTGAATAAATAATTTTAATTTTTTTAATATGTGCATTATCTGTTCCAAAAAAAATTCTTAAAGTTCCTTTTAAAAAAGATTCCTTTATATCAATGTCATTTAATTCAATGAATAAATCTTCTGAAAAAGAAATTGGTTTATTGGTAAGTAGATCGCCCCTTCTTGGAAATAATTTGTTTGTTTTCTTTAGAGATAATGCGATTCTTTTTTGTGTAATCTCATCATTATTTTTTTTATGCTTACTCTGAACCTCCTTAATTTGAAGTTTTTCGTTGTGTAAATTGTAGATTACATTTTCATAATCAAAACCTTTATTCGCTGTACCAGTGATTACTTTCCCAGTACCGTCAATTGTAAAACTACGATCAACCCACAATGAAGGTATTTTCTTAGGAAAAGTACAAGATTGAATAAATTCATGAATTTGTTTACGCATCTTTTCTCTGTCTGAGGTTTTTTTGTTGAACTTTAAAATCATGTAGTTCATATTTTTATAATTTTCGATTTTATGTTGTAAAATTTCTTGGTTCACTTCAGTTTCTAAAAGATCAATTTTTGTGAATACAAAAATAAAATTCGATTTATTTAAAGATATAAGGGATTGAAAGTGTTGTTCTGATTGTTCTGACCAGTTCTGCACTGAATCAATGATAAATAGAACAACATCTACATTGGAAAATCCAGATATAGTATTTTTAAAAAAATCTTTATGTCCTGGTACATCGATAATTGAGTATGTATTTTTTTCGTAAGAAAAATGTGTGTATCCTAAATTAATTGTAAGGCCACGTTTTTTTTCTTCAGGAAGCCTGTCCGTTTGCTGTTCAGTTAAGAAATTAACAAACGTAGATTTCCCATGGTCGACATGTCCAGCAGTGGCAATTACCGTCATACTGATTCAAAAAATTCCAAAAGTACATTATCATTTTTTTCACTTGTACTTCTCAGATCAATAATTATATTATCTTTATTGATTCTCGGTATTATTGGAATTGAATTTTCAAGAAACTTATTCATTAGATTTTCATTTTCTAATCTGTTGATTTTTAACACCGGAGATGATATCGATTTGTCTGGTAATGTTCCACCACCCATTAAAGAATAATCATTTTCTATAGTGTGTTTTAATTTAATTTTGTCTGATAAATTCTCAAGCCTCTTTTCAAGTTGCTCATAACTCATAGAGATCATTTCCCATAAAGGAATCTCTTTTTCATTTTTTGATATATATTTTTTAACGGTTTCTTGAAGTTCAAAAAGTGTTAGTGGTGAACAGCGATAAGTTCTAAATAAAGGTGCATTTTTAATGGAATTAACCAGAGTATTATTTCCGGCGATTATCCCGGATTGAACGGATCCAAATAATTTATCTCCGGAAAACATAACCAAGTCGGCACCAGACTCTAAAGATTCTTGAACAGTTGGTTCATTATCAAGAATCTCAATATTTTCTTTTTTTAAAAATTTTCTACTTGCGACTAAACCGCTTCCAAGATCATGTATCAAAATACTATTCTTTTCATCTGAAAGAATTTTTAAATCTTTTAAATCTACTTCTTCCACGAAACCATTAATGGAAAAGTTTGAACGATGAACTTTTAATATTAAACTTTTCTTATTTTGGTTAAGGGCTTTTCTATAATCGTTCAATCTTGTTTTATTTGTTGTCCCAACCTCAATCATTTTTAGGCCAGTCTCCTGTATAATTTCCGGAAGCCTATAAGAACCTCCAATTTCAATTATTTCTCCTCTTGAAATTATTACTGAATCTACCTCGAATTCATCTTTGAGCGTTTTAAGTGTAATAAATAGTGAGGATGCATTATTGTTGACAAAACATACATTTTCCGAACCTAAAAGTAAATTCATTGATTCTTTTAAAAAAAGATTTCTTTCCCCTCTTTTGTTTTTTAATATGTCATATTCAATATTCGTACTTTCACCACTGAAACCTATATCGACTTGAGCTCTACCTAGGTTTGTATGAAGTAAAGTCCCCGTACAATTTATTACTTTTTTTTGAACTTTTAATGAAAATTCGTATGTTTCTCTCTTAAAATTTTCAATTGCCTCATTCTTATTACTATTATCTTCAAGAATATTTTGAGCTAAGAAGATCAAAAATTCTCTTGGTAGATCCGAATTTACAGTATCTATAAGGTTATTTACTGATATATTTTCCATCAATTTCTGCTTTTTTTGATTTAAAACTCATGTATACATCTTAAAGAAAAATGATTTGATGTAATAATAAATTTTTTGAATAATTTAATATGCGATATAATAAGCATATGGACATACAAATTAAATCATCAAGATCTGTTCTTGCGACAGATAGTGCCGTTAAAAAACTTATTGAACTCAAAGCTGCAGAATCAAATGAAAATAGTTTTCTAAGAATGGGTGTTAAGCCTGGTGGGTGTTCTGGCCTTTCTTACGAAATGTTTTTTGATACTGAAAGATTTGAAAATGATATATTCGAATCTTACGATGGTGTTGAAATTGGAATTGATTCACAGAGTCTCGAACATATTAAAGGTTCAACTTTAGATTATAAAGAAGGTTTAATGGAGACAGGATTTTCCATTGATAATCCAAATGTTTCAAGAACCTGTGGTTGCGGAAATAGCTTTAGTTAAATTTGTATCCAACAGAATGAACTGTTTTTATCCATTCTGATCTAGTTTCACCAAGTTTTGATCTAAGTCTCCTAACGTGGACATCTACTGTTCTAGCACCACCAAAATAATCGTATCCCCAAACCTTCTCTAATAATTCCTCTCTTGACCATGCATTTTCTTGGTTCTCAACAAAAAATTTGAGCAGTTCGTATTCCATAAATGTTAAATCTAATAATTGGTCATCAACCCGTGCTTCGTAAGTTTTTAAATTTATAATAAGATCATTAAATTCAATTTTTTCAGATGAACTATTCCCAAGTAATGCCATGAACCTAGCTTTCACTTCATTTTCATTACTAGTATTTGAAATTACCTGAATTTTGGGATTTTTAATAAGATCAATGCTTTGTTCAAATTCTTCTTCATTGGCAATAATTAACTCGGGTATAGGTTTTGATGCTGACTCAATATCGGATAAATTTTTCTTAGTCTCACCGTATCTTGAAAATGATGTACAAACTAGACTTACCTCATTTTGTGTAGCTATTTTTGACAAATCAATAGCATTTAATTCAAGAGAATATAGGCATGAAATTACATTTTCATGCTCTTTTTCAACGTTAATATAAGTATTTACCATAATCTCGAAACAAATATTTAATAATATTTAGTAACCAATATTTAAAATAGATACTACATTATTAACAATAATATTAAAAGAGGTATTAAAAACAATGAAAATCAAAGCTGAATATATATGGATAGATGGCCAAACACCTACCGCTAAATTAAGAAGTAAAACAAAGATAATGGATCAAGGAACTGAACCTCCTATTTGGGGATTCGATGGTTCAAGTACTGATCAAGCCACTGGCGATCAGTCTGACTGTGTTTTAAAACCAGTTGCTACTTTTGCAGATCCAATTAGAGGTGGAGACAACATTCTTGTGATGTGTGAAGTTTTAAATGTTGACATGACCCCACATGCATCAAATACTAGAGCTGCTTGTGTTACTTCTGCCGAAAATTTTGCAGAGTTTGAACCATTGTTTGGTTTAGAACAAGAGTATACATTTTATGAACAGTCTTATGACTCATTAAAATATGGACAGCCTCTTGGATTTCCCCCATCTGGATATCCTGCACCGCAGGGAGGATATTATTGTGGGGTTGGAGCAGATGAAGTGTACGGTAGAGCTATCTCTGAAGATCATGCAACTGCTTGTATGGAAGCAGGACTCAATATATCAGGAACAAACGCAGAAGTTATGCCTGGTCAATGGGAATTTCAAATAGGACCTGTTGGAGCACCTAATATTGGAGATGAGATCTGGATTGCGAGATGGCTATTATATAGAATTGCTGAAGACTATAATATTTCCGCAACATTAACACCTAAACCAGTAAAAGGTGATTGGAATGGTGCCGGCATGCATACAAACTTCTCAACTAAACAAATGAGAGAAGACGGAGGATACGATGCAATAGTTGCTGGGTGTGAGGCACTTAAAAAAAATGCTGAATTTCATGTTCAAAATTATGGAGACGGAATCGAAGATAGACTAACTGGCGATCATGAAACTCAGAAATTTGATACTTTTTCCTATGGTGTTAGTGACAGAGGTGCATCAGTAAGAATACCTTGGCAAGTTGAAGCTGACAAAAAAGGCTATCTCGAAGACAGAAGACCAAATGCAAATGCAGATCCCTATGTAATTGCTACTGTAATGATTGATACTATTTGCTCTTCAGCTTCTAGCTAATTAGCTAGAGGTGTTTGTAGCAACAATTTCTTCAATTTTTTGCTGAAACTGATTTATATTATTGTTAAAAGATTCTAATGCTGCAGCTCTACGCTCTCCTGTATCAGAGGAAGTCAATCCCTCCAAAAGTTCTTGAGAATCAGCGTATATAAGTTGAACTAAAGCTTTTAGTTCTTCATGGCTTTTTACCAATCCAGCAAATGTTGAGGGAGGCCCAGGCTCATTAACTGTAGATACAAATTGCTCTGCATCTTCAATAAAGCTTGCAAATTCATCTTTTGCTTCTTGATAAGTTACTTCTTCGTTGTCCCACCTATCATTTGCTTCTAAAACTTTCGTAGCCAAATCAATTGATTGTATTTTTTCTGATGAGATTTCTTCAAGATAAGTTACAACCTCGTCTGGCAATGTAGTTGTAGTTGTAGTGGTTGTTTCTTCTTCAACAGGTTCAGTTTCAATTGGTTCAATAACTTCTTCCATAACAGGCTCCAATTCTAAGTTGTTGTTAGTTGCAACTCTATTAATAAAAGTGTAAGTTGTAGCAATCATCCCAATAAGTACTAAAGGAAGAACAAGTCTACCGGGTTTTGGATCTTCGTTAAATGTTTCCATGATTACAGTTTATCAAATATGCTACTAATATCTTGAGTTATTCTATCCCACTCTTTATCTTCTGATTTTGTTATCGTAATAAAACCAGGACCAAAAAATACAGATAGCACTCCATCTACTGAATTTAATTTATCTGCAAGATCATTTTCATTAAATTCTGTATCTATTTTTTTTGCATTTGGATTTGGTGTATCAATTAATTCCATAATTAAGGTTAATTTTAATATAAATTTTATTAATATATGACAGTATGAATTATCAAAATCCAAATAATCGATTAACTAATTTCTCATTTGAAAAAAAATATTTTTTGAGTATTTTCGGACTTTATCTATTTTCTTTTGGCTCCCTTGTTCTTGGTTACTCTGTTTATTTATTGCTTGAATCCACTGGCCTCGTTGAAAGAAATATAATTACATGGAATGCACAAGGTTTGTTTTGGTTTTTAATACTTTTTTGTATAGCTTTATTTATTTTATTTATACCTGTCGAATTTCTTAATACTTTTAAAATTTATAATATTTCGTTTAAGGATCTATTAACAAATGTAATTTTAGTTATATTTACATCACTTTTATTTTTAGTTTTTTTTCAATTTTTTTTAAGCCCTTCAAATCAAATTTTAAGTGATTTTATTGATTTGGGTAAGGCTACATCATTCTCTGGTTTTATTACAGTGCCATTGATATTGTTTCTACAGCATAATTTAACAAGATCATTTGGTTTCTCGGAGAAATTTTCATTCAGTCTTACTTTATTTGTTTGGGTAATGTCTTCTCAAATATTTTTATAATTTTTACATTTTTTTAACAGGTAATATTCCGAGGCATTCCATAAGTAAACTCGAGTATATAAGAAAAAACTTTGTATTAATTAACTTATTGTGCTTTAAGTCACTATCTGGATTTTCTAGAATATTAACTCCTTGATACATTGCATTAAACTGTCTCGATAATTCATACAAATAATCAGCTAGATGATGAGGCTCATTATTTTGTATTGCTTGTTGAAAATAAAACTCAAATTTTATATAGGATTTAAGTAGATTCTTATCACTATCGTCCAGCTTTGAGATTTTAATTGAAAAATCTGATGTATCCAATAATGAATCAGTTATTAATTTATTAGCTCTCACATTTGCATATTGGACATAGATTCCAGTTTTTCCGTTAACATTTGTAAATTTTTCGAGGTCAAATTTATAATCTGTATTTCTATTCGTGATTAAATCACTATAAGTTAGTACAGTATTTGTAAGTATGTGTTTAGAGTTTTCATCCAATTTCTCATTTATTTTTTCGATGTAATTGTATGTCTCATCAAAAAGATCAATTAATTTTTTTGTCCCACCTTCTCTGGTTTTAAATGGGTTACCTTCAGAGTCATTTAAAGTTCCAAAAGAGATATGTGCATATTCTTTATCTGGAAAATCAAAGTATTTTAATGAGGAAAACAGTTGTTCAAAATGTAACTTCTGCCTTTTATCAACAACATAAAAAGTTTTATCGAACATAGTATTTTTTAATCTATCTAATACCGTGGCCAAATCTGTTGTCAGGTAAAGATAACTACCATCAGATTTTGTAATTAATATCTTAGGATCTGTTTCTAAATTAGATATGTAAGCTCCGTCATCTAGAGAAATTTTATTATTTTCTTTAAGGCTTTCTAACATTGGTGGTATCAAACTATTCACATCGCTTTCTCCTTTCCATAAATCAAAATCGTGATAGAGTTTCTCCAGTGTTGATTTAAGAGATTTTAAAGAGACACTTTTGATATTTTTCCAAATGTTAATTAAATCTTTATTGTTGTCATTCAAATTTTTATTTACACTTTGTGCCGATTCCATAAACTGACTATTTTTCAAATATAAATCTGATGCAGATGGATAGATTTCCTCTAATTCTTCAATAGTAATTTTTTTAAAATCAATTTTATTTTCGATTCCATATTGAATAATTTGTGCGATAGGCATTCCCCAGTCACCCAAATGAATATCGCTAAATACTTTATTACCTGCTAGTTTATTAATATTATATAAGCTTCTACCTATGTTTAATGACCTCAAATGTCCAACATGCAATGGTTTCCCAATATTTGGTCCTCCATAATCAAAAATAATTGATTGAGGGTTATGAACTTTTATAAAGTTACGAATATTTTCTAATGAATTTACAAATTCATGTAAGTTAACTTCAATATTTATAAAATTTTTATTTCCAATTGAATATTCTTCAATAAATGATTCGTTTCCCAACTCATTTTTGAATCTTTTTAGAATTTCATTAATTTTGGGATGTTTTTGGTATTTTACAAGATTGTTTATTTGTAAATCATATGATTCATCTTTTGATAACCGGATGTCAATTTTTTCTGAGATATTAAATTCTAATAACAGAGATTCTAAATTATTTTCTAATTTTGTAAGTTGGTACATTTATTTTTTAATATATTGTTTTATAAAATAGATTATAAATAAAAAATTATCTACAAAATAACGTCTTAATAATCTTTTTGGCTCTTGAACAAGTCTTAATACCCACTCAAATCCAATATTTGCAACCCATTCAGGAGCTTTTAATTTTGTTCCTGCAACCCATTCAAAAACTGCGCCAATTCCTACCATGTTTATTTGAAGTTCATTATTTTTTCTTATCAGGTTGATAAATTTTTCTTGTTTAGGGAAACCCAAGGAAACCCAAAGTATGTCAGGTTTTTTTATCATTATGTCGCTTATAAATTTTTGTTTAGCTAGTTCTTTATAATCTGAGAGAGGTGGACATGTAAAACCTTTTATATTTACTTCAGGATGTCTTAATTTGATATTATCTATCATCTTCAAAACAACTGTTTCTGAATTACCAAAGAAATAGTGAGAAACATCATGCTCCAAGCCTTTTTCAATAGTTTTTAAAAATAATTTATAACCATCAACTCTTTTTTGGTTATTTTTGTAAAGTATTTTAGAAGCCTTAGCTACAGGAAAGCCATCTGTACATTTTATATCAAATGAATTAATTATTTTGTTAAGTCTAATATTTTTGTAACACCTTACTAAAGTATTCGCATTACAAATTGCTACTGAGTAATTTTGTTTTGAAAGTAATTTTTGAGCTACATCATCAATGTTAGTGACCGACATTTCTGTTTTTAATATTCGAACACTATCCATTATTGAAACTATTATATAAATAAAAATATGTTTAAATATATTTTTTCAAACTATTTATGCGCCTGTAGCTTAACTGGATAGAGCATCTGACTTCGGATCAGAGGGTTGGGGGTTCGAATCCCTCCAGGCGTGCTAAAAAAATAACTTGATTATTTCTTTAACTCTCTTGTCAATCGTTATCTCTTTTAAATAAATATCATCTCTGTCAATATTTGAGGTATTTAAAATTGCCTCTGAAAGACTGCGTTTTTGATTTAAATCAAAGAAAGAAATTTTCTCGTTGTAAGGCAGACTTCTATGAGATGGAAAATCTGAAGCTATAATATTTAATCCTCCATATAAGTATTCAAAATATTTTAAGGGTGATGTAAATTGAGTAGAATGTTCATTTTCATCTGTGTTTATGAGTAAACCAATAGAGCAACTTTCAATTATTTCAATAGATTTTTTTCTTTGCAAGTAGCCATGAAATATTACATGGTCATTGATTTTTAAATTTACGACAAGAGATTCTAATTCCTCAATTTCTTTTTGATTTCCCCCTACTATCTCAAAAATATAATCTTTATAAACTTTTTCTTCGCTATACGTTCTCAAAAAATTTGGAAGTCCACGTGAAGTACTAAATCGACTTAAATTTCCTACAAAAACTATTGATTTTCTTTTATTTAGATTTTTATTTTTAAATAGTTCATGGTCGACTCCATTTTGCAAAACATAAGAATTGTTTAATTCAGGATAAAGACTCTTTAAATTATCATTTAAAAAAATAATATTTACATTACTAAATGTTCCAATTTTTTTAATTACAAAATCTCTTACTTTAGATCTCTGATGACACTCAAAAATAATTTGATGTCCCTTTTTTGCTCCAAAAAATGCAATCCAATCGGAACGAGTAAAAATTAATTTTTCATTATCAACATTAAAGTACTTATTTATTGTTTTTTGGGCCCAAAGATAATGGCTTATGTGAAATGCATATTTTTTAAAAATTTTTATCCTTCCATGTGGAAGCTTATGATCTAGCCCATGAACCTCAAAAGTTTCATTAATTTGATAAAATTCTTGTATATCATCAAGTTTGTTCGAACTTGTAATTTCTCTCATTGGGAAATAAAGATTTACTTTGTAACCATTTTTTACAAAGTATTTAATGTTTGAAATAGTCTGAATACTATTTGCAGTTTTTGCAGGAAACGTCTGATAAGTTACGTAATTAATTTCTGATTTCATGATCCAAAATAATTATATATTTTGTAAGTTATTAAAAAATTAATTTTTAATTAAGTATGCGATTGATAAAATTTGTATATGAGTGGAGATCCAGGATATTTTGGTCCAGAATCAATGATGTGGAAAGTTAATAAAGAAATTACAGTGCTTTTTGGAGGGGCAAGAGCATTATTAATGCACGCAGCCCATCCATTAATTGCCGCAGGAGCAAGGCAGACATCTTTTTATCAAAGAGATCCCTGGAAAAGATTAATTAGAACGTTATCTTTACAGAACTCAGTTACATTTGGAACAAAAGAAGAAGCTAATGAAAGTGCCACAAGGATAAATCGTCTACATGAAGTTATAAAGGGAGAAGATGAGGTTACCGGAGATATTTATGATGCTCTTGACCATGAGCAGTTACTCTGGGTTCATGCATGCCTTCAATTATCTTCAATTTATTTTTATGAACAAACTGTAAGAAAATTAAGTGAAGAAGAAAAAAATCAATATCATCAAGAAAATATGTTGTCTGCAAAACTTGTACTTATTGATATTGAAAGTATGCCTAGTACACACAAAGAACTAAAAGAATGGGTAAAAAACAAGAGTAAAGAAAAAAATTACTTATTGATGACAGATGTTGCTAAAGACGTACAGGATATAATATCTGGGGGACCTGTACCAAAACATATCAAACCAATCTGGCCTTTTATTTCATTCATTGCTTTTCATACACTTCCAGAAGAATTTAAGAGTATATATGGAATAAAAATGACGAAATTAAAGTGGTTAGTACTCAAATTCAACTTAAATTTTTTAAAAATTACAAGACCTTTTCTACCACCATTTTTTAGATTAATACCACCAGCTAGATGGGCAAACCAAAGAATTACTAAAAATCCAAGTTTAAAATTTAATGATAAAGCAAATATATAATTTTTAAATAATATGAATGATATTAATAATCTTGAACAAAATTTTGATGAAAACGTTAATGAAATTAAAATTCTTTTTGAAAAAATGATTAATGAGTTAAACCAAAAACTTGAAACTTCTGAGGAGTCTGAAGAGTTATTTGAAATTTTAGATAGTTATAAATCTAAAATTCAAAATTTAACGAATTCGGAAGCAAATGAAGAAGAATGACTTAGTTTTAATTTTAAATAATGTAATATTATGTATCAGGGTCGGTAGCTCAATCGGCAGAGCAGGAGCCTTTTAAGCTCAAGGTCGTGGGTTCGATTCCCACCCGACCCACCATTACTACAAACCTCTAATTTTCTTTGAAAACAATGCAAATGGGGTTTTTAAAATTATTTTAAAATCAAGAAACAACGTCCAATTATCAATGTATTCAATGTCATATTTGTACCAAGTTTCAAATTCACCTGTATTTCTCTCATTTATTTGTAACAAACCTGTAATACCAGGCATAACATTTAGTCTTCTCATATACTTTGATTCAAACAATTGAGTATCATCATCAAAAAGAGGTCTTGGCCCAACAACCGACATATCACCTTTCACAACATTAAAAAATTGTAAAAGTTCATCTAAACTATATTTTCTTACAAAATTTAATCTACTGAGAATTCTTGGATCATTCTCTATTTTGAATAATGGCCCATCTGATTTATTGAGAGAATCTAATTTTTCCCGCAACTCATGAGAATTTTTTTTCATTGTCCTAAATTTATACATATTGAATATTTCACCATGAAGACCAACCCTTCGTTGTTTTACATGAAAAGGAAAGCCATCGAGGACGACAATATAAATGCCCAACAAAAGCATAATTGGTGAAAAGAAGACTATACCAAATATACTTAGAACAATATCCAATCCTCTTTTAATGATATATTTTGATCCATATTGGATGTCATTGTTAAAGTAAGTAAAAAATTGATTTTCTAAAATTTCTTGTCTGTATATAAATTTTGTATGAAATTCAGGTTTATTTTCACTAATTAATAAGACTTTTTTATTGGTTTCAATTAGATATTTTTCAAGAGCAGGTTCAACCTTATTAACCTTTTTTAAATTAATTATGATTAAATTAACTTTGCTTAATTTGTTTACCTCATCTATATCTTGAATTATTTTATTTGAATCATTTAAATTTTCTTGATAAATATCTCCTAAATTTTTTCTAAATGTAATTATTCTCAAATTTCTAAAGTTTGAATTTTCATCTAGATTTATTGTCAAATAATTTTCATTTGTTACAGATCTGCCAAGCAAAGAAGATAGAAATTCTGGATTTCTAAAAATTAGTAAAATTATTGGTACTATAAAAGTTAAAATAAAGGTATATCCTCTTGAAACATTTTCAAATCTAAATATGTAAAAAATACCAAAAAGATAACTAGACCAAAGTAAGTATATTTGAAAAAATTCATCTAGCAGATTTCTATTTAGTGAAAAAGTTAATTCATTTACATATGTATAAAATTTAGTTGAATAAAGAATTATTAAAAAAATGAATATCATTATTGATAGAAAAAGATCTACTGTAATAATCTCAACATTAAAGAATGGTAAAAACCTCTCAACATCTTCAACTAAGTTGAGATAAATCAATTCTTTAAATTCTGTATTTGATATAAGATACTTATCAAAATAAAAAATTATTAATATTGTCAAGACTCCCTGCAATGTAACAAATCTTAAAAAATATTTTAAAATACTTATAATATTCATCATTTATATTGTATTGATTAAATTTCCATTACGAAGAAATTTTTTTTAGATTATAATTTATTTATCAATATGGGGGCGTGGTAAAGTCTGGAGTTTACGCCTGCCTGTCACGCAGGAGGTCGCGGGTTCGAATCCCGTCGTCCCCGCCAATTGGCCAGATAGCTCAGTCGGTAGAGCACTTGTCTGAAAAACAAGGGGTCGGCAGTTCGATTCTGCCTCTGGCCACCAATAACCATAAGGGTTTTTTCAAAGAGCATTAGTGAAAATACAAAATCGGTTAGGTAATCGGTTGACTTATATTAAAAAATAATTTCTATTTTTAAATTAAAAAAGATAACAAAATCGATGAAGTTAGAATTGCCTTATGAAAAAATTAGATAAATGATTGATAAAAATAGAAGTGCACTCAACTTTCTTGTTCTTATTTTATTGTTCTCAACCTGTTCAAATAATGATTCATCAGAACTTTCATTGGCTGAAATATCATCTGATAATGAAATAATACTTCAAGACACTACAACCACAACACTTCAAGACTCTACAACCACAACACTTCAAGACACTACAACCACAACACTTCAAGACACTACACCTATAGATTTTTCTGAGTTTAGTGATAGCTCTGACTGCAATAATTATTTTCACCATGACAAAGAGAGAAATATTGAGTACTGGGGTGGTCTTAGGGCTCAGGTTAGAGATGTTTCGTGTTATCCAGAATATCAAATACAAGAAAACGTAGGTTTTAGTAAAGTTATAGAAAATTTTGAAAACGATAGATGCATTTATGAAACTCAATCAATTGAATATTTTCACCCAGCACCTGTAAAAGCAAAAGCAGCTTATAGATATGGAAATATTGCAGTTATTCCTCTAACTTTCGCTGATACTCCTCAATCTGTTAAAGATATGTTTCCTACACAACAGGATATAAACGACATGATCTTTGGTTCCGGGAATAAGATTACAGAGTATTTTAATTATATGAGTAATGGATTATACAAATACGAGGGTCATGTGTTTCCAACAATAAACCTTGAACAAGATATGGTATTTGATGAATATGGAATGCCTGATTTGAATGCATTCTTGGTCAAGAAAAAATATTCTTATGATGGAAGTGAGCCAAATAATGAAAATGTAGTCAATTTCATTATTGAAGATTTTTTTGAATCACCACTTGTTTATGATGTCATAATATTTATCCCGATATATCACGATTTTACATATGGAGGATGGGCTAATTCATCTAAATATTCAACTCCAACAATTAATGGAGTTGAAATTAAGGATGATCATACATGGGTTATAAGTTTACCGCTTATTATAAATGAAGGTGATGAAAACAATCCACCAAGAACATTTACTGATACTTGGTCGTGGTTTCCACTTCCTTATTTTGATGAGTATGGAAATCAAGCTGAAGGTAACGAAGACCAATACCTTAATCCACTAGAAAGAACTCTTATACATGAGTTGATTCATACTTTTGGAATTGGTACTCATGCAAATTCAATGATAAGTGATGGTATTCCTTATTATCAGGAAAAAGATGTCTCTAGCAATGAATTTTTCTTTTCTAGTTATGGCGACCTTTTTGATGTAATGGGAAGAGCATCATACTCTCAAAATCTAAATGCTGCATTTCGAGCTGAAATTGGATGGTTAAATTCATTGATGGTTAGTGATTACGAATTAAGGTCTGTTGTTCTTGGTGACAACCTGAGCATTGATTCAAACAATATTCAAGCTATCCATTTAAATTTACCTGGTCAATATTTTAGAGAGCAAGAATTCGACATTAACGTTACGTCATGCATGTTCAATAAAGGTTATTTTATTGAATATATATCGTCTAACTCGCCTTACGCAAACCGAATTAATACTGAGTGGTTAAAAAACAATAAAGAAGGAGTGTTTGTTAGATACTTTGATGGTGGCACTTCTCAATTACTTGATATGTCTCCTAGTAAATTTGTTGATTTAAATGGTTATATATTTTATGACATAACAGATGTAGTTTTAAAACCTGGAGAGGTATTTGAAGATGGATATGTATACATCCATAACAAGGGTAGAAACGCTGATGGAACATATAATATTGAAGTAAAAATTAAAGAAAATAAAAATCCGTGGGGATGGTAAATTTTCATCTCTTTTTAATAATTTAAATGTAAATAACTGTAATTGAATTTCTATAATTGAATAATGAATCTTTTTGAACTTATTTATGCTTTCATTAAAAAAAATTTCAAAACTGTTCAAGAAACAGAAGATCCAAATGAAAAAAGAAAAAAATTGCTTCAGATATTTTTTGGAGTTGCACTTGCTTTAGGGTACGCCGTTCTTCATGTACCCCCAGATGTAAGTATTAGAGAAATTATTTATGCTTTTGGAGTTCTTTTTATAACTTTGTATTTCGCATTCCGTACTTTAAAATACTTTAAACTCATTTAAAATAATTAAGATACATATATGTTTCATAGATTTAAAAACTTAGATAAAAAACAAAAATTAGAACTTTATAAAGTACTTGGCTATTCCATTTGTGCTCTTATTGGAGGTGCAGGTAGCGCAAAGCAGATAGGTGTAGACGCTGATTTGGGAGATATAATATTGGGTTGGGCTATTGTTCTTGTAATAATCTTTGTAGTCTTTAGAGTACTTAGAGTTCTTAAAATAATTTAGATTTATAAAATTCTCTAATGAGATTTTCAAAAGAAGAAGAATATTTACGTCAGAAAGATAAGAAACTAAAAAAAATAATTGATATCAATGATCATATAGAATTTAACCCAAATAAAAAAAATCAATTTGATACGCTTGTAGGCATCGTTATCTCTCAATTTATATCCACAAAAGCAGCTGATTCTATTTTTAAAAATATTAGAGAAAATTTTAATGCAGACTATTTAAATGAAAAACACTTTCAAAATTTGAATATAGAAGAAATTAAAAAGTTGGGTTTAAGTAGAAATAAAGCAAAAACAATTAAACAGATTTCTGACCTTTACTTAAATGAAAATATTAAAGATTTATTAGATTTAAATGATAAACAGCTTAATCAAACCTTGTTATCAATTTTTGGAATTGGGCCATGGTCATTGAACATGTTTGAAATATTTTGTATTGGTAAATTAGATGTATTCTCTTCAAAAGATGCAGGACTTAGGTTAGCGATGAATAATGCTTCTATGGTAAAACCTGAAAGTGACTGGAAAAAATATGATGAATATGTTGAGAAGTGGTCACCTTATAAAACGATAGCTTCTTTACATCTTTGGAAAACTGTTGATTGAATAAAGCCTCTGGTAAGTAGCGATATTTAAACTAAATAAGAATATATACTTAAAGTGATTGGATTTTTAATTGTCAAATGGCTTAAAAACAATTTGTTTTGATATAGATGGAACAATTTGTTCCATAAATTTAGATGATTACTCAAATGCACAACCTTTTGAGGAAACTATAAAAAAAATTAACATGTTATATGATTTAGGACACAAGATAATTTTTAATACTGCACGTGGATTTTTAAGCGGAAAAGACTGGGAAAAAACTACAAAAGATCAATTGAAAATATGGGGAGTAAAATATCATGAATTATATTTTAATAAACCCGCAGCTGATTATTACATTGACGACAAAGCCTTAGAACTTAAAAATTGGGAAGATATACTAATAAAATGATGAATTTTGAAAAACCATTTATTGTACTTGAAATGGCAAACAATCATAATGGAGATATTGAACATGGATTCGAAATAGTTAAAAATTTCTCAGATGTTTGTAAAAGATATTCACACAAATTTGAATTCGCGATTAAGTTTCAATATAGAAATTTAGAAAATTTTATTCATAAAGATTTTGTTGACCAAGATATTAAGTATGTCAGAAGGTTTTTAGACACACAATTAACAGAAGAAGAGTGGAAGTCTTTATTAGATTTTTCAAAACTAAATAATTTTAAATTAATGTGTACTCCATTTGATGAAGATTCTGTTGAAAAAGTTGTGAAAGATAATTTTGATATTTTAAAAATTGCAAGTGCTTCAATGGATGATTGGCCACTTTTAGAAACAGTTGTAAAAACAAACCTACCAATAATCGCATCAGTAGGTGGTGCATCAATAGAAAAAATAAAGCGTTTTTATTACTTTATGAAGAACAGAGACAAGTCTTTTGCTTTGAATTATTGTGTAAGCACCTATCCAACAAAAATAGAAAACTTAAATCTTGAATACATTGAATATATGAGGAATCTATTTCCTGATATTAATATTGGTTTTTCAACACATGAAGGTAATGAATCAGCTTTGACCGGAGCACTTGCTTATTCAAAGGGTGCAAGAATATTTGAAAAACATATTGCTCTTAATAATGAAGATAAAAATTTCAAAATAAATGACTATTCATCAACTCCAAACGATCTGGATGTTTGGTTACAAAACTTGTTATTAAGTACAAAAATTGTAGGAACTATTGAAGGTAGAAAGAACTATCTTTCAGAAGAAGACGTTGCATTAAAAAGTTTAAAAAGAGGAATGTATGCCAAAAATAATATTTCAAAAGGAAAAATATTTACTAAAGAAGATATTTACTTTGCTATTCCGACATCAAGCGATCAGTATGTAGCAAATGATTTTTCAAAATTTAATATACTTACTTCTACTAAAGATATTGAGCCCGGTAGTCCAATAACATTCTCAAATACGGACATCGTCGACAACAAACTAAGTCTTGAATCAATTAGGGACGAGGTCAAAGAATTACTTAAAAAATCAAATGTATATCATTTTAAGGATAGCGTACTAGAAATTTCTCATCATTATGGCATTAAACAATTTAAAAAATGTGGCTGTACTTTAATAACACTAATTAATAAACAATATTGTAAAAAAGTAATTATTTTATTACCGGGACAAGAAAATCCAGAGCACTACCATAAGAAAAAAGAAGAATCTTTTTTAATGATATCTGGAAAACTAGATGTTAAATTAGATAACAAAACACATATTTTAGAACCTGGAGATATTTTGCATATTCCAGTTTTAAGTAAACATAGTTTTTCTACTAAAGATGGTGCAGTTTTTGAAGAAATTTCAACAACGCATCATACAGATGATTCTTTTTACACTGATGACAAGATAAATTTAAATACTGAAAGAAAATCATTCATACCACTCTCTTAATTTACATTTTTTATTTAATTTTCTAAAAGCTAAGTTAAAGTACATGCTCTAAAGTAATAAAGTGGTTGAAAATAATGGTTTAAGGTTTAAAAAATATTATTGTTTTAGTTGTTATTCAAATAATTCTACCGATACAAAATACTTTAAAAAAGCATTCGAACACCAATTTAAAATTTTAAAGTGTAAAACTTGTTTTACCCAGTATATTGACAAAATTCCCGAAGATATAAAAACATACACACATATTTATGATCATGGTGGTAGAGATAGCAAAGTTGACTTGAATTCAATCTTTACTAAATTAAGGATATATAAAGCAAAAAGGTATATTGCTAAACACTGTTCGGAATATTTATTTGATGGAAAAAAAATTTTAGATTATGGTTCTGGAGATGGTTACTTATCATATACTTTCAAACTGGTTAATCAAAATTTAAAGGTATATGCAACCGATTATTTATACTACGAAAATGAATTTTACAGAAATGTCCAATTTATAAACTTGGATGACATTTATAGTAAAGACGAAAAATATGATTTGATTGTTCTTAGGCATGTGTTGGAACATACTGAAGATCCTTTTAGAATAATAAAAAAATTACTGACTTTACTTGAACCTGAAGGATGCATTATGGTAGAGGTTCCCAATCATGATATAAAAACAAATACTTTATTAAAAATTTTTGGTACTCATTATTCTCAAATTGGTATGCCGTGGCATTTTAATCATTTTAACTCAGCTGATTTTGAAAAAAATCTTACGCAAAATAGATTAAAATTTTCAAAAAATTCAATACCTGTCTTGGGCCAATCAATAAGTATGGTATTGTTTCAAGATAAAATATTTTTTGACAATACTGGGTTGCTTGCATTGTTGTTTTATCCTTTTCAAGTATTAATAGACTCAGTAACCTCCTCATTCACAGCTTTAGTAGTTAAAATATACAATAAATAAGAGTTAAGAATTTTTAATTGCCAAGATATTTTTCATTTCTTCATCATCAATGTATGGATGCATGTCATATAAATTTGAACTTACAATGTTTCCCTTAGAATCTGTCCTAGATTTAACCCTTGGTTGAAAATTAATATTATTATCAATTTTAAGTTCTACAACTAATGGTAATTTAATTTTGTTAAAATCATGTAGAAACTTTTTATAGTTGTAATTATCAACTTTTAAATAGTCCAATTTATGTGCTTGAGAAATTGATTTTAAATCTGGAAATGATAGTCCTGTTGTGGAGTCAATGCCTATTAAATTGTCTGAAAAATAATTGTTTTGAGTTTGTCTTATTGAATGGTAACCATTGTTTGAGATAACAAATAACAAAATATTTAGATCATATTCGGCAATTGTTGCAAGTTCTTGAATATTCATTTGAAGGCTTCCGTCACCTTCAAAACATATGATTCGTTTATTTTTACTCGATATTGCAGAACCAATTGCTGCAGGAAGGCCATATCCCATCGACCCGGAGGTTGAGTTAGTAAAAAAACGTTGATTTTTTTTTAAAAGTAATGCCTGATTTGGCACTATTGCTGCAGTAGCATTAGCAGTTACAAAAATATCATTCTCTTTAGTATGCTCGGATAACTCTAAACAAAAGATATAAGGATTTAATTCCTTTGTATCGATATAGCCTTCATTTTTTATTGAGTATTCGGTTTTAATTGTTTTTGCCCACTCTTTAAACTCTTTGTGATTTTCTTTATTTACCAGTTCACAATTAAATTCATTAAAAAATTTATTGAGATCAGTGTTAATGGATAGATCAACATTATTAGCTATAGTTTTTTTTACTAATTCTGATTTATCGATATCAACATAGCAAAAAAATTTATCTTTTCCAAAATTATCAAAATTATAACCTATTTGCCTAATGTTTAGACTTGAACCAAGAACAAGAATTAAATCAGAACATTCAAGTATTAAGTTACCGCTTCTATCTCCTAAAGTTCCTGCTCTACCGTAAAAATTTTCATGGTTTTCCCACATTAAATCATGACCATTAAATGCAGTTAATACAGGAAGATCTGTTTTCTTAATAAATTTTCTAAAATTTTCTACAGAATTAGAAGACCACACACCTCCACCAGCTAATACAACTGGTCTTTTTGATTCATTTATCTTTTTTGAAAGTGTAATTAATTTTGAATTTATATTTTTATTGTTTTCATTAAGAATGAAATTATTAGATTTATTTTTTTCAATGTATTCATCTCCTTGAACATCAATTGGTATATCTATCCATACAGGCCCTTTTCTTCCACTATTCATTATTTTTAATGCTTTGTTGAGTTCAAAACTAATATCATCTTTTTTAGTAATAGTTTTAGAATATTTAGTTATTTTTTTAACCATATCTACTATTGGTGCTTCCTGATCTCCAAGTTGTCTAAGATTACTATCAAAATTGAGGGTTTCAGTCCTAACCTGTCCTGATAAAATTAACATTGGAATCGAGTCTCCATACGCACCAAAAACACCGTTTAGGGTATTAATTCCACCAGGACCTGCAGTAACACAAATTACACTTACCTTACCACTTGCTTTCGAGTAACCATCTGCAGCCATAGCACATGACTGTTCATGATGAAAAAATGTTGCATTTAAGTTTGTGTTTCTTGAAAGAGAATCATTTAGATGCATTGCAGCTCCGCCTGTAACCATAAAAATGTCTTTAATATTATTTTCGACAAGAATTTGAGCAACTTTATCAGAATTTTTCATAATAATAAATAAGTTTAAAAGATTATAATAAAAATAGATTTGAAAAAATGTCTAATTTTTGGTGCCACAGGATGGTTAGGTAAAGCAACTATTGCAAAAATTATCGACGACTACCCCCAAAATGAATTAACACTTATATCTTCAAAAAGTAAAAAAATTGAATATAAAAATAAGTTATATGAAGTAGGTTCTTTCAATGATTTTTTGAATATTAAAAACAACACATTTGATTATTTTTATTGTTATGCATTTTTAACTGGTAATAACATTGAGAGCAAAGGAAAAGAACATTTTTTAAATGAAACTAATAAAATAATAGATGCAACTTCAACATTTTTATCTCAAAACACAATTAAAAAAGGACTTCTCAGTTCTTCAGGAGCAGTTTATTGGTCAGAAACAAAGAAAGAAAACCTGTATTCAAGTCAAAAAAAGAGACAAGAAATAGAATTTTTAAAATCTTTTGAAAATAATCAATCACTCTATCATATAGCAAGAATATTCTCAGTCATTGCTCGAGATTATAATGTCGAATTTAATTATGCATTTAATTCTTTTGTTTCCCAAGCTAAGAAAAATAAAAAAATAGTTATTACTTCTAAGAAAAAAGTTGAAAGGTCGTATTTAATATTTGAAAATATGATAGATTATTTCCAAAAAAGTAAGGAATCAAAAATTTATGATGCTGCTAATTTTGATATAGATCTTGTTGAACTTGCTGAAATTATTTCAGAAATATTTGATTGCAATATCGAATACCCTAAATCATACAATAATTCTTCACAAAAAGATTTATACAAAAGCAAAGATAAGTCATTCCGAAATAATTTTAAAGAAAAAAAAGGTTTAAAACAGGAGATTCTTAAGGTGATAAATCAAACTAAAGAGCATCCTATGAAAGTTATAAATTAATTTATTTAAGAAATAGTTAATTAAACTATTTTCCTAAATATAAAATAGCTCTATGAAAAAAATAAGCATTATTGCGACAGCGTTCAATGAAGAATCAAACGTATTAGAACTTTATAAACAACTTAATGAAGTAACATCTAAAGTT
>CACODT010000009.1 GCA_902626065.1 uncultured Candidatus Actinomarina sp.
ATTGGACCGCTTACGACAGCTTTTAAAACTGAAAGAAAGAATAGGAAAAACGGTAAAAGTAAAATTAGAGATAAGAATAAAATCAATGTCAACGGAGTACTTATTAATGACCATAATAAACTAAAACCCTCCCCATAAATTGTAGGATTTCCTGCGTTAGCTCCAGCATTCCATGAATATCCGGAAATAATCCCTATTAAAGCATTTGAAAATAAAGTACCAGAGACTACAAGTTTCAAAAGAAATGAAGTCATAGATTCAATTCTTGTGAATTTTATTTCTCTTCCAAAAATTTTCGGTATTAAATAATAAATAAATGAGACTGTTATCAAAATACAACTAAGTACATACCCATATCTAATTGCGATTTCAAAATTTGTGAGACTTAATATTGGAATAATGTTGGATAAAGATGAAACGATTTGAAAAATATTAGATACTACAAAAATACCGAAAGAAAAGCTTACAAGACCATAGATTATTTTATTTTCATCATTTCTTGATGCCACAGTTCTAAAAAAGTTGACCGTAATAGCAAGTAATGGGAGAGAGAGACTTATTGATAGGTAAAGTGATATATTTTCTATCCAATTAGGCAAAACAGATCCAAAATAAAATTTGAAATTTGTCCATGGAAGAAGAAATAAAAAACCCCAAAAACCAATTGAGCCAAGTGTTTTACTATATAAAGTACCATTTATTCCCTTTGTGATCATGAAATGAAGTAGTGATAAAAACACAAAAGAATAACCCACATATATATGTGTAGAAATATACATTGCATTGATGAAAAAATTATCACTAAATACTACATAATCTCCTCGGTAGATAATTAATGAAATCAAATAAAAAATACTTGCTCCAAACAAATATTGACTACTGATAAATAGCGAGGGCTCTTTTTTTGCAAGTATATTAAGTATTACTAAGCCAACAAATGCAAACAGCATTAGTATTTTAAAAAATAAAGTAAAACTTATATTTCCAAAAAAAAGGAAATTTTCGGGAAATATGATTGCTAATAAAAGATCAAGAGATTCAAGCCCAATCACTCCTAAAGAAGTTAAAAAGAATATAGGAAATATTAATAATTTTCTTCCAAGTGTCTTTGGTAAGAGATAAACAGTCAAAAATACAATTAGAAACGAAAGAATTAAAGAATAAATTATATGATTATTTAATTTTTCTAAAAATCCACTATTAAGGATATTATTTTGAGGAAGAATATTCGCAAAAACAAAATATGCCTCTTTTGTTAATGCAGTAATTCCAAATAATAAAAGTAATAATGGTGTTAAAACGATAAAGAATTTTGAAAAGGCTTGTTCATTTTTCGGAAAAATTTTTATTCTCATTAATTTAATTAGTAAGTACTCAATTTGATTGTACTTCTAATCCGTAGAAATTCCTCAAATAAAATTAGTAATTTTTTGAAAAAAGTTGGGACATAAAATTTATAATATCCCAGTAATCCTTGATAGAATAGATGTATAAGGTTTTTGAGTACATAGCGTGTTGAGGGAAACTTGTTAAATTTTATATTTGTTAATCGATACAAAATCGGTGTGGCTTTAATATTTGCCGGTGTTGGCGGTATTACTATAGGTGTAATAATTGCACACTTTGCTGGGTTCCCAGAAGGCGAAGTAATTGATTATTTTAACTGGATGCCAAGAGGATGGCTGATGCAAACAATCGGTCAATTAATTGCATTTGGTGCTGGTCAATTCTTATTAATCGGCATGGCTATGTTGGCCTGGCAAGAATCAGAACTTACTTGGGCTAGAGCAACCTATTTAGCATTTTTGAGTTGGGTACAGTTTGCTTTAATTTTTGGAGTTTTACCATCAGAGTGGCTTAACTTATCCCAAGGACCACTTGAGTGGAGCAACCAAAGAGAATTTATAAATTTCCCTCCAATTCTATTTTTAGGAAATGAAATAGGTATGAGTCTTGGAGCTTTGAAAGATATTATCCAAGTTGGAATATCAATGGGTGCTCTGATAACTGCTTTTGTTGTTGGTTATTTGATTCAAGATATAAATGAAGCAAAGGAAAAAGGTAAAACAAGAATTTCAGATTATGGAAAAGAGGTTGTGAAGGTAGGTGCTGATGGCTAAATCAGAAGTACTTATCGAAATGCCTGAGTTTGAAAAAAAATACAATTTAGCAATGGTTGAATCTGAAAAGGTTTCATCTAGAGTAAGACCAAAACAGTTTCTCCATATAGACGAAGCAGAGTGTATTTTATGTGAAGGATGCGTAGATATTTGTCCTTGGAAGTGTATTCATTATTTATCAACAGAAGCAATTGAAGACTCTATAAATGTAGAGGCTCCAAGTATGGAAGAAAATGAAACAGGGTTCTTTGTTGTTGATGAAGAAGCATGCACCAGATGTGCATTATGTGTAGATAGATGCCCAACAGGGGTTATTTCACTTGGAAAATTTGCAGGATCTTTAGCTGATGCTGCCATTAAAAATGGCGTTTATGAGTCTCCATGGGATGAAGACTCAGGTGCAAGAAGTGATCGTCATGGCTATATATATGGAAGACTTTAATGAAAAACGAAAAAATTAAATTTAGAGATCGTATAAAAGACATAAGCGCAGGCCTTGGTGATTCATTAAAAGAGAGTACGCTTTGGGGAAGTATTTTTAGGCCAGGTTCTCCATTCAGAAAAGGTTATTCAGACAGTCCAAGAAATAGATCATATGTTGTGATGAACAACGTTTTATATCACTTACACCCCGTAAAAGTTAAAAGACACGGTGTTAGACTTTCCTACACTCTTTGTCTTGGAGGTCTGAGCTTTTTTACTTTTATAGTTTTAACTATCACTGGTATTTGGTTGATGTTTTACTTTAGACCAACGGAAATGGCATATGTCGATATACAGACTTTACAGACAAGCATAGCTTTTGGTTCTCTTGTTAGGAATATGCATAGATGGGCTGCCCATATTATGGTTTTAGTTGTTTTTCTTCACATGTCTAGAGTTTTTTATCACGGCGCCTATAAAGCACCAAGAGAATTTAACTGGGTGATTGGTGTAATTTTGTTGATCTTAACATTGCTTCTTTCATTTACCGGTTATTTGCTTCCTTGGGATCAGTTAGCAATATGGGCCGTTACAGTTGGTGGCAATATGGCAGGCTATACGCCAGTATTTGGACAACAAGTTAAATTTGCATTATTTGCAGGTTTAGAAGCAACAGAAGCAACTTTATTGAGATTTTATGTTTTACATGTTCTGTTTTTACCATTTATTATCGTAATTTTTATGGCTATACATTTCTGGAGAGTCAGAAAGGACGGCGGGATTTCTGGTCCCCTTTAGCAAGAGGTTTTTATGGTTGATATTCCTGAACATTTATTATTGAGAACTGCTGAAGCAAGAGCTAAAGCTTTAGGTATTACAGTTGAACAAGCGTTGGCAGAACTGAAAGGTGAATCAGCTCCTACAAAAATTGAGAAAGAGCCTGAAGTGCTTGACGTTTCACCAGTAGAAAAAGAAGTAAAAGAGACACCTCCACCTCCAGCAGCGGAAGTAAAAGAGACACCTCCACCTCCAGCAGCAGCTGTTAAGGAAGCACCTGCTCCAGCAGCCGCTGTAAAGGAAGCTCCAGCACCCACAAAAACAAATGGCAAAACAAATGGACAAATTCCTGCTGAAGTAGATTTTTCACCTGAAACAAAAGTAACTCAAAGATTATTGACTGTTGTAAAAGCCAAACCTATTCAAAAACCCGCTTCAGAACCAGTTGATAAAGTTAATACGTGGCCGCATTTAATGCTTCCTGAATTTATTTCGTTGATGGCTATGACAGCTTTCTTAATTTTTATTAGTGCAATTTTGCAAGCACCTTTATTGGAAGAGGCAAATCCTAATATCACTCCAAACCCAGCAAAAGCACCTTGGTATTTCTTAGGTTTACAAGAGTTGCTTTCATATTGGGATCCACAAATTGCAGGAGTCATGATTCCACTTTTGATTGGCGTTCTTGCATTTATGGCAATCCCATATATTGATAGAAACAAAGATAATAAGCCATCTAAAAGAAAATATGCAATAATGCTATGGACCTTTTTTCTGGCTGGTGCAGGTACTTTAAGTATTATTGGTATCTTATTCAGAGGCCCAGGTTGGAACTGGACATATCCGTGGATTGACGGTGTTTGGTTTGATGATTTGCTTGACTGGGTCCACTTCGAATGACTCTTGTTGAGCTTTCTTTTATTGCAATAGCATTTATTGGAGTATTTGGTGTTATTGGGATAGCAGCTGTAGTAACTGGTAGAACTCCAAGAGCTGTAACAAAGAGATTAAATTGGAAAAAAAACCTTGATAAAAAAGCATTAAAAGTTGATAAATCCGAAACAAATTTTTTAGCTCCAGATGAGCCAGATCTAGAAGAAGAAAATGTATCTGAGGATACTGAAATAGATGATGAAGATACTAACACTGACGGTTCAATTGCAATAAAAGAAGAAGTTATATATGAAGAAATTTCAGAGGAAGAAGCTGGAATGACCCGTAGACAATTTTTAGGTAAAGCTCTTGGAATTACTTTTGGAGCGTTTGCTGGTATTCAACTTATTTCATGGCTTGGTTTCTTTTATCCAAAAGTTTCTGGAGGATTTGGTTCTAAAATTGATGCAGGTAGGGTAGATGATTTGAAAGATCAAATTTTTCAATCTGATGGTTCGGTTATTCCTGCATTCATACCTTCTGCTAGAGCATATGTATTGCCATTTAACGATGAAGGTCAATCTCAGTTTTCCGATAGTGGAACTATTGCAGACGGACTAGTTGCTGTATATCAACGCTGTGTTCACCTAGGTTGCAGGGTTCCTTGGTGTAACACGTCTCAAGGTTTTGAATGTCCTTGTCATGGTTCAAAGTACAACATGCTAGGTGAATATTATGCGGGACCCGCCCCGAGAAATCTGGATAGATTTATTGTCAGCGTAAATTCAGCTGGAAAATTTATAATTGATACAGGATCAATTATCGAATCACCAAGAGCTGCAGGAATGTCAATTAAATACCCTCAAGGGCTTTCTTGCATAACAATCGCAGAGACAGAAGAGTAAATATGAATAGTTCATTTTTTATAACATTGATATCTTTGGCAATTATTGGTGCAATTGCTTATTTCTCAGCAGTAGGTTTTCGTGGTGCTGGAAAAATAAAAAAAGTTCCAAGAAATCTTTCAAATTATTTATCTGATGACGAATTAGAGACTACCCATCTTGATAAGACATTATCAGTAGCTGTTGTTCTTGCTTCACTATTGACCATCATGATTCCGTTATATTATCTTGGTGAACCAGCCAGACAAGAAAGCTTTGTCGAAGAGTTCGATGATGTATCTGTTGAAAGAGGAAAGCATTTATATGAAGAGTTTGGGTGTGGAAATTGTCATGGAGCAGACGGTAGTGGAGGAGCTGCCTCATATGTCGAAAAAAGGAGTGGAGTAAGTGTAACTTGGGTAGCTCCAGCAATCAATAATGTTTTTTATAGATATGATGATGATGAAGTTTTGTATTGGCTTATTTATGGAAGAGCGAACTCACCTATGCCTGCTTGGGGATTAAAAGGTGGCGGTCCTATGAATGATGGTCAATTAGATGACTTAATTGATTATTTACACTATTTTCAGATTTCACAAAATGAAGAATTACAATCAATTGAGCAAAATATTAACTCTTCATTGCTAAGAATTGAAAGTTCTGACTTACAAGTTGAAAGTGAAATTGAAAAACAAAAAGAATTAATTGAAAATATTAAAGCTGCTCCTCAAAGGCTTCCTGTAGCTGTTGAGGCAGTTGAAATTGTATCGGCAATCTTGGCAAGACAAAATGGAATCGATACCGATGAAGATGGGTTGTTTGATTCTGTTGAAACAGACATTTCTACATACAGTGAAACAATTTCAGAAGTATTAGGAACATCTATATTAAACCTAAATCCCGATGAACCCGAGTCAACACCTGGAAGAAAAGATGGATCAGTTGTAAGAGGATACTTATCAGATCTTGAAACAAGTGTTATTAACCTGGGTATTCTTAGTGAAGGTTACGATAAATTCATTAATGAGGCTGAAAAAGGCTTAGCATTTCTAGAAAACGCTTACGATCAGAAATTATGGCTTATCGACTATCAGGATATCGCAGATTCAACATTTGATGGAGATTATGACAAAGCTGTAAGAGCAGTTGGAATATTTAATGCTTACTGTGCAAGATGTCATACCGCTGGTTATTCCGCAGGAGCGGCATACACAAAAATAATTGGTTCTGGGGGATTAGGTCCAGCTTTAAGAGGAGGCAGGGTAAACATACAGTTTAAAGAAAGAGATGATTTCGTTGATTTTATTATCAATGGGTCTGTAAATGGTAAAGGTTATGGAGTCAACGGTGTTGGTGGAGGAAAAATGCCTGGTTTTGGGGCAGTACTACCTCAGTCAGATATAGAATTAGTAATAGATTATTTGAGAGGAATGAAACCAGATGCGTGAAATAATGAGAACTTTGCTTTCGTCTAATTTGACGTTTACAGGAATTTTTCTTTTTGTATTCTTTACACTGTCATTTTTTGGATCAACTTTTATATTGAATGCAACAAATCTTGGAAGAAGGCTTGGTTTTTTAATTGTTGGTGCAGCGACCTTTGGCTGGTTAGTGATTAACTCATTTTTATTCATTCTTTATGCACCAAGAGGCCCGGCTCCATCATCTATTGACGGTTTAAATGCGCTTGAAATTAGGATAATTCCAATCACATATTTCGTAGGATCCCTTATTTTATTTATCATGTTTCTACTTGCATTGAATAGATATGAGCAAGAAGAAAAAGATACTGAAGAAACAAATAATTAATCTAAATTAGCGTATATCCCTTTAATGAATAGAATCTAATTATGGAATTTATAATCTCAATCGTAAGAAGTGTAATATTATTCGGTCTTTTAATATTTATTGCTTTCAGAATATTTAGAATCTTAAGACCATTTGAAAAAGGTTTAGTTGAAAGATTTGGAAAGTACAATCGTGAAGCTACCGCGGGTCTAAATATCGTTATACCTGGAATTGAAAAATTGATAATTGTTGACATGAGAGAACAAGTCATTGACGTACCTCCACAAGAAGTAATTACAAAAGATAATGTAACAATTACTGTTGATGCAGTTATTTACTATGAACCAACAGATCCTAAGAAGCTTGTTTATAATGTTGGAGATTTTATTACAGCTGCAACTAAATTAGCACAGACAAACTTAAGAAATGTTGTTGGTGATCTAGAATTAGACGCTGCTCTTACATCAAGAGAAACAATAAATACTTCGTTGAAATTGATACTTGATGAGGCTACTGATAAATGGGGCACAAGAGTTGTTCGAGTTGAGATTCAAAGAATAGATCCTCCTCAAGATGTTCAAGATGCAATGAACAAGGTGATGAAAGCTGAAAGAGATAGAAGAGCAGCTGTTACTGAGGCTGAGGGTGAAAAAAGAGCTGCAATTTTGACAGCAGAAGGTGAAAGAGAGTCACAAATTCTAAGTGCTCAGGGTGAAGCTGAAGCACTTAAGCAAGTTGCTGATGCTGAAAAGTATGAAAGAGTTGTTACTGCAGAGGGTGAAGCGGAAGCAATAGAAAAAGTTTTTAAAGCAATCCACGAAGGAGATCCCTCCAATGACTTAATTGCTATAAAATATTTAGAGTCACTTGAAAAAGTAGCAAATGGTAAAGCTACAAAAATATTTTTACCAGCTGATCTATCTGCAACATTAGGAAGTATCGGGGCAATTTCAGAATTGTTTAAAGATGATCAAGAAGTTTCAAAAGATAAAAAGAATCCTAAAGCTAAAGAACAAAAGTAATTAAATTAAACTACTTTTTAATAACTCAAAAAATTTATCTGGATGACATCTTTGGACAATCCTTGTTTTATGAGTGTCAGGTTCAATATTCATATAATCAATAATACAGCCACCTCTTGTCATACCATCTCTAGTATCTACTCTTACATTTGCATCAGCTGACTGGCTTACAATTGATTCGTCTAAAAAAACCGACATAGCCAGAGGGTCTGGAAGATCATATGCATCTTGACCAAGTAATTCTTTCATCATCTCCCTTAAAGTTACTTGAATGTCATTTGTAAATTTTGAAAATTTTGTATCTATAGATGCTATTTCATTAATTTTATCTATATCGATCATTGCATCGTATAATGACGGATCCCATCCAATCATTGTTGTTGGAATTCCTGCATTTAGTACTATATCTGCTGCTTCTGGATCTACCCAAAAATTATATTCAGCAAATTTTGTAACATTTCCCAATGCATTTGAACTCCCACCCATTATGAATATATTTTTTATTGAATCAAGATTATCTTTATTATTTACAATCATTTTTGCAATATTTGTTAGAGGTCCAAGAGTAACTATGTCGAGGTTACTTTCTTTTTCTAAAATTTCACTGTAAAAATCATCTGCAGTTTGCGTTTCTATTTTTTTATTTTTAGGTGATAATCCAATATCACCAAGACCATCGACACCATGAACATGTTGAGCTGAAGTAGATTCGTTACTGTAGCTTAATGCTATTTTTGTAGCTGTTTCTGAATCAAAAACTTCAATATAATTTCTACTTAAAGGTTTATCTGCACCTTTATAGATGGGAATATCAACTTCGCATAATTCATTTACATAAATTGTATTCAATACAGCTTGATCCAAAGGTACATTACCAGAAACAAGTGTGATACCTAATATATTCTCAACAGGATATTTTCTATATGCCATCAATAATGCAACTGCATCATCAGATCCAGTATCAGCATCAATTATAAGTTTATTCATTTTCCTTTTACTTTAGTTATTTCTGGAATGCCTTGCTTTAAAATTATTTCACAATCTGCATATTCATTTGCGATTTGGTCGCCAATAATTAATAACATTTCTAACACTTCTTCTTTTTTTCCTTTTTTTGACCCAAAACTATTTGGTGCCAACGAGAAATTTTGTTTTATAGTTTCAAAAACTTCAAGCGCCTCTTTTTTATTTAAATTCTTATCTGTTGACTCCCCAGATATTGACTCAAAGCTTTTTCTTTGTCTTCGTGGTAGTTTGAATTTCATTTAAATATTCTACTACCTAAAGAATTCTCTTCTGCAATGAAACCTCATATTCCTCACTATATTTTTTTGTATCAATTTCATTAAATTTAAATTTTTTATGAAACTTAAAAGAAGGATCATTTCTGGAAGGAAGAATATTTATTTCTGCTGTTAAATTATCAATATTATTCTGCAAAGAATACTCAATAAGATCATCATATAACATCGTTGCTATGCCGTTATTTCTAAACCTTGCATCTACTGCAACTCGATCAATATACATAAAATTTTTTATACGATTTCGAAACTCGTTAAAATTTTTATGTTCGATGTTGTACATAAATGATTTAGTTTTTGAAGAATCTCGAAAACAGATTATAAATCCAATTACTTCTTTGTTCAAGATTACACATTGATTGAAATCAGAATTTCTTACTAAATCATCAAACTCATCTAAAGTTCTAGTTCCAACTTCTGGAACGTTGCTTTCATTTAAGATATGACAATTTTGAATATTTGTTTTATCAATTGATATAAATTTGATGTTATCCATCTATGAAAATATACATTTAATGTACAAAATTGTAAACTAAATACATGCAAAATAGCATTGTTCTGATGAGCTCACCCGAGTATTTCCGGGTTGAGTATTCAATAAATCCCTGGATGATAGAAGGTGTTGAAGTAAATTTAGAGCTCGCAAAAGATCAGTGGAGTGGACTTAAAGCAACTATTGAAAAATGTGGAGCTGAAGTGAAAGTTATACCTGGAAATACTGTTTACCCAGATTTAGTTTTTACAGCAAACTCAGGAATAATAAACGATAAACATGTTCTAATATCGAACTTTAAATTTCATGAAAGGCAAGGTGAAGAAGTAATTTATGAAAATTGGTTTAAAAAAAATGGATATGAGGTTGGACGAATTCCATCAGAACATAAGTTTGAAGGACGGGGAGATGCATTTGTTTACGGTGAGTTTTTAGTGGGCTCTTATGGAATTAGAAGTGATAAAGAAGCTCTTTTATTCATCGCAGATGAATTTGAATTAACTCCAAAAATTGCAAAGCTTGTTGACGAAAAATTTTATCATCTAGACACTTGTTTTCAAAAACTTCCTACAAAAACAAATGATGCTATTTTTTATCCAGATGCATTTGAAGATAATTCATTAACAGAGTTTTCTGACTTATTTAACCTGATACCGGTAAGTAAAAATGATGCCAATAAACTTGCATGCAACAGTGTTGTTATTAACGATTCGGTCATTTTTCCATCCAATGAGATTGAAGTAATTGATAAAGTTGCAGAGCTAGGATGTAACATAGAAATTGCAAATGTTTCAGAGTTTTTAAAATCTGGTGGTGCATGTCAGTGCCTCGTGATTACATTACAATAAATTTGTGAGGATAATCAAAGCAATACTTTGGCCAATAAGGAAAGTTATTTTCTTTCCAATAAAAATATTTCTATACACTTTAATTTTATTTATCTTTATTGTTTTATTTTTTCAATATAGAGCGGATTATGGAGTTGATGTAAGTCCTTTATCTGTGAATGAATACGAAAATTGTATAAATGTAATCGAAGATTACGAAGTAACCGTGTCCTTATTGTCAGAATATATTGAAAAATTGGATAGTGAACAACAGTCATTTCTAGAGAGAAATTTGCCAAATCCTTTAAATGTATTAACAACCCCAAAAGATATATCTAACGAAGATTTTAAAAATGTGCGAACGTTTCTGAAATATTATTTACAAGCTGGAAGATTTCCAGGATTAAATGGAAAAGCTTTTTCTCCCCAAGCGGCAAGCTTGTGTAGAGATGGCTTAAGTTAGGTTTTCAACTCTTCCATTCGTTAATTTTTGAAGAGCTGACGGATCTAAAAAAAATTTTGAAACTCTATTTCCGCCACCAATAAAAACTTTCTCTCTTTCCATTACGTTACTGTCAATATATATTTGAACTTCATCAGGTAATCCCAGAGGGCTAATGCCACCATAAGTTTGATTTGTTATTTCCTCCGCCTCTTCTTTAGATGCAAAACTTACTTTACGGGCATTTAGTAAAGATTTAGCTTTATGGTTAACATCTAATCTTTCTGATCCTAATATACAAAAAAGAGCAAAAAATTCAGTTGGTTTTTTTGATTTGAGTAATATTGCGTTGCAAGAATCTTCGATTTTAAAACCATAATGATCACAAAAGTTTTGTGTATCAGAAAATTTATCGTCACATGAAAAAACTTTAAGAATGTCTTTATTGTTTTCATATATATCTGTAATCGTTTTATGTATTTCGACCATATTGATAATGATATCGTGATAAAAGTCAGTTACAATTTCTGTATGGACTTTGAAACAATTATTGAACCTTTTAAAATCAAATCTGTTGAGTCATTGCCAATTACAACAAGCGATCAAAGAAAAGAATATCTGGAGCGTGAATATTGGAATGTGTTTGGACTTAAATCGCAGGAAGTAACAATAGACCTTCTGACAGATTCAGGTACTGGGTCAATGTCCTCCGAGCAATGGGCTGCAATAATGAGAGGAGATGAGGCTTATGCTGGTTCTCATTCTTGGCAACGATTTCATGAAGTTGTATCGGAACTTACTGGTTACAAACATATAATTCCTACACATCAAGGAAGAGCTAGCGAGAAAATATTAGCAACAATAACCCTTAAAGAGGGGGACATTATTCCAAGCAATAGCCATTTTGATACAACTAGAGCAAATTTTGAATTTGCAAATGCAATTCCAGTGGACCTTTTATGTGAAGAGGGACTTGATTTACTTTCACCTTCACCTTTTAAAGGAAATATTGATTTAGAAAAACTAGAGGAACTATTAAAAAGTGAAGATAGTGATAAAGTTCCTTTTGTATTAATGACTATTACAAATAATACTGGTGGTGGTCAACCAGTTTCAATGGAAAATCTTAAAAAAGTGAGAGAGCTTTGTACAAAATACAACAAGATGTTTCTTCTTGACGCATGTCGATTTGCAGAAAACGCTTGGTTTGTTTCACAACGTGAAGAAAAATATAAAAATGTAGAAATTAGAGAAATTACAAAAGAAGCATTTAGACTAGCTGACGGCTGTACGATCAGTCTTAAAAAAGATGGATTTGGTAATATTGGTGGAATCTTAGCTTTTAATGATGATGAACTAGCAGAAGCAGCAAGAAACTTACTAATTCTTACTGAAGGATTTCCTACATATGGTGGTTTGGCTGGAAGAGATTTAGATGCCCTAGCTCAGGGTTTAAAAGAAATAACTGATAGAAACTATCTCGAGTACAGAGCAAGATCAATATCTTATCTTGCTGAGAAGGCAAAGAATGCTGGAATACCAATTGTCCAACCTGCGGGAGGACATGCACTTTATATTGATGCCAAAAATTTCGTACCAGATATACCATCACATCAATATCCTGGTCATTCGGTTGCATGTGAAATTTATTTAATTGGAGGTGTAAGAGCTGTTGAATTGGGAACATTGGCTTTTGGTGTAGCTGGAAAAAATGGTCAACCTGATACACCAGCAACTCACGAGTTAGTAAGACTTGCAGCTCCAAGAAGAACTTATACCCAAAGTCATTTTGATTATGTTGGGGAGGTACTTGAAAAACTTTCTGATACAAAAGATAAACTTAAAGGATATGAGATCTTAGAGCAACCTAAACAATTAAGACACTTTACAGCAAAGTTGAAACCGATTTCATAAAAATATTTTGTAACAAATCAAAATATAAAATATCAGTAGGTTTTGATAGTATTTGCGAGCTTATAACTGGCATTCCTTAACTCCTCTTTTGGATTTTTTAAACCTTTATTGCCTAATATAAAAATTTTTTTGAAAATGTCTTTATCTTTATAGTCAAACTTACCACCTATAAAATATTTATCTCCATTGTGAAGTTTCAAAATTTCTCCTAACACTTTTCCATTTAGAGATGAAAAATCAAACTTCCCCTCTGCTAGAACAGCATTTTCGAAATTAATGATTTTATTTTTAATTTTGGTTTTTTCTAAAAAATAATTAGATCCTGATATTATTTCACAACCCAAGACTTCTGAAAGAGCAAAACTTAATCCACCAGATGCTCCTCCACTAGCTTTGTTGTAATCAAAAGCTATATTTAATTTATTTGCTAATAGCTCATAAATTCGTTCCACATTTTTTTCTAAAAATTTTATATCTTTTTTTTCAAGACCCTTTTGAGGTCCAAAAATCTTGAATGCATTATTGTCTCCAAGTAAGGAAACATTTGTATCAACTAAAACTTTTTTTTCTATTTTTTTAAAGCTGTCGGTTATATTGATATCAGAAATTGATAGAAAGTCTATAGGTTTTGGATTTTCAACAATTTCATTATTAATTAAAAAATCAATTCCTAATTTACTAAGAAGTCCTATTCCAGCATCATTCGTGCGTGAACCACCCATGGACAATACATCAACATCATCAATTATTTTCGACAAACAGGATGTATTTAACGATAATGAATTTTGATTGGTACTATCAATACCTATAAGCTGAGAAGTCTCAAAGAAAATATCTTTTTCAATTTTTAACATTTCTACAGGAATCCAATTACCAATAAAATCTTTTTTCATAACTGCTTTTTCTATTTTGAATCCATATTGCTTAAAAATCTCAGTTGAACCTTCACCACCATCTGTAACTGGAAAAAAGGAAGCTTTAATGTTGTTGTATTTAAAAATTTTTTTAATTTCATCTAAAACTTCATTTGAAGACAAAGTTCCAGAAAATTTATCTGCAAAAATAGCGATACTCATCTTATAAGTTTATTTATATATATCTCTAAATAGGAATAAAATAAAATAATGAATATCGGTTTTTTATCAGATAAAGATGGATACAGATCACCTCTTTTTCCTGAAACAATAGAAAAGTACGAAAACGTTAAACTCTTTGCTGAGGATAATATATTCGACAATATCAATTTAAACATTAGAAAGCATACTAATGTTTTAAAACTTGATAAAAAGTCACTTTCAAAAATTGATCTCCTTTGTTTTGTTGAAAACATTGAATTAGAAACAGTAAAAAAATTAAAAGAAAATGCTGGTGTTCTTGGATTATTCAATGACGATGTAACAAAAACGATTAATGCTGTCAGACCTGATTTGAAGCTTTATGATTTTAATAAATTACCAAGAATCTCAAGAGCACAAAATCTTGATGCTTTGTCCTCTCAGGCAAATTTACTTGGATATGCATCAGTCTTAAGAGCATCACTCGAAACCTCTAATGTAATTCCAATGATGACAACTGCTGCTGGAAATATTTCACCTGCAAAAGTTTTAATTTTAGGAATTGGAGTTGCAGGGCTACAAGCTATTGCCACGGCAAAAAGACTTGGTGCAAGAGTGTGGGGTTATGATATCCGCGCAGATGTAAAAGATCAGGTAGAAAGTTTAGGTGCAAAATTTGTGGAGACAAATGAGAGTAAACAAGATTCTGTTTATGCACAAGAGATAAGTAAAGAAGAACAAAAGCTTCTTAATCAAGCATTAGAAAAGCAAGTCATCGAGAGTGACATCGTCTTAACTTTTGCACAAATTCCTGGGAAGAAGGCACCTGTACTCATAAATAATGACACAGTATCAAAAATGAAAGAGAATTCTGTGATTATTGATCTTGCAGCAGGTACTGGTGGAAATTGTGAAGCCACTACAGTTAATGAAACAAAAATAGTTAACGGTGTAAAAGTAATTGGAGATACAGAAATCTTAAGAATTGTAAATCAAGCAGCATCAAAACTTTACTCCGAAAATATAAAAAATTTTGTAGATTTATATTTTGAAAATAAAAGCGATGAGATTTTTGAGGAAATGAGTAGATAATGGACATTACCTTTTTACTAACTATTCTTGTTACATTTTTGGCTAGCTTTATTGGGTATGAACTCATATCTAAAATTCCACAGACATTACACACTCCGTTGATGTCTGGTTCTAATGCTATTTCTGGAATTACACTGATTGCTGCAATTCTTATATACCCAGAAGTAGGGGAGTCTCAATTACTTAAAATTATTGTTTTAATTGCCATAGCATTTGCAACTCTCAATATTGTTGGAGGGTTTTCAGTAACTGGTCGAATACTAGAAATGTTTAAGAGAAATGATTGAAATAATATTACTTTTCTCATCTGTACTCTTTATATTTGCTTTGAAACTCTTTGGAAGACCGTCAACGGCACATAGGGCAAATTCATTTGCAATGTTAGCCATGGCACTAGCTGTTTTTAGTGCTTTTAATTTTGATTTTTCAAAATATGACCCTGCTTTTTATATCACAATTGTTGTTTCAGGATTTTTTGGAGTTTTAATTTCAAAACGAGTTCAAATGACACAAATGCCAGAGTTGGTTGGTTTATTTAACGGTTTTGGTGGTGGAGCTTCTGGTGCAATTGCATACGTTGAGTTATCAAACAATTCATTAGTTATGTCCGATTTTTTTGTAGCCATTTTCTCTATGGTTATTGGAGTGTTTACTTTCTCTGGAAGTATTGTTGCTGTATTAAAGCTACGTGGAAAGCTAAACAATGTAAATACAACTATCGCTAATATCTTTTCAGCTTTCTTACCACCACTAATTTTATTACCCACAATTTGGAAAGAAATGGAAATATTAACACTTGAATACTTTATGCTACTTGCACTCATTGCTGGGATCATAAGAGTTGCGGTAATTGGTGGAGCAGATATGCCAGTTGTCATAGCATTTTTAAATTCACTTTCTGGAATTGCAGCTATGTCAGCAGGGTTTATCGTAAATAGTATTATTTTGATCATAGCTGGTGCCCTAGTGGGTGCATCTGGAATAATTCTCACACTCCTCATGTGTGCTGCAATGAATCGAACACTTATAGATGTTCTAAAAGGTGGTTTTGGTGGTACAGCAATTAACAATGAATATGATAAAGATCCAATAAGCACTTCCCCAGAAGATGTTGCAATTCAGTTAAGCTATGCAGAGTCTGTAGTTATTGTTCCAGGATATGGAATGGCAGTAGCTCAAGCACAAGCAGCTGTTAAAGAATTAACAAATACCTTAAAAGATAAAAACATTGAAGTGAAGTTTGCTATTCACCCAGTTGCTGGAAGAATGCCTGGACATATGAATGTACTCTTAGCTGAGGTAGATATTGACTATGAAGATATGTTTACCTTAGAAGATATAAATTCTGAGTTTTCCTCAACGGATGTTGTAATAGTTCTTGGAGCAAATGATGTTGTAAATCCATTGGCTAGAACTGATGAAGACTCTCCAATTTATGGAATGCCAATACTTGATGTTGATTTAGCAAAACAAGTCATTGTTATAAAAAGATCTATGTCACCAGGCTATGCCGGTATCGCAAACCCACTATTTGTGAATGACAATGCAAAAATGCTTTTTGCAGATGCAAAAGAAGGCTTAGAAAATATAATAAAATCTTTTGAACTAGTGTAATTAAATATTTTTAAATATGTATTTATTGAAGACGCTCATTTTGTCTTTCCAGCTATCCGCATAAAAATAATTTACTGATGCTGCAACAGAGGACAATAGCGCATTTCCATCTTGTGGAGTAAAACAATACCCTGTTAAATTGTTATTTTTAACATGTAATGATTCCTTTGCAATAATTCCATGTGATAATAGTCTTCCGTGATAACCATGATCTCTTCCAAATGAAAAAACTTTATTTGTGGAGAGTTTCTCAGTGGACGTTAAAAAATCACTATTCTCTAAGTCATCTGAAATATTTTCTAATTTAATATTCTCATCAAAAGATAAATTAAACCATAAAGTGTGCATATATTGAGTTGGTAATTTGATTGCTGAAGAAAATAGGTTTAAATCTTCTCCTTCTTGTTGAAATAGTTCAAAAACATCTCTTGCATGATGAGTTCCAAATTCCTGATTGTCATGTTTTGTAATCGTTGGGGAAGGTGAAAATGAATCATTTTGGGAAACATCGTTAGCTCTTCTTAAACAGACAAAACGTCCTTCATTTAGATTCCTGCTCTTATCTAAAGAAAATGTTTTTATTATTGATGCAATATTGTGTGTATTACAAGATGCTATTAAATATTTATTTTGCTCTTGATTCAAAGAATCATTATTTATGCCCCACGCAAAGAAAGGACCAAATCCATGTTCCGATCCCTGTGCCAAAAATCTTTTATCTTTGTCTAAATTTGAATAAATTTCATCCCAGTTTTTATTACCAGATGGGGTACAGTCAATAATTACTTGGTTTTCTTCATAACTCTTATCTAATTGTTCAACATTGAATCCCATTGATACAAAATCATTTTTTGCTTCGGAAGTGGCAACAAGTTTCGCGCCTTTTCTAATTAAAGCTTCTACTTTTCCTTTTTCATCTGATAGTGGAGTTCTTTTGAAAAATGAGACATTGTCGATTCCTAGTTCTTTCTTATGTTGCGCAAGAAGACCAATGAGTGGCTCACCAATTGTTCCTGTACCAACGATTAATATATTTTTCATCACTATATTAAGATAAGAATATCAAACCTAATGAATAAAAAGCTCATTTACCAATTTTCCTCTACCAAAACTGAAGGTGACAAATCGATGTTGGATTTACTTGGAGGTAAAGGAGCAAATTTAGCAGAGATGTCAATCCTCGGAATTAATGTCCCCCCCGGGTTTACAGTAACAACAGAGGTCTGTAATTATTTTATAGAGAACAAATCTTTTCCAGATAAATTTGATAGTGAATTAGAAAAAGCATTAGCTGACTTAGAAAAAATAACAAAAAAGAAATTTAATGATGACACAACACCTCTCTTACTTTCTGTTAGATCAGGAGGAAAAGTATCAATGCCAGGAATGATGGATTCTATTTTAAATATTGGAATTAATGACAAAAATGTAGATGCTTTAGCATCTAATTTTAATGATGAAAGATTTGCGCTTGATTCATATCGTCGCTTAATTCAAATGTATGGAAATGTTGTTCTCGAAATTGATATGGACAGGTTCGAAGCCATTATTGATAATAAAAAAAGGATTGATGGAGTTGAGAAAGAAAATGATTTTGATTCTGAACAATTGAGTTGGATTATTGATGCTTTTAAAACCACTGTTGAAAGATTTGCTGGAAACCCTTTTCCACAAGATCCTGTTATTCAACTCAAAGGGGCAATTGAGGCAGTTTTTAAAAGCTGGCTAAACAAACGAGCTGTTACTTATCGAAAAATTAATAATATACCTGACAATTGGGGTACTGGAACAACTATTCAATCTATGGTTTTTGGAAATTTAAATGAATCTTCTGGAACGGGTGTTGCTTTTACGAGGTTTCCGTCTACGGGAAAAAACAAATTGTATGGGGAGTATTTAATGAATGCTCAAGGAGAAGATGTTGTTGCGGGAATAAGAACACCATTTCCTATAGGAAAACATGAAAAGAACACTCAACCCTCTCTTGAGGAAGAAAACCCAGTTCTTTTTAATGAAATAAAATCTATTGGAGATAAATTAGAAACTCACTATAAAGATGTACAAGATATAGAGTTTACGATTGAAGATGGAGAATTATTTATTCTTCAAACTAGAAATGCAAAAAGAACAGCCCAAGCGAGTGTAAAAATTGCAGTTGATATGCATAATGAAAAAATCTTAAGTAAACAAGAAGCAATCAATATGATTGATGCAGATCAGATTACTTCAGTTCTCCACCCTCAGTTTGTTGACTCAGATAGTAAAAAATTGTTTGAAAAAGGTTTAAATGCCTCACCTGGAGCTGCTGTAGGTGAAATAGTTTTTGACCCAGAAAAAGCGGAGATCGAAGCGGCAAGAGGAAAGAAAGTCATTTTAGTAAGAGATGAAACAAGCCCAGAGGACATAAGTGGAATGTTTGCATCAGTAGGAATATTGACAACAAAAGGTGGAATGACGAGCCATGCTGCAGTTGTCGCAAGAGGAATGGGCAAACCTTGCATAGTTGGAGCAGAAAATCTCAAAATTGATAAAAATGATAGAAAAATATCTAATGGTCATATAACTGTTGAAGAAGGTGATTTAATTTCATTAGACGGATCTACTGGTGAGATTTTTCTTGGGGAAGTTGAGCTAGAATCTGCAAAATTGACAGACGAATTTAATACTTTGATGACATGGTGTGATGATTTTAAAAAACTTTTAATTAGAGCAAATGCTGAAACAATAAATGACACGGCCAAGTCTTTAGAGTTTGGCGCTGATGGTATTGGTTTATGCAGAACAGAACATATGTTTTTTGAAGGTGAAAGAATACTTCCTATGAGAGAGATGATTATGGCAAACAATAAGCAAGGTAGAAAAAGAGCATTAAATAAAATTATTGATTTTCAAATAAATGATTTTGTTGAAATATTTAAGCTTTTAAAAGACAAACCTATAACTGTTCGACTACTTGATCCACCAATGCATGAATTCTTACCAAAAAGTGATATTGAAATTTCTGAGTTAGCTAATTCTTTAAGAGTTTCATCAGCATATGTTTCAGAAGTTTTATCGAGGATTAGTGAAAGTAACCCAATGTTAGGTCATCGAGGTGTACGTTTAGGTTTAAGTTATCCAGAAATTTATAAGATGCAAGTTGAGGCAATTTATAAAGCAAGTTATGAAATTTATCAAAAAGAAAAGATCATGATTAAACCTGAAATAATGATTCCTTTAATAATGAATGCAAGTGAATTCACAAAAATGAAAAAAATAATAACCAAAAAAATTGAAAGCTTGAAGAAAGAATCAGACTTCAATTTTCAATATTCCATAGGAACTATGATTGAGTTACCTAGTGCTGCCTTGAATTCATCAGAAATTGGAGAACATGCAGATTTTTTTTCATATGGAACAAATGATTTGACTCAAACAACCCTCGGCTTATCAAGAGATGACGCATCTAAATTTTTAAACGAATATGTAGAAAAAAATATTTTTGATGTTGATCCTTTTATTTCAATTGATGAAAATACTGTGGGAAATTTAGTTGCTTCATCTGTTGTAGCTGGAAAAAAAGTAAATAAAGATATCAAGATAGGTGTTTGTGGTGAACATGCGGGTGATCCAAAATCAATCAAATTTCTAAATACATTGGATATTGACTATATTTCTTGTTCACCTTTTAGAATTCCAACTGCAAGATTAGCTGCTGCACAAGCAGAAATATCTAAAACTTAATTGATTACAAAGATGATTATCTTTGGATATAATTGCATTTATGAGTTATAAAATTATAAATAGAGTTGATCCGACTCTTTATTTGATATTATCTGTTGTTGGATTTGTTATTCCCGAACAAATCTATAAGTTGTTTCTTTTGAATCCTGATGCAGTTTTATCATCTACTGAAGCAACCATTGTACGAGCCAATGGTGTCGGAGTTATATTTGCTGCACTAATAATTTTTTTGCTTGGAGGCGAAGAGGAAAATGCAAGACAAATAAACATCGTTCGTTATGTGGGAGGGTTGCTTCTAATAGGATTTGCTGTCTTTACAAACTTTAATGGATTTCTAATTTTTGGTGTTACAGAAATTGCACTTGCTTTGTATACAGGAAGGCAATTAAGACCATCCTCTGGCAGTGAGAGTTACACCCCAAACGTCGAAGATTAAAAAAATTATTCTAAGTAATTTAGCAATTAGTAACATTAAATTATGATTTTAAAAGATAAAACCTTTGTTATTACTGGCATATTGACTGATAAGAGTATCGCTTTTGCTACAGCAAAAATTGCAATTGATAATGGTGCAAAAATTATTGCCACAGGTTTTGGAGACGGACTTCGTATAACACAACGTGCTGTAAAAAGACTTGATGATGAAATTGATGTATTAGAGATGGATATTGAAAATACTGTTCAAGTACAAGAAGTAGTAAATCAAATCAAAGATAAATACGCAAGCATAGATGGAGCTCTTCATTCAATTGCATTTTCCCCAACTGAGGCAATGGGTGGTAATTTTTTAAATACAAATGTTGAAGATGCAATTAAATCCTTTGAGGTTTCAGCTTTTTCACTAAAAACTTTAACTAATGAATTTTTACCAATATTGAAAGAAGGAGCATCGATAGTAGCAGTCGATTTTGATAACTCCCAGGCCTGGCCGGGTTATGACTGGCAGGGTGTTGCAAAATCATCATTGCAATCGATTGTTAGATATCTTGCATATTATGTTGGTAAAAACAAGGTTAGGGTAAATGCGGTTGCCTCTGGACCTCTTTCAACAACAGCAGCAAAAAATATTCCTGGATTTTCAGCGATGAATGAGGAATGGAATGAAAGAGCACCTCTGGGTTGGGATACAAAAAATGCTGAACCGGTGGCTAAAGTCATTAATTTTTTACTATCAGATTACTCTGAAGCCATAACTGGTGAGATTATTCATGTTGATGGCGGAGCTCATGCTATTGGTGGCTCTATGTTGCCTGAATAATTTTTATTGTTTACTGAATATCAAAACGGCATTATGACCACCAAAACCAAATGAATTAGACATTACGTGGTCTATATCTTTATCTACAGAATGATTAGCTGTATAATTTAAATCACAATCCGCATCTGAGTCATTTAGATTTATCGTTGGTGGAATTTGATTATTTTTCATTGTTAATAATGATGCCATTGCTTCAAAAGCTCCGCCACCTCCAAGTAAATGTCCTGTCATTGATTTGGTAGAAGATATATTAACTTCATATGCGTAGTCATTCATAAGTGATTTAATCGCAAGTGTTTCATTTAAATCATTAGCTGGCGTTGATGTTCCGTGTGCGTTGATATAGTCAATCTTTTCGTTACTAATATCAGCGTTTGAGATTGCTTTTTCCATTGCTCTTAGAGCACCAACTCCACCCTCTGAAGGAGCAGTTATATGGTACGCATCTGTTGAGGATCCATATCCAGAAATATATCCGTATATTTTTGCATCCCTATCTTTTGCTGAACTTTCACTTTCGAGTATTAAAACTGTAGATCCTTCTGCCATTACAAATCCATCTCTGTTTTTATCAAACGGTTTACATGCCTTTTGAGGCTCATCATTCTGTTTTGAAAGTGCTTTTATTTGTGCAAAAGCTCCGATTGTCATTGAAGTTGTACCAGATTCTGTTCCTCCAACAATAACTTTGTCGACAATGTTTTGTTCAATCATCCTCTTAGCTTCTCCAATTGCATTCGCAGAAGCTGCACAAGCAGTTGTAATCGTTAACGAAGGACCTTGAATTCCGTATTTAATTGCAACTTGACCTGTACTTGAATTGGGCATTAATTGTGTAATAGCAAGAGGACTTATTCTTGTTGAACCTCTTTCATCGTAAACTCTAACAGCATCCTCCGTTGCTCCTATTCCACCAATGCCAGTTCCAAATACAATGCCAAAATCTTCTCCAAGTGGTTTACTTAAATCAAATCCAGCATCTTGAATTGCTTCTTCTGCAGCAAAAATAGATAAATGGCCAGACCTATCAAGTTTTCTTGCATTTTGTTTTCCCATATATTCATTTGCATCGAAATTTTTAACTTCTCCTGCAAATGTCACGGGTAAATCTGAAGCATCAAATAAAGTAATATAATCTATTCCAGAAACTCCACCAACTAATTTTTCCCATGTGTCAGATACATTATTTCCAAGTGGATTTATTGTTCCCAAACCTGTTACAACTACACGTTGTTTAGTCATGGTTTAGAGTTTTGAATGTAAAAGGTTTACTGCTTGACCGACTGTTCCAACATCTGTAAGCTCATCATCGTCAATTTCAATCTCAAACTCATCTTCAAATGCCATTACAACTTCAACTATGCCTAGTGAGTCAATTTCTAGATCCTCTTCTAATTTTGCATCCATTGTCACTTTTTCAGAATCAATTCCTAACTCTTCAACAAAAAGACCCTTAACTTTTTCAAAAACTTCATTAACTTCCATAAATACTCCTATTAAGTTGTAAGTCCACCATCTATAGGTATTACTTGCCCTGTTATATATTCTGACTCTTCTTCGCATAAAAAAGATACCATGTTTGCAATATCTTCTGGCGTACCTATGCGTTTTATCGAAAGTTGTTCTATAATATTTTCTTTATTTTCTACATCTATAAATGAAGTCATGTCAGTTTCTATATAACCCGGGGCTATGACATTTGATGTAATATTTCTGCTACCTACTTCTTTACTTATTGATTTAGATAATCCAATTAAACCTGCCTTTGAGGCAGCATAATTTGCTTGTCCTTTATTACCAGATATACCCACAACAGATGATATAAAAATTAACCTTCCCCATTTGTTTTTAATCATCTTTTTTATGGCTCTTTGAGATGTATAGAAATTTCCAGTTAGGTTTGTTTGAATAACATCATTCCAATCATCATCCTTCATTCTTGGTAAAATATTGTCTTTTGTAATTCCCGCATTGTTTACCAAAATATCAACATGATTATATGTTTCTTCGATTAAGTTAAATGCCTCATCAACTGAATTTCTATCTGCAATGTTTAATTGAACAGCAAGACTTTCTCCACCTAATTTTTTTATTTCTTCTACGACTTCATCAGCCATATCTTTAGAACTTGTGAATCCTACAACAACTCGATAATCTTTTCCAAGCTTTAAAGCTATAGATTTTCCAATACCTCTTGAGGCACCTGTTACAAAAACTGTTTTCATATTTTGTCTAATTTGTCTGGAACCTGATATTCAATTGCTCTTTTAATTGTGTCGGTTGCAGTTCCATCAAAATCTGGAAGTTTTGCATCTGATTTATTAATTGGAGTTACACGATCTCCCAATCGAACAACACATGCTCCCCATGCGAGGCCAGCACCCACGGCTGTAAACACAGCAGTCTCTCCACCTTTTATCTCTCCTTCTTCCAGTGCATCTACAAATGCTGTCGGGATAGATGCTGCGGAAGTGTTTCCATATCGATGAACTTTCTTGATAGTTGTTGCATTCGGAAGTCCAAGTTTTTTCTCAAGAGCTTCAACTATTCTAATATTTGCTTGATGTGGAATAAAAATATCGATATCTTCTTTTTTAAGTCCTGATTTTGTGATAGCTTCAGCAGATGCTTGCGCCATGGCTCTCACTCCTGATTTAAATATTTCTTGTCCATCAAAAGTCCACTCAACTCTTGCTGCTTCATCGGTTTTGAATCTGTCCATTGCTGAGCCGAAATTTGGAATTTCAAGAATCTCTAAATTTTCAGAACTTAAACCGTTAGAGAAAGAATAAATTTCACCATCCGATTCATTTTTGCTTTCTTCAATAACTACTGCACCTGCTCCATCACCAAAAAGTACCGCAGTATTTCTATCAGACCAATCAAGCAACCAAGTTATATGTTCAGCACCAATTACTAAAGCACGTTTGTAAAGATTGCTTTCTACAAATGCTTTTCCTTGTTCGAGTGCGTATAAAAAGCCTGCACATGCAGCATTTACATCATAGACCGAAGCATTTATTGCACCCAGTTTTTTTTGTACGTGAGCTGCTGCTGATGGAACAATACTATCAGGTGTACATGTTGCTAGGATTACAACATCGATATCCTCAGGACTCAATCCGGCGCACGCAATTGCATGTTTGCCAGCAACTTCAGCCATATCTGAAGTGTTTACATGACTAAATCTTCGCTCTTTGACACCTGTTCTTTGCTGAATCCACTCATCGGAGGTATCAACAAATTTTGATAGGTCTTCATTAGTCATAATGTTATCGGGCGTACATTTACCCCAACCCGTGATCGCTGATTTCAAAACTTCCCCTTAATTAGACGATTCTAAAGAGTTTATTACTTTTAAATCCTTATATGATATAGACTTTCTCACCATTCCAGCAGTTACATTTCCTGGTCCAATATGACACCATAAATCTGGATCAATATCTTCATTTAGATTTTGAATTTGCTGACTAAATAAGACAGAATTATCTATTTGATTTACTAAGTTTTCCTTTATGGAGGATATATCAACTTTTTTTGCGTCAACATTCATATAAACAGGTATTTTTCCCTCATAAATATCAATTTCATTTAAAACATCATGAAGCGGTTTTTTTGCTGGGCTTACTATTTCAGTATGAAATGCTCCCGCTACTTCCAATGGAATAACTCTTTTTGCACCAATTGCTTTAGGATTTGACTTTAGATAATTTATATCGTCAATATATGAGCTAATAACAATTTGTGAGGGATCGTTGTAATTTGATATCCATATTTGAATTCCTTGATTATTCAATTTATTAATCTCTTCAATTGTGGTGTTTAAATCATTTGTTAAAACGGCTGCCATTGTTGTATTTGAGTTTTCTACTGCTTTCTGCATTTCCTCACCCCTTACAGCAATTACTTTCAATGCATCTTTAAAATCTAAATATCCAGATAAGCATAAAGCTGTGTACTCACCAAGTGAATGCCCAATAAGAGCAGCAGGATTACCTAAATTGTTTATTGTTTCTATACCGTAACAATATGAGATTGAGAAGATATAAGGTTGTGCAATATTTGTTTTTTTAATGAGCTCGGGATCATCCGAATTAATAATACTTTCTAAGCTCCATCCCAAAGATTCCTCAAAGGTGTTTTTTAATAAATTGCTATACTTCTCAAGCAGTTCATCTCCCATTCCTATTTCCTGAGAGCCTTGACCTGGAAACATTCCGACCCATTGCATGATCAGTTATTCTTCTCCGAGATAGCAAAAGCAATTGCCATGTCATTTTCATGTGAAAGTGAGATATGAATATTTGAGATATTATTTTCTTCCACAGCGACCAAAGCTCTACCAAATGTATTTATTGTTGGTTTACCACCACCAGTAATTTCTATATCTCTCCAACTGATTTCTCTCCAGCCTTTTCCCAAAGATTTCATAACGGCCTCTTTAGCTGCAAATCTTGCACCTAACCTTTTTGAAGAATCAGAGAATCTTTTTGCATACTTAATTTCCTGTTCGGTAAAACATCTTTTTAAAAATTTAGCTTCAGATTTTTTTAAAAGTTTTCTAATCCTTTTCAAATCAACCTGGTCAACTCCAATTCCATGAATGCTCATATCTATCCTATTTCAACCAATATATCACCCTTGTTTACAGGATGACCTTTTTTAATATTGAATTCTTTAATAACTCCCCCTATAGGTGCAGTTACAACATTCTCCATTTTCATAGCCTCTAAAACGAATAGAGAATCTCCTTTTTTTACCTTTTTACCCTTCTTTGTCATCGTATCTACAATTGTTCCTTGCATATCTGCTTTAATAATTCCAGGATTTCTTATATTCCCTGTTAAATCCATACCAATTTTTTTAGGTCTCTTAGGTGCTAGAGATTGACCATCATTATCCTCTAAAGAAATATTGACCTTACTTGGCCGATCGCTTATAACTTCCTCCTCAGAAGTATCACTGATTTCAAAATTTTCTTCCAAAAATTTAACATGTATTTGGCTTTCTTTAAATTCTTTTGTAGATAACACCTGAGAGAGCAATGAAATTGTTGTTGGTATTCCACCAATTATGTATTCGTCGAGACACCTTTTTCCTTTTGAGATAGCTTCTTCTCTAGAAACTCCCCACACAATTAATTTTGAAATTAAATTGTCGTAAAAGTGTGATATTGATGTTCCAGTTTTTACCCATCCATCAACCCTTACCCCATTTCCCATTGGTTCTCTATATTCCGTAATTGTTCCAGGAGTTGGTAAGAAGTTGTTAGTAGGGTCTTCAGCATTTATTCTAAATTCTATGCTGTGTCCTCTAGCTTCAGAAACAAAATCTTCCAAAGAATGACCGAGTGCTATTTTTATTTGTTCTTTTACTAAGTCAATTCCATATCTCATCTCTGTAACTGTATGCTCAACCTGTAATCTTGTATTCATTTCTAAAAAATAAAAATTTTCATCATTGTCAGCCAAAAATTCTACTGTTCCTGCATTTACATAATTAGATGATTCGGCAATCTTAAGAGTCGCTTTTTTTAATTCTTCTTTGCCAAATTCAGATAACCAAACAGGAGGACTTTCTTCTATTAATTTTTGGTTTCTTCTTTGTAATGAACAATCTCTTTCACCGAGATAAACATGATTTCCATATTTATCACTTAATACTTGGGTTTCCACATGTCTTGCTGGTTTAATGAATTTTTCAACATAAATTTGATCTGATCCAAAGTATGCTTCACTTTCACGTTTTACAATCTCATAATTTTCATTTAATTCTTTTTCATTGTTAACAATTCTTAAACCTTTGCCCCCACCTCCATGAGCAGCTTTTAGTGCAACTGGGTAACCAAAGTTACTGGCATCTTTTAATGCTTCTCTTTTTGTTCGGGATGGCTTTAATTGGCCTGGAACTGGCATCAATCCAGCCTTAGAAATTAATTTTCTTGATTCTATTTTGTCTCCCATCGATTTTATAGTTTCTGGGTTTGGCCCTATCCAAATTACATCTTTTTTTTGAACCGCTTTGGCAAAATCAGCATTTTCTGCCAAAAATCCATATCCTGGATGGACCATGTCTGCCTTTGTTTCAATAACCGCTTTCATTAAATTTTTTAAATTTCTATAGCTATCCGCAGGAAGTGACCCACCTAGATAAAATGATTCATCAGCTCGTTTTACATGTAATGAGTCACTGTCTATATCTGAATAAACTGCGATTGCGTGCATGTCCATCTCTTTTACTGATCTGATTATTCTTAGTGCAATTTCACCACGGTTAGCAATTAGTACTCTTTTTTTCGTCATAAAAATTTATTTTAATTTTTGAGCAATTCCTATTGCCAAACTTGCTTTTATAAGATCACCTAATATGAATGGAACAACACCAATTCCAATTGCCTCAAATATGGTGACATTTAATGTAATCATTAAACCTAATACTCCGCAAATATATATTGCTAATGTTCCAGAGGCTATACCAAGTGTTGGTTTTTGTGACATAGATCCAATTATTTGGGCTGCAATAAAGAATCCAATGATATAACCAATAGTTGGGCTTTTTAAAATGGCTAAACCTGCAACACTGCCTGAGAAAAAAGGAAAACCTGCAAGACCTGTAAATAAGTAGAAAAGCATGCTTAATGATCCAAACTTACTTCCAAGAAGTAAACCTGACAAAATTACTACGAATGTTTGTGCCGTTATTGGTACAGGAGTAAATGGAAGCTCAAATCTTATCTGTGCACTTAAAGCAGTTAATATCGCAAATCCGAATGAGAGGGATAAGTTTCTATACAAAGATCCTTTTTCAATCCAATCAATAGAAATATTCTTAGAGGGGAATGTTTCCATGTTTATCTCCTACGTTTGTTTTATTTATCAGTTCTTTAAATGCCTCAATAACAATTTTTCTTGTTTCACTTGGTTTAATTATTTTATCTACTAATCCAAGTTTTGCGGCTATGTCAGGGTTACTGAATTTATCATTATATTCATCTACAAATTTCTGTTTGAGTTCCTCACGATTATCAGAATCTTGTAATTCTTTTCTATGAATTACATCAACAGCACCTTCTGCACCCATAACAGCAATTTCTGCAGAGGGCCATGCAAAAAGTTTATCTGCTCCTAGGCCCATCGAATCCATAACAATGTATGCTCCCCCATATGCTTTACGTATCACTACGCAGACTCTAGGAACAGTAGCTTCTGAATAGGCATATAAAAGTTTTGCTCCACTTCTAATAATCCCTCCATGCTCTTGCTCAATACCTGGTAAGAACCCTGGTACATCAACTAAGGTTAAAAGTGGAATATTAAAAGAATCACAAAATCTTACAAATCTCGATGCTTTAATAGATGAATTTATATCCAAGACCCCTGCAAGTTCCATTGGTTGATTTGCAATTATGCCAACAGTGTTACCATTTATTCTCACAAATGAAGTAATAATATTTAATGCATAATTTGCATGAATTGGATACTGTTCTCCATCATCAACAATATTATTTATTACCTCGTTCATGTCGTATGGCTGGTTTCTATTTTCTGGAATTAAAGTTTCTAAAGAATCAACACTTCGTAACGCGTCATCTTCTGTAATAAAATTTGGAGGTTTCTGATCCGATGATTGAGGGAAGAAACTTAGCAGATACCTTACCTCTTCAAAAGCTTGCTCTTCTGTTTCACAAACTTGATGACTTACACCTGATTGAGTTCCATGTGCCTCCACACCTCCAAGTTCCTCATAAGAAACATCTTCACCTGTAACTGTTTTAACAACATTAGGACCAGTTACATATAGCTGACCTATATCTTTCACTTGAAAAATAAAATCAGTTAATGCTGGGCTATAAACAGCACCACCAGCTGATGGGCCAACAATTATTGATATCTGTGGAATTTTTCCAGAGGCCTCAACATTTTTTTTGAATATTTGTGCATAACCATACAAAGATGATATTCCTTCTTGGATCCTTGCTCCTCCCGAATCTTTTATTCCAATTATTGGTGCTTTTGCTTCAAGAGCTAAATCCATAATTCTTAGAATTTTTTTGGCTACTATCTCTCCAAGACTTCCACCCATAACAGAAAAATCCTCAGAAAAAACAAAAACTGGCCTTCCGTGTATTGTTCCAGAACCTGTAACTACTGCTTCACCATCAGGATTTTCTTCAGAAACGACATTTTCGTCAATCTCAGAAAAGGAACCTTCATCCAAAAGAAGATTAATCCTTTCATATGCAGTTAATTTACCTTTAGGATGCTGAATCTTTTTTGCTTTTTCATTACGTAAGTCAGCTAAATTTTCTTCCGACATGCCCAACTTTCTTATTATTATTAATCTATATATTTGACCTAAACATATGTAAAGAAGTAACACTATGAAGTCTATTTTTTTTGATGAAATTCCTAATACTCAGGATTATGCATTAAATGAATTTCAAGAAGAACCATTATTAATAGTAAGTAAAGCTCAGACTGCTGGTCGTGGTACTGATAAAAGCAAGTGGCAAAATGCTGATCAGAGCTTGGCTGCTTCACTGGTATTTCATAAAAAAATTGTTAATTTTACGAAAACACTTATTCCATTGCTGGCTGGTTACTCATTTCTTTCCGTACATGAAAATGAGTCTCTCTTATTAAAATGGCCAAACGACTTGATTCTTAATGATGAGAAAGTAGGAGGGGTTTTGGTTGAAGAAAATAAAGATTTGATATGTATAGGTTTAGGAATAAATTATTTTTGGAATCATCCATCTTTACCTGGAGCAGGAGCAATATATCAGCACAAGCAAGATTCTCGACAAATTTTTAATGATGCAGAGCAATGGGGAAGAAAAGTGTTGGATTTTATTGAAAACCAAGATTTCAACCTTCATAACTATAAATTAAAACTAACCACTCTTGGAAAGCTTGTTGAATACCCTGAAGGAAGAGGTTGGGCAAAAGATATAAATGCTGATGGATCATTAATAGTGGAAACACCATCAGGCAAGTTATTAAATTTAACCTCTCCCTTAATAAGTGAAATAATATAGTTATCATTAAATCTTAAGAGGTTAAATGAAACAATTAGTCGTTGAAAAAAATAATCCCGAACCAATCTTGTGGGAAACTCCGATCCCAAAGCCTGGACCTGGAGAGATATTAATTAAAAATCATTATTCCGTTGTTTCAACTGGAACTGAAACAGCAACAATTGAATCTGTAAATAAATCTGTAACTGATAAATTACAAAACTCATCAAACATTGAAAAAGGTCTTGAACTTCTTGAAAAAGAGGGAGTAAGGGCTGTCTGGAATGCCGTATTTCCCAAAAACATATTACCAATACAACTTGGTTATAGCTCATGTGGAAAAGTTGTAGAAATTGGAGAAAACGTTAAAAATTTTCATATCGGCGATATGGTTGTTTCAAATGGTAGTCATGCCGAGTATGTTGTTGTAAATCAAAACTTATGTTCAAGGATCCCTGACAATACAAACCATAAGGAAGCAGCCTATACAGTCCTAGGAAGTATAGCTTTACATGGTATACGTTTATCTGAAACTTCACTAGGTTCAAGAATCGTAGTCGTAGGTTTGGGTATTGTGGGCCAACTTGTATGCAGGCTTGGAGAAGCACAAGGCTCAGAAGTTTTTGGTATTGATCCTGATGAGAGTAGAAGAAGAAATAGTAAAAATTTCTATTCTTCAATTGATGATCTACCAGTAGACGAAGTAGATTCTATAATCATCACAGCTGCTTCTGATAGCAATGAACCAATTGAGGCTGCAACAAAGATTGCAAGGAATAAAGCCAAAATTGTCGTTGTGGGAGATATTCCTCTAAATATTTCACGAAATGAGTTTTACTATAAGGAGCTAGAGTTGGTGGTCTCAAAATCTTATGGACCTGGAAGATATGATAAACAATATGAGGTTCTTGGAAATGATTATCCCATTGAGTATGTGAGATGGACTGAAAATAGAAATTTTGAAGCATTCTTAAAACTTTTATCACAGGGTCAGATCACTGTTGAAGATTTGATTTCTGAAGAAGTTGATTTTTCAGAATCTTCAGAGATATACAATTCATTCAATTCTGATGAAAAACCTTTATCTGTTTTGCTTAGATATGATCTTAAATCTGAGCCAAAAATTCAATTTGAAAAAAATGATATTATTCCTGAAAACAATCAAAAAATTAAAATTGGGATTGTTGGTGCAGGTAATTTTGCTTCAACGACAGTTATTCCAATATTAAAGGAACTTCGAAGGTCTTGTCAGGTTCTAGGAGTTTCGTCATCTGGTGGATTAAGTTCTGAGACACTTGCTAAAAATTTTAAAATTAAGAATAAGTATTCAACAGAAGAGGAAATATTTGATTCAGAAGAAATAGATGCTGTATTTATTCTCACACAACATTTCAATCATGCTGATTTAGTGATTAAGGGAATAAATTCAAACAAGGCCGTTTATGTTGAAAAACCATTAGCAATTGAAGTAGATTCAATAACAAAAATTGAGGAAGCGATGTATAACGCTGAGGATCCAAAAATTTTTCTAGGGTTTAATAGAAGATTTAGCGAGGCGTCTTATTTTATAAAAGAAAAATTGAACGATACACCTGCAAATGCAATAAATTTTAGGTTTAGTGTTCCAAAATTAGAAAAAGATCATTGGACTAATATAAAGGAAATTGGTGGTGGAAGAATAGTTGGCGAAGCTATTCATGCAATAGATTTGGGTACATATTTTTTTGACTCTTTGCCACAAAGCATTTCTTCCCACAGTCCAATAAATAAAGAATCCGATGAAGTTTATGACAATCAAGTTTTTATAAACATTAATTATGCAAATGGTTCACATGCTGCAATCCAATATTTTTCAGATACAAATAATAATTTATCTAAAGAGAGAATGGAGATCCATGGAAGTAACAATTCATTTATTGTTGAAGACTTTCGACTTATGAGATATTTAATCGGCTCAGATGATAAGAGTAAGGTATTTACAGATGGAAAAGGTCATAAACAAGCTATTGAAACTTTTTTGCGATATGTCAAAAATGAAATACCAAATCCTTTTACATGGCTAGAACTTAAGTCTGTATCATTAGCTGGTATATATGCTCAAAATTATTTAAACTCCGGATCCCAAAAAAGTATTTTTTAAAATTAACAAACTAAAAAAATAATCACGTTACTGTTACTTTGTCGTAAAGATATTACAAAAAGGAAATACATGCCAAAAGGTAAAGTTAAATGGTTCAACAAAACTAAAGGTTATGGTTTTATTGAACCTGAAGAAGGCGATAAAGACGTCTTTGTTCATATTTCTGCGGTTAAGAATTCAGGAATGGAAGATCTTGAAGAAGGTCAAGATCTTGAATTCGAAATTGTTGAAAATAATGGTAAAAGTTCAGCAGAAAATTTAAAGTAGCATTCTAGCGGCCACGGCAGGATTCGAACCTGCGACACCAGGTTTAGGAAACCTGTGCTCTATCCCCTGAGCTACGCGGCCATAAAAATTAGGTTAAACTAATTTCATATATAACTATCTATTAAAGGATTAAGTTGCTTGCAGTAGACGTTAAGAATATTAACAAAATTTTTGCGAACAAACAGGATACAGTTGAGGCTGTTAAGGATGTTAGTTTTCAAGTAAACCAAGGCGAGATCTTTGGCTTATTAGGCCCTAATGGAGCAGGCAAATCGACAACTATTTTGATGCTCACAACGCTTCTAAGCATAACAAAAGGAAGTGCATCTATTTTAGGTTTAGATGTTGCAACTAACGATAAATTAGTGCGAGAGAAAATTGGTGTTGCTCTTCAAGACACAGGAATAGACAATTTGCTTACAGGTAGAGAATTATTTTTTACAACATGCAGGCTTTGGGGATATTCAAAAAAAGATTCTGAAAAAAGAACAGCAGAACTTTTAGAACTAGTTGGCTTAATGGAAGCTGCTGATAGAAGAGTAAAAACTTATTCCGGTGGTATGAAACGTAGACTAGACCTTGGCTTAAGTTTAGTTCATTCTCCAGAAGTCCTTTTTTTGGATGAACCAACATCAGGCTTAGACCCAGGATCAAGACGCGTTTTATGGGATGAAATTAAACGACTTCGTGATAACGGAGTAACAATTATTCTTACAACACAGTATCTTGAAGAAGCTGATGAGTTAGCTGATAGAATTGCAATTATTGACGAGGGTTTGGTTGTTGCCGAGGGAACATCAGATCAATTAAAAGCAGGTATAGGTGGTGATGTTATAACTTTTTCATTTGAAAATAATGATGATCTAGAAAATGCAAAAAATATTTTAAAAAGCACAGTCCAAGAAAAAAATGAATTAAGAATTACAGTCAAGGATGGGGCATCAAAAATCCCTGGGTATTTAAAAGACCTGAGTAGTAATGGAGTAGAAGTAAGTTCAGTTTCAGCAAGCAAGCCAACATTAGATGATGTTTTTCTTCAAGTAACAGGATATAGATTAGAAGGTTCGGAAGATATTAAAAAGGAAGAGGAAAAGAGTAAAAGATAATGGAGTCAAATAGGTCCTTTCTACTACAGCTACAAATCTTGACAAAAAGAATGGTTTTGAGAGTTGTAAGACGACCACTTGCTGAACTACCAAATATATTTATTTCAGCATTTTTCCTCTTCGTATATGACGGAGCATTAGGTGATGTTTTTGGTGGATCTGTTAGTGGAACTCCTTTTGATTTTGCAAATGGAAATTTTGTTAATTTTATTCTTCCAGTTTCTATATTATCTGCTTCATTAAGTGGTGCTGCATCAGGGATATATTTAGTTGAAGATATTGAATCAGGGGTATTTAAACGATATCAAAGTATGCCAATATCAAAATGGGCAATCATTCTAGCTCCAATGAATGTAGGAGCAGTTAAAGTATTGCTTCAAGCTAGTTTAATACTGCTAATAGGAAATATTATTGGTGCAGATCCCGTCGTTGGAGCAATAGGATATTTGGTTGTTTTATCCTTGGCATTCATCGGAGGTATGGGGATTGCAGGATACTCAGTTGCAGCTGGTGTTAAATCGGGCTCTTCACAAGGAGCACAAGCTGCGACATTTTTATTCTTCCCTGCTCTTTTTTTAGCACCCACATTTGTACCTAGAGAAGCATTAAAAGGATGGTTGCAAACAGCTGCTGCTTTTAACCCAACAACCTACTTAATCGAGTCAATGAGATCTGTATTGGTTGAAGGATGGGTAATTGATGTATTACTTAAAGGATATTTAGTAGGTGGTATTTTTGCAGCTATCACTCTATTTCTTGCTGTAACTTCAGCTAGAAAAGCTACAGAAAAAGCATAAATACTTTTTTAATACTAAATAAAATACATTACTCTATATAATTCTTAAGGAAATCATGGAATTTACATTAGAAGCCACAAACAGAGAGAAAACAGGTTCTGGAGAATCCAGAAGATTACGTTCTACAGGATTCATTCCGGCTGTAATGTATGGTCTTGGATCTGAACCTCAATCATTGCTATTAGATGCTAGAGAATTTAATAATGCGTTAAAGACGGAGGCAGGTTCGAATGTAATTTTAAATGTCAACATTGGAAAAGATTCTCAGCCTGCACTTGCTAGGGAGATTCAAAGACATGCTTTCAAAGATGAAATTGTACATGTTGATCTAGTAAGAATTGATTTATCACAAACTGTTGAGGCGGATGTCCAAGTTAACTTTATTGGAACTCCACTTGGAGTCAAAGAAGAGGGTGGAGTTGTCCAAACAGTCAATAATACTATTTCAATTACAGCTCTTCCAACAAATATTCCGTCTTCCATAGATATAGATATCGCACCATTAAATGTTGGAGACAATGTGACAGCAACAGATATTGAGTTACCTGAAGGGGTTGCATTAGCTTCAGAAGATGATGATTCAATTCTTGTAACAATAACCATTCCACGTGCTGCTATTGAAGAAGAAGAAGTTGTTGATGAAGAGCTTGAGGGTGAAGAAGGCGATGAAGAGGCTGGTGAGAGTGATGGAGAATCTGAAGAAAGTTCAGATGATGCAGAACCAGCAGAAGAAAGTGGAGAATAAATCTACATTTGTTTTAGTTGGACTTTGGAATCCTCAACCAAAATACATTAATACTCGTCATAATATTGGTGCAGATGCCTTATTTTCTTACTCTCAAAAAAAGAATTTACAGTTTGAATTAGATAACTCAGGAAGTTTTCAATCGACAAAATTTGAAATAGAAGATAAATTAGTGAATCTATTAATTCCCATGACTTCAATGAATAATTCAGGCCAAGGCTTAAAAGCTTTTTTAATGAATACTGGAATAAAGGATTATGAAATGATGGTTATACATGATGACATAGACCTAGCTTTCGGTAGATTCCGAATTAAAAAAGGGAGTTCTGATGGAGGTCACAATGGTATTAAATCAATTGATTCATCTTTAGGACACAGTAACTATTGGAGATTTAAAATTGGTCTTGGACGACCTCCGTCATCCTTAGATCCTGCAGACTATGTTTTATCGAGGTTTAATAATGACGAGAGAGAAGAAGTTGAGTTTATAATTGAAGACAGTATGGATATCATTGACATCTTTTTAGAAAATTCAGAAAATGGAATAAAAAATGCATCTGAACGAAGAATAATTGATGTGATTTAATGAAAAAATATATACCTGACTTATTAGCAATTTTTCGTATAGTTTCATCACCTATTATTTTGTATCTTATTTTGGCTGACGGATCAAGTGAGGGTTTAATGTTAGTACCTGCAATAATTGCTTTTATTGCAGCATGGACAGATTTTTTTGATGGTCGTTTAGCAAGAAAATGGAATGTATCTTCAAAAATGGGCGCATTTTTAGATACAATTGCAGATAAAATCTTTATCACATTTATATTTGTAGGTTTTACATATATTGACAGAGTTAGTATTTGGGTCACTGTACTTTTAATTGTTAGAGAGTTTGTCATTACAGGACTTAGAGGCCTTGCAGGAAATGATGGGATAATGATCCCACCAAGTAAATTTGGTAAGGCAAAAGCAAGTCTTCAGTTTTGGGCTATTGGTTTTGTAATGATAGATTTTCCTTTTTCAATCTTAGACTTGACCATTGCAGAATTATTTGTAATGCATGCCCTAATATTTTCCTATATATCTGGCTATCAATATATTGTTGCTTACTTCAAATCGAAGAATGAAATATAAAAATATTTTCTTAACAGGATCAACAGGCATTTTAGGAAAGCCTTTACTAAAAAAACTTATAACTGAAGGTCATAATGTTTACGCACTATCAAGAAACAAAACGAATGATGATTTCTTGATTTCAAACAACGCTCAAATTATTTATGGAGATTTATTTGATGAAGATATTTATAAACAACTTCAAAACAAATCAATTAACGCAGTATTCCATGTAGCTGGGGAAAACAAAAAATGTCAGAAAGATCCCTCTGGTATGTTCAGAACAAATATCGAAGGAACAAAACAAATGTTAGAGCTTGGAAATAAACTAAATATTGAAAAATTTATATATACATCTTCAGCTGCAACTCTTGGAGAAAAAAAGGGAAGTATTGGAAATGAGGACTCTGTTCATAGAGGCACATTTCTCTCTGATTATGAAGAATCAAAATATTTAGCTGAAGAAGTCGCCTTTGCATTTAATAAGGATTTTGAATTTGTATGTATTAACCCCTCTTCTGTTCAAGGACCAGGAAGAATATCTGGAACTGCAAAACTTCTCATATCAACACTGAATAAAAAATTTCCACCATTAATAAAAAGCTCCGTCTCTGTAGTTGATATTAACGATTGCACGAATGGTCACTATCTAGGACTGATAAATGGAAAAAATAACGAAAGGTACGTACTTAATAGTTTCAGATTAGATATTGAAACATTAATAGAAAATTTACAATCCATTACTAATTGGGATGGCACTCCAATATATATTTCAAAAAAAGTTTTGACTGGTTTAGGTCCGCTGTTTGAAATTTTTGGTAAATTTTCATCATTAAGTGGTGTTATATGTGGTGAAACAATAAGAGTTCTCAATCACGGGCATTTATATGACGGTGAGAAAGCTAAAAATCAACTTGGATTAAATTACACATCGATTCATGATTTTATATCAAAAACTATTTCCTGGCTAAACAGTGAAAAATTGACAAAACTAGATATTAAGTAATATGAATGAGTTCAATAACCTGCTTGACATAGTTTCACAATTGAGAAAGGAGTGTCCGTGGGACAAGGAGCAAACACATGAAAGTCTTGCCAAACATTTAATTGAGGAATCATACGAATTATTAGATGTTCTATCGAATTTAGATGACTCACAAAATAAATTTAATGAACTTAAAGAAGAATTAGGAGATTTATTATTACAAATACTATTGCACTCGGAAATTGCTTCCGAAAAAAATTACTTTTCGATAATTGAGGTTATAAATTCCCTAAAACAAAAATTAGTAAAACGGCATCCTCATGTCTTTGATAAAAAAAACCTGAACTCCTCAGAGGAAGTAGAGAAACAGTGGGAGGAGATTAAAAAAGAAGAGAATGAATCTATATTTGATGATATAAATACAAAACTCCCTCCAGTTAGTACTGCATTTAAAGTACAGAGAAAAGCAAAAACACTGAATTTAAGTTACAAAAACTACGATGAGGCATTAGATGATTTAATTTCTGAAATAAATGAACTTAAAGAAGCAAATTCATTAGAAGAAAGAAAATCTGAACTCGGTGATGTGTATTTTTCACTAATAAACGTTTCTAGATATTTAGAAGCTGATCCTGAAATACAATTAAAAAAATCAATTCAAACCTTTGTAAATCGAGCAAAATATGTAGAAAAGAACATAAATGAAGAGACAGACATCAGCATTCTTTGGGAAGAGGCCAAGAAAAATCAAATAGATTCGTAAAGATTATTTTTTCTGTTAGATTTTAATTAACAGGGTTATGAATAAAAAAATAAAAAGTATCAGCGCTCGTCATATATTAGATTCAAGGGCAAATCCAACTATTGAAGTTGAAATTATCACAGATGACAATACATTAGGTCGTGCGGCAGTACCTTCTGGAGCATCTACAGGAGCGCTCGAGGCTCATGAACTTAGAGATAATGACAGCTCTTTCAATGGTAAGGGAGTGAATAAGGCTATTGAAAATGTTAAAACAACGATCTCGAAATCACTAGTTGGTATCGACGTTACTGATCAAAATGAAATCGATAAAACGCTAATTGAACTAGATGGAACAGACAATAAAAACAACCTTGGAGCTAATGCTATTCTTGCTGTCTCTATGGCCTCAATGAGAGCAAGTGCAAATTTACAAAGTAAACAACTTTTTGAACTTTTCCCTAATATTTATGGACAACCTTCTTTACCTGTTCCTTTTATGAATATTCTTAATGGAGGAGCCCATGCTGACAATTCTGTAGATATCCAAGAGTTTATGATCGTACCTTTTGGATTTGAAACATTTGATAATTCTTTAAAAGCTGGTGTTGAAATTTATCATACATTAAAAAAAAGACTTAAAACTAATAAGCTTTCAACTAACGTTGGTGACGAAGGTGGCTTTGCTCCAAACTTCAGCTCTTCAAAAGAAATTCTAGATGAAATCATGCAGTCCATCTCTGAAGCAGGATATGACCCCGGAGTGAATGTTTCTCTTGCTTTAGATGTTGCATCCTCAGAATTCTTTGAGGATAGTTTTTACAAAATAGAAGGTAATCAGCTCAACAGTATTGAAATGGCTGATTATCTGATTGACTTAACAACGAAGTATCCGATTATTTCTATAGAAGATGGGTTAGCTGAAGATGATTGGGATGGTTGGAATTACTTGACAGATAAAATCGGTAAAAATATTCAACTTGTTGGCGATGACTTATTTGTCACTCAAGAAAAAATACTACAAAAAGGAATTGATGATAAATGTGCAAACTCGATATTAGTCAAAGTAAATCAAGTTGGAAGTGTTACAGAAACAATTAACACAATGATGCTCGCAAAAGAAAATAGATATACATCAGTCATATCACATAGATCTGGAGAAACGGAGGACACATTTATAAGTCATTTATGTGTAGGTACATCAAGTGGACAAATCAAAACAGGTGCTCCAGCTCGATCTGAGAGAACAGCTAAATATAATGAACTACTTAGAATCGGAGAGTTGGTAGGTTTTGAAAAGTTTAATTTACAAAACTGGGGACATGTTTAATGTTAAGGCAAAACCTATTTTCAAAAATAATGTTTTTAGCAACATCCTTTATTTTTGTATTTTTTATATTTGATACATGGGAACTAAGTTTTAAAGATTATCAATCCTTACAGCTACAACTTGAAAAACGACAAGAAGTAGCAAAGGATTTAAGAGATGAAATTAGTTTTATACAACAAAAGATCGATGATCTAGAAGATCCTGAAAAATTAGATATCATTTTGCGTCAACATGGTTATGGTCTTCCAGGTGAAAATATATATAGATTCAAAGTTCCCGAACCAGTTACACCTCTTGATGAAACTCTAAAGAGCAAAAGAAGCAAAGGCCTTCTAGAATATGTAGTAGAGTTTATTGTCGGAACAAATAGTGACTAACGAAAAAAAAACAGTTGAAGTTCAATTAAATAGAAATTTAAGAAGTGATGTCAATGTAGTGGCAAAATGCCATTTTGACCTTCCTGTTGTAGTTGATGTACCTAAAAATTTAGATGATGGGACACCATTTCCTACAATGTTTTGGTTGACATGTCCAATGTATGTTAAGAAAGTAAGCACACTTGAATCTAACGGGATGGTAAAAGAGTTAGATAAACAGCTCCAATCAAACAAAAAACTAAATGAGTTATGGAGCAAGAGACAGAAAAGCTATGAAGATGAAAGAAATAAAAAATATAAAAGTTCTATGAATTTGATTTCACCCGATGGAGGTGTAGGTGGGACACTGAAGTCGATAAAATGTCTTCATTCCCATTTAGCTGATGAACTTGTAACAGGATTAAATACGATTGGACAAATTGTTTTAGAGAATGTAGGTGGTTGCAATTGTAATGAGCCATGTGTAGTTGATGGTAATAAAAACATTAACTGGCGATCCGAGTGGTAACAGTTGCAGCAATTGATTGTGGTTCAAATTCAACAAGATTATTAATTTCTGATGTACAAGATGGAAAATTACAAAACCTATATAAACAACATGTTGTAACAAGGCTCAGTGACAATGTTGATACAACAAATGTCATTTCAGAGGATTCAAAAAAAAGATTTATTAAAGTACTTAGGAAATATATTAGAAAAATCGAAGAGTATGATATTCAAGAAGTATTTTGCATAGGAACTGCTGTTTTTAGAAATTCAAATAATTCAAACGAAGTAATTGAGGAAGTAAAAAAAAGATTAAATCTAGAAATTCGAATGATTTCAGGAGAGGAAGAAGGAATCCTCACAGGTCTAGGTGTCCAATCTTCCTTTGAAAAGTTAGAAAATTATCTGATAGTTGATATTGGTGGTCAAAGTACAGAATTAATTTTTGATATTGATACAAAGTTAAATATT
>CACODT010000010.1 GCA_902626065.1 uncultured Candidatus Actinomarina sp.
TGTAAATTTTCTTGAATAGAAGCATCAAAATTTCTTGATATCTCCTCTTTCTTTTTTTTAGTAGATTCAGATGCTGAATATTTTATTATTCCTTCAATGCCTTTTTCTTGCATTTTTTCATATAAATAATCTACTGTATCTTTATAGCTTGAGAATAAAATAATTTTTTTATCTGGTTTTATTTCTCTAAATTCATTTACTTTATTTACTAAGCTATCAACTTTTGGATCTGAAGAATTTACATCATTGTTCTCAAACCAGGAGTTATAAATTTCTTCTAAAATTTTAAGGTCACTTTTTACATCTAAAATGAATTCGTTTTTGAGATCTGTAGATTTTACCAAAAGTAAGTCCCCAGAAGTTTTTAACTCTTCAACAGAGTCCACAAAGTCCTCGGTCTCTTCACCGTCAACAGAATTATATTCGAAATCAGACGGATCAGGGATATTGCCTTTTTTCATTATTGGTACAACTTTTTCTTTTTCCCACCAATTGATTATTATTTCATTTGACCTTATTGAATTTTGTAATGTTTTCTTAAATGCATAAGCTGAACTTTCGAACCTCATAACCAACAACCTCTTCATGTTGTTTGCGTTGTTTTTTTGTGCAATAACAAGATCTCTTGAATTAAGTTCTTCTTTATATTCTTCTAAAAAATTTTTTCTTCCATTATCAGTAAAGTAGGCTGTTGGTTTGTATCTAGCACCTATATAACCTGTATTTTTTGAGCGAGTTAAAAGTTCGAGTGTATCAATATAAAGGTCAGAAATACTGCCTAGTTGGTATTCAAGCGTTTCAGGTCCAATTACTTTTGGAAATGAAATATTATTTTGTGTTAGATTATTTTTGTATCTATCTATTAATTCAAGGTCTATCCTAGATCGTCTTAAAACAATTGGCTCAATTAACTGTCTGGTTTCCATAGCAATTGCGTTTTTCTCTTCTTCTATTTCGACATCTGAGATACCTTTTGATAAATTTCTTCTTAATTTGCTGTATCTTTCAATCAACTCTCTATATCTTGTACTTAAATTATCAATAGAGGCTAATGTTGAATATCCAGGAGTTTGAAATAATTTTATCAGTGCAAAAAGATCTTTTGGATCGTTATTAAATGGAGTAGCAGTTAATAACAAGACCTTGTTTTCTGGATGAGATCTGGTTATTTGATGTAACATTTTATAATCTTCGGTTTCCTCATTTCGAAACCTATGTGCTTCATCTAATATGAACAATATTGGCTCACTCGAGGTTTTGTATCTTTCGAATGCCTCACTTATTTTTCCTGAGCTAAATACTTTTGATCCTCTTATTCCAAATTCTTCTTTATAGTCTTCCCATTGAGGTATGAGGTGTGGTGGGGTGATTATTACAGTGTTTAAATCTAAATTTCTACTAATTGCTGAAGCTATGATACTTTTTCCAAGACCAACAACATCTGCAATGATTAAACCATCATATTTGTCTAACTTCTCTAATCCCAGTTTTACTGCATCAATTTGGTATTCTAAGTCAGAATATTTTCCAGATGTTATTGAAGATGGCGTTAATACTTTTTCTTCTTCAGTTATTTGAAATAATTCATGAAGGACTCTGAGGTACAATTGAAAAGGTGTTACTTCAACAAAAGGCCAAATTTCGTCTTTAATTTGATCAAAAAAATTTGAAAAGTTTTCTTTACTAGCAATTAAAATTGAATTTGAATTTTCCCACTGTTCTTCGAAATGATTCTTATATTCTGTGAGTTTTTCAGAAGATGTAAATTTCTCAGAAATTTCATGTTGCCCTTTTAAACCATTGTAAGTAAAGTTCCCTGAACCCATGAAAACAGTACCTGAATTTTGATTGTTTAATATATATATTTTTTGATGATTATCGTTAAGAGTTTTTCTAATCTCTAAAGTTCCATTCTTAATTTTTTCTATAAATATTTCAAAAATTCTATAATTTTCATCATCATCAAAAATATCACTATCATTCATAAAAGCATTAAATGTTTTTATATAATTTTCTCTAAGTTCGGTTCTCGATGTTGATGGTGATCTTGGTTGCCATCTACTCAAGTCATCAACTTCTTGTTTAGATGCTTGTACGATTTGTGGGATTAATTTATAGTCAATTTCAAGACCAATTAATATCCTTACTTTTTTGTCAATTAATTCATCTGATAATAATTTAAAGCCTGAGAAATAAAAAAAACCAGTAACAATGTCTATGCTTTCTGCCTCTTTCAATGAGTCTACTAACTCATCTTTAAGATATATATTTTGATTATCTATCAACGACATACACTAATAGTAATCTATGGATATTAAATTTAGATAATTTTAAAGATGATACAAAATGTGGGTCTGGTGTGGGTCTGGGCTACATGTATATGTAAAGATTTCCGAAAAACCCTTGTGGGCGCTACAGGATTTGAACCTGTGACTTCTTCCTTGTAAGGTAAGAACTTTTATATTCGGCAACCTATGAAGACCTACGGTTTTTTTTGTCCAGTGATTAAAGGCTTATACGATTACATTTGAAAACATATGGAAACCTATGGAAATATTTTGGTTCTAAATGTAGGGGAAATGTAGGGGAAATCATTGAAAAAAGTCTTATAATAAATTATCGTGCAAGGAACTATTTACATATTAACTAATCCATCAATGGACGGTTATATAAAAATCGGTAAAACAAAACAATCTATTGATTTAAGAATGAAAAACTTATATTCAACAGGTGTACCTTTCCCGTTTAGTTGTTACTATGCATGCGAAGTTGAAGATATGGATTTAGTTGAAAAGAGGCTCCACGAAGCTTTTGAAGATATGAGGGTAAATCCAAAACGGGAATTTTTTGAAATATCTCCTGATAAGGTATATAAAGTTCTCTCATTGCTTGCTGTTAAAGAAGTCATTCCTATTGAAGATAATTTCGAAGATAATATTGAAGAAAAAGCTATAGAAAAAGCTGTTGAAAAAAGGGCAAGATTTAATTTTACTATGGCAAAAATTCCTGTAGGTTCTGAGTTGTCATTTTCCAAAGACGAAACAATTAAGGCTAAAGTAATTAGCAATAACAAAGTTTTGTATGACGGAGAAGAAATGTCCTTAACAGCTTCTGCACAGAAATTATTATTTAATAAATTTGGTTATAAGCCACAAGCTATCGCTGGAACATTGTTTTGGATGTTTGAAGGAGAAAGTCTTTCTGACAGAAGAATTAGACTAGAAAACGAAGAGTTAAGCTAAATAATTACTTTTCCAATTTCTAATACTTTTTATCTTTACTTTTATTTTTTTTCTCAGCTAAATATTTTTTTTCCTGTGCCTTAATTCTTTCCCATTCATAGGAATTTAAAGGCTCGTCATATGATATTGAATTCATTGGGCTTAATTTAATTGAAGAACCTACTAAAAAAGCACTGGGTATAAACCCTAGTAAGTAACTTATCTGTCCAGTACCAAAAAATAAATCTATCAAAATTCCTAAAAAGATAGTTAACACAGGAAGGACTATAAAAGTCAGAAAAGCATTTTTCATAATCTTATTTTATTCAGAAAGTAGGGGAAATGTAGGGGGCTTAGGTTGTTTTAAAAAAAATATTACTGAAAACCCTTGTGGGCGCTACAGGATTTGAACCTGTGACTTCTTCCTTGTAAGGGAAGCGCTCTGCCAGACTGAGCTAAGCGCCCTGAAGTAAAAATTATAATAAGGTTTTATAACAATCAACTAATTTTTTTTGTTAGCAAAAGGGTCATTAGTTTAATATGATTTACGATTGATTGTAAGATTCTAATTTTTGATTCCCCAGTTTCTCTAATGCTTAAAGTAGCTGGAAACTCTACCACATTAGATCCTTGCTTTATTGTTCTAATAAATAATTCAGCGACAGCAACAAAGTCATTAAATTTAATATCTATATTTTTAATTTTTTCAGATCTATACATTTTAAAGATAGATGTAAATGTGTACACATTTCCTGTTACCAATTTCCTATAAATATTATTTGCAGTTTTACTGATTATTAACCTTGATGGCTTAACACCATCAATCACTCCTTGGGGGTGATAAGGTGATCCATTAACTACATCAACATCTTCAATATTTATTTTGACCATATCTAGTATTAGTTTTGGATTAAAAGTACAGTCACTATCTAAAAAGACAACAAATTGGGATTTTATTTCATTCTGTATTGTTCTCAAAAATCCACCTAAATTTTGATTTTCTTCATGATTGATAATCTTTGCATTTTGTACATTTGTAAAGAGGTCATTCAATTTTTCTAAAGTCTTGTCAGAACTACCATCATTTAAAAGTAGTAAATTTACATCAATTTCTTGATCATTTAATGCTCCTAATATTGGTAAAATTTCGACATATAAATTTTCGACCGACTCTTCTTCATTAAATAGTGGAACTGCGATATCAAGACTTTTTATCTTACCTTCACTCATGAATATTCATTTTCTAATATAGATGTAATCTTTTTGGAAACATTTGTTCCGTACGGATTCTCTATAGTTTGATCATTTTTCTCAAACAAAAAATTTAAGTTGTCTTCAATTTCTGTATTTACAAGTTTTCCGAACCCACTATCTATTGTTTCAGGCCTTTCAGTTGTATCTCGGCATATTAGAATTTTTTTATTAGCACAAACAACTTCCTCTTGTAAGCCTCCACTATCTGAAATTATACCTTCTGAATTATTGACCAAATGTAACATGTCTTGATAATTTACTGGATCTATTAATTTTATATTTTCTCCAAGAAAGTTTACAGATTCTTTTACTGATGGATGTTTAATATAAATTATTTTTTGTGATTTTGAAATTTTATTTAATTGAGACCACATTTTTTCAAAATTTTGATTTCTGTTTTCTCTTCTATGCAAAGTTACAAGAAGATAGTTTGAATTATCTTTAATTAACTTTTCAGTTGATTTACTAATGCTTGAATTTTCAATAATCAAATTAAAACTGTCAACTACAGTATTTCCTACTAAATAAATATTCTCGAAGATATTTTCTTTATTTAAATTTTTAACAGCTTGTTTTGTTGGGCAAAAATGCATATATGATATATGAGATGTCATAACTCGATTTGCTTCTTCTGGAAAAGGACTCTTTAAATTATTTGTTCTAAGCCCTGCTTCTATATGTATTACATCATTTTCGTTATTGAAGCCATATAATGCCATGGTAAATGAAGTTTGGGAGTCTCCTTGTACAATTATTTTGAAATTTTTATCGATACTTTCTTTATCAACTGCATTTAAAATCTTTCCAGTCAAAGAATTGATAGATTGGCCATGCTCCATAATATTTTGAAGGGATATATCAGGCGGGTCGACTAAATTAGAAAATTCTTTAATTAAATCTTCATGTTGACCAGTAAAAAGTGTTTTATATGGAATGTTTTTACTTTTGAATTGATTAATTATTGGAAACAACTTAATTAATTCTGGTCTAGTTCCATAACAAATTAAAAACATAATATATACATGATATTAAGTTTATTTTTCTTATTTTACGAGATAAAAAAATAGTATGATAATTAAAAATAATGAATTCCAAAATATTTAAAATTTTTATTTTAACTTTCATACTATTACTTTTCATGAAAGTTGATTACAGGTTAAAAGAAGTTGGACCGGGTGGAAGTCAAGATGATTCGGTTTACTATTATCATGTACAATCAATTGTCATAGATAATGATTTTGATTATTCCAATCAATTTGATGGAAATTATGAAGATGCTTATTTTACTTCTAGTGGGAGGCCAGTCCCAAGACAATCAATTGGATCAGGGCTAATAGCTTCTCCATTTATATTTGTTTCTAATTTTTTTGAGGGAATAATTAAGGATTTATCTACTTATAAATTAAATTATTTCATTTATTCATTAATCCCTATCTTCTTAATATATTTGAGTGGAAACATGATAATTTCCATTCTTCCAAAAAGAAAAGAAAATAAATTAATTTGGTTATACATATTAGGTTCAGGTGTAACTTATTTCGCTTTTGAAAGATTCAGTATGAGTATTGCTTATGAATTTTTCTCTTTCACTGTCATCTGTTATATTTCGTCAAAATTAGTAAGTTCAAATTCTTCAAACTTAAAATTAATTTTTTTATTGCCTTTGTTGCAGTTTTTCTTTTTAACGATAAGGTGGAATAATTATCATATTTTTCTGATACCAATAATTATTGTATTATCAAAAGGAATAAATTTAAAAAAAATATTTTTAAGAAAAGAGTTTTTCTTTGGAAACCTTTTTGGAATTGGATTATTTCTAATACATACATTCATTGTTTATGAAATAATTACAATTTTTCAAGCAAGTATTTATCCAAAAGATGGATGGGTTGTCTATGAAAGATTAGAAAGCTACTTAGATCTATCAAATTTCGGAGTTAGCATTTGGACAATTTTTGTTGATTTTTTTACTATTCTTTTTAGCCAGGAGTTTGGGGTATTTTATTTTTCTCCTATTGTATTTTTAAGTATCTATATTTTCTGGAAACTAATTAGTAGTAAAAGGTATTTACTGTCGTTTATTATCTTTACTTATTATTCTATTTCATTAACACCGGTATTTATATTTGCCAGCCATGCCGGTTCTTACGGGTTTAGATATTTGTACTCATTGATTCCGCTCAATCTTTATTTACTTTTTAATTTAAAGATGGTTAATAAGTTTATTCTTAACTATTTGTTCATTTTCTCGATATTTGGTTGTTTCTCACAACTATTTTTTGAATCCACCACATACGCATCTTTAAGTGAGGGTACTATTGTGAATTCATTTGGTGTTATGAACCCATATTCAAATCCAGAATATTTAAGTGGATTATTAAAAAGTCTTTTGCAACTTGATGCATATTTAAAAATTTTATTTACATCTTTTTTTGGAATTTTTGTTGTGAAGGTGTTGGGTCTGTTTACTGATCCACTAGATTTCATATCTTTAATTTATGCTCCTGATGAAAAAATAACTCAATACATCAATGATTATCTTGCATTTGACTGGACCTATTTTATTTTTGTATTTTTACTAATTGTATTATTTTGTCAAAAGTTTTTTGTTAAGGATAAAATTTAGCTACATCCCAAGGAATTTCCACAATTTAAACATTTATAACAAGAACCATTTCTAATAGTTATGTGTCCACAGTCTGGACAGGCTGGTGCATCACCCATCATATCACCAAGAACTTCTTGCACTGTTGTAACAGAATTTGAAGTAGCCTCAGTTGTGTTTAAAGCTTCAACCTCTTTAACTTTTGTAACAAACTGCACTTCTTTTGCTTCGTTTGTAATTTCTGTAGTTTTAGAGCTGCTTGGAGACTCTGTTTCTTGTGCCTCTATTATGGATTCAGTTATTTCCTCAACAGGAGGTGAAGGTGATTCTTGAACAGGAGCTGAAGGTGATTCTTGAACAGGAGCTGAAGGTGATTCTTCAGGTGGGTTCTGTACAATATCAGTTCGATTAAGATATTCAAGACCCAGTGCTCTAAAAACATAGTCTACAATCGAATTACTCATTTTTATATTTTCATGTCCTTCAACCATTCCTCGTGGTTCAAATGTTTGAAAAGTGAAAGTATCAACAAATTCTTCAAGAGGAACACCATATTGAAGACCTTTAGATACAGCAATGGCAAAACATCCAAGAACTCCCTTGAGAGTTGCACCCTCTTTTGCAATATCAATAAAGACTTCACCGAGTGTTCCATCAGGGTACTCACCAGTTCTTAGGTAAACTTTGTGCCCTGCAATTCTTGCTTCCTGTGTCCAGCCTTCTCTTCTCTCTGGTAATAAGAATCTCGGTCTCGTTGTTCCAGCATATGCTTTCGTAGGACTTGTTCCTGCTGGATAATTTCCGTGCATCAACATTGACTCACTCTCTAATATTTCTGATACTTGAGGATCGCTTTCTTCAGACTCACCATCATCTGAAGAGGCAGACAACGGTTGAGATGCTTTTGATCCATCTCTATAAATTGCTATTGCTTTTATACCAAGACCTGCTGATTCGAAATAGCAGTTTTCTATATCTTCTATTGTTGCTTCATTAGGCATATTTACAGTTTTTGAAATCGCACCAGAAATAAATGGTTGTGCTGCGGCCATCATTCTTACATGACCCATATAGTGAATAAATCTTTCACCATCTTTTCCACATTTATTAGCACAATCAAAAACACTAAGATCTTCATCTTTCAGATGAGGAGCCCCTTCGATTGTTTGAGTTCCACAAATAAACTTGTTTGCTTCTGCTATTTCAGTCTTTGTAAATCCTAGTTTTTCTAAAAGATTGAAATCAAAAGATGTATATTCTTCTTCTTGGACATCCAGTCTTTGCATTGTTTCTTCACCAACAACAAATATATTAAATGCATGTTGTATTTCAAAAGCGCCTGGTAAAGAGTTTTCAATATTTTCAATATCTTGATCGTTCAAACCTTTATCTTTTAGTGTTTCTTTATTTATAAATGGAGCACTTTCTAGTGACATTGATCCGATAACATATTGAATTATTTCCTCAGTTTGTTGATTGTTGTAACCTAGTGCACTTAACGCTGGGCCAATTGATTGGTTTGCTATTTTCATGTATCCACCACCAGCTAGCTTCTTAAATTTCATTAAAGCAAAGTCTGGCTCTACACCTGTTGTATCACAATCCATGAGCAAACCAATAGTTCCAGTTGGAGCTAGCACGGTAGCCTGTGCATTTCTATATCCATTTTTTTCACCTAGTTCAAGCGCTCCATCCCAGGATTCTTGCGCCCCTTTAAGTAAATCATCTGGGCATAAGTCTTGATCTATTGGTAGTAAGTCATGACTTATTCCAACATAATCACCCGAATCGTAAGCGGCTTTTCTATGGTTACCCATAACACGAAGCATATTATCTTTGTTTTCTGAATATTTTGGAAATGGCCCCACTATACCTGCCATCTCTGCAGAGGCTTTATAGGCTTCACCGGTCAACATTGCTGTTAAAGCACCTGCAATAGCTCTACCCAAATCTGAGTCATACGCAATACCTTTTCTCATCAAAAGGGATCCAAGATTGGCATATCCCAAACCAAGTGTTCTGTAGTCGTAAGATCCTTGAGCAATTTCTTTTGAAGGAAACTGAGCCATCTCAACTGATATTTCAAGAACTACAGTCCAAATTCTTAGTGCGTGCTTATATGATGTAATATCAAATACTTGATCGTCATCATCATAAAACTTAACTAAGTTCAAACTTGCTAGGTTACAGGCAGTATTATCTAAAAATAAGTATTCAGAGCATGGATTTGACGCTCTAATTTGTCCACCTGCTGGGGAAGTGTGCCACTCGTTAATAGTTGTGTTGAACTGGACACCTGGGTCCGCACATCTCCATGCAGCATCTGCAATTTTACTCCATAATTCTCTTGCTTTTACAGTCTTCATTGTTGATCCATCAGTTCTTGCTGTAAGTTCCCAATCCCCATCTGTTTCGAGTGCTTTTATAAATTCATTTGGTACTCTTACAGAGTTATTAGAGTTTTGACCTGATACAGTAGCGTATGCTTCACCGTTGTAATCTGATGGGTATCCAGCATTTATTAGCGCTCTTGCTTTATCTTCTTCAATAGCTTTCCACTCAATAAAATCTTCAATATCCGGATGATCAAGATCAAGAATAACCATCTTTGCAGCTCTTCTTGTTGTACCACCTGATTTGATTGCACCAGCAGCTCTGTCTCCAATTTTTAGGAATGACATGACTCCAGAGGAGACACCACCACCTGAAAGATTTTCCCCTTCGCCTCTTAAGTTTGAAAAGTTTGTACCCGTACCAGATCCAAATTTAAACAATCTTGCTTCTTTAACCCAAAGGTCCATAATTCCACCTTCGTTTACAAGATCATCATCAATTGATTGAATGAAACAAGCATGTGGTTGAGGTCTTGAGTAGGAGTCCTCACCTGGTGTTAGCTCACCTGTACTCGGGTCAACATACCAAAAACCCTGGGGTTTTCCTGTTAAGCCATACTTGTAATTTAAACCTGTGTTGAACCACTGGGGACTGTTTGGAGCTGCCATCTGAGTAGCAAGCATATATTTTAATTCATCTTCGAAAGCCTGGGCGTCATCTTTTGATGCAAAATATCCGGTCTCTTCACCCCAGTGTCTCCAGGTTTCTGCGAGTCTATTAAATACTTGTTTTGATGATGTTTCAGGACCTAGAACCACTTCACCATTATCATCTTTAAGTTCATTTCCATTTTCATCTATTTGAGGAACACCGGCTTTTCTAAAATATTTTGAAACCATTATGTCAGTTGCTACTTGAGACCATGTTGAAGGGATCTCTACGTCATTCATTTCGAAAACTACTGATCCATCTGGGTTAGTTATCTTTGAACTTCTCTTTTCCCAAACTATGTCTTTGTAAGGATCACCAGGTGAGGTATATTTCCTATTTATCTTGAGCCCTGTATTTTTTGCCACAATATCTCCTTCTTATAACTAAATGTAGTATATGCCACTGTTTTTGACACTAAATGTAGTGTTTTTTAATTATATACAAATCGCTTTAGTTTTCAAGCATATCTAGGTAAAATTTTCGCGAGGATAATGTTACAAACCCAACTTAGATACATCCAAACAGTACTTACTTTTGGAATTTTTATAACAATTTTTCTGGATAACGAAAATTTAATCATCTCATGTTTTGTTGGTTTAATTTTAGCTTGGCAATTAGAGCTACTTGCATGTGAATTACAGACAACAAATAATGAATTTATATTAATTCTTCTATTACTAATCACTTCTTTTTCTCCAATCGTGACAATATATTTAGAAATTAGCGAAATGAAGAATATGGTATTTTTGATTTCAATCCTTATAGGTATTTTTTATCTTACTTTTAAAGATATAAGTATTTCTACATTTGGAAATGCTTATTTAGTAACATTTATTTCTTTTTTTCTAGTTTCTTTTTTTGTTTCAAAAACGTTCAGTCAAAATTTAGATTTTCTAACGTTTTTGTTTCTCATACTTTTTTTCATAAAAACTTTAGCGACTTTTTTTAATATACAATTTAGTAATTATCAATATTTTTTTAATTTCTTTGCATCATTTTTTGTGGTCACGACAGTAAGTTTATTTTCGGGTTTTACAATCCAATATGTTTTGATTGCTGCTGGATTAATTTCAATTTTTACAGTGATAATGAATTTTCTCTTTCAAAGAAATAGAAGAGAATACAAATATTTTTCAGAGCTTACAACTCAAATCTATCTTTTTGATTATTTAGTTTCATTTTTATTTGCATTATATTTTGTAGATGTATTAAATCTCATTAATGGATTATTCTAGAATCTGTGGTTAAAGATTTAGTAGCAAACTCTCCTTTTATTGATATTGGGTTCACGCAATCTGGTGCAAAGTTAAACCATCTTGTATCTGAAGCTCTTTTTGATTATTACAAGCTAGAGTCAAATACTCTTACATTTCAAATTGATAGGGACTTTACTGACTATAGGATCACTCCATATTTCTCTCAAGAACAAATCAAGGATTTGGAAATTGAGAATTTTGATTTTGATTCGCTTAGTTATTTTCAGATTGCTGAATTCCTAAATCAAAATGATTTTAACTCTATTGAAATAATCAAAAGTGATATATCTGTTTATGTCGAGCTTCCTGATAGTTACGAGTCATACTTAAATTCTTTATCTAAAAAAAATAGACATGAGTTAAAGAGGAAAAAAAGGGTATTTTTTGATAAATTTGGAGATATTTCTTTGGAAAAAAGTAAAAACAATGATATTTTTGACGAATTTGTAAGGATGCATAAAAAGTCTAGAGGTGAAAAAGGGAAATATATGACGGAAACAGTTAAGGATTTCTATAGATCACTAATCGAACAAGAAAATTGGTATATTTATTATATTAATTACAAAGATTCTATGATTTCCTCAGCTTTTGTATACGAGTCAGAAATCGTAGATTATCTTTACAACTCATGCAGAGACCATTCTTTAGAAGAATTTAATACGGGGACTTATTTGAATGATCTGTTATTGCAAAACAGTATAAATAATAAAAAAAGATATTTTGATTATTTAAAGGGTGAGGAAAAATATAAATTTAATTTTGGCGGTCAAGTACACCAATTATATGATCTAAAAATTAAAGTATGAATATTCTTCAGCTTGCATTTCACACCTCTCCTTTTAATGAAGTAGGAAAGAATGATGGCGGAGGTATGAGTATTTATGTTCAACAAATTTCAAGGCATTTATCAGACAATCACAATGTAACTGTTGTAACAGGTGAAAAAGCAGAAAGCTTTAAAGATAACAATCTTGAATTTATTTCATTGAACATTTTTGAATCCAATCTTAATGTCGAAGATAAAGAAGTGTACTTACAAGAATTTAAAAACAAGCTTGAAGAATCTTTAGACCTAAAAACTTTTGACGTAATTCATGCACACTATTGGTTGTCAGGTCTTATTGCAAAAGAGATATCAAATGAATTAGACATACCATTTGTTTTTACATCACATAGTTTAGGGGTTTTTCTAGATGGTTATAACAAAGAAAGAGTTGATTGTGAAAAAATTGTAATGACCTCATCCAACATAGTTACTGTTTCTTCAGAATTTGAAAATATGTTGATTGCTGATACATACAAAGTTGACGAAAATAAAATTAAAAAAATTATTCCTGGAGTTGATAGAGAAATATTTTCTCCAGATTTGTCTATTAAAAGAGAAAATATTTTTTTATCTATTGGCAGAATACAAGAACAAAAAGGACAACTTCAAACTTTAGAATTTTTAAATAATTTTAAAAAAATTGAAAATGATTTCAGATGTATTTTTATCGGAGGTCCTAGTGGTAAATACGGAGATGAATATTTACTGGAACTAGAACAAACTGTAAAAGATTTTAATTTGGAAACATATGTTGAGTTCTTGGATAACCTTGAACAAACGAAAATTATTGAACTCCTTAATAAAGCAAAACTATTGATTCATACTTCACGATTTGAAACCTTTGGACTTGTTGCGATCGAGGCTAACACAATGGGAGTACCTGTATTAACTATAAATAATGGATCATTGATGGAAATTATTGAAAACAATAAGAATGGTTATTTGTCTGAGAATTTAATTGATATAGAGGTCAATAATTTTGTAAGCCACTTACTTAATGAAGATAGAAAATTTCAAGAGGTTTCTTTATCATGCATTGAGAAGTCAAAAAAATATGATTGGGTAAAAACATCCTCGAATATTGAAAAAGAGTACGAATTATTACTTTTCAAGTGAAGTTAGAAAATTACTAACAGTTTTAATATATAATTCTGGATCAGCATTCCAAGCTTGCACATGTCCAACATTTTCATATCTCATATATGTAAGATTTTTATCTCTTTTTGATGCTATGAAATCTGACAAAGATACTGGTATCCACTCATCGTCATCGCCATGAAAAAGTAGCATTGGAACAGTAGAATCAATCACAGCCTCTCTGTAGTCCATACTATCAAAGTCAATACCAAATCGTACTTCAGCTAGCCATGTGTAATAATCAAAAAGACTCTCTGGAAGCCAAGGAAATCTTGCTTGTCCATTTACTTCAACACTTTCAATAAAATTGAATGTTGGAGCTTCCAAAATCACTCCATCTACTAAAGATTTATCACTTGAGTTTTGAAGCCAAGAAGCAACTGGGCCTCCACCTCCACTTACACCCCATAAAACTAGACTTTTTGCTCCATTCTGCCTTGCGTATTTAATTGCTCCATCAACATCTTCCCACTCTGTAGCTCCATATTGATACATTCCTGATGGATCTTGTCTCATGCCAGCATCATTTCTATATGCAATTATCATTGACTTCCATCCAATTTCTGCAATTTCTTGAGCTCTAAGCAATGCAAAAACTTCCCTTTGGTAATTTCCTCGAAAACCATGTATAAATATTACCCAACCATCCTCGCCTGTATTTGTTAGGAAAGCTGGGTATTCACTAAATGTTGATGTATAGGTTACTTCTTCATAATCTAGTTTTGAGACTGACATTGGTGTGTATATTCCTTCAGTTGCTTGTCCAGACCAACCAGATGCTCCAACGGGGATATAGTTTCCTTCAGAATTTTCAACTAAAGAGAGGCTATAAGATACTCTTTCACCCACAACTAAGTTTCCCTCTTGATAATCTATTTTTCTTTCAACAATTCCATCTTCTTCATCAATAATGTCACTAACAACCATGAATCCATTTTGTCCTAAAACACCATATATTCCATTTTCTAGGAGTGGGCCCCAAAGCTCATCCTTGACGTCTAATAAAACTGTATTTTCATTTATTTGTTCTACTACAATATTGTCCTCGGCAGTACCTGCATCAAGGTTGTCTTGATTGTTAATATTAAATCCAATTTCGTAAATTAATCCAGAAAAATACCAACCTGAACCAACAAGAATAACTGTTAATAATAAACCTATTCCAATAAATATTTTTTTTATCAATTCAATCTCTCTCTAAAAAATGCGACTATTTTACTCAAAAACTCATCTGGATACACAAACATAATTTCTGTATGAGAGAGTTCAGGGTATCTATTAATTAACATTTCAACATTGTATTGGTTTCCTGCGTTAATTAAATCATCAGTATGGTGTGATAGTACTCTATCGCTCTTTATTCCATTAAAAATAATCATTGGATTTTTTCCTTTGGAAACACCATCTTCAGGGCTAACTTCAGTTATATCTATTCCTTCAAAAAGTAATGCATAATGATTTACTGGTTCATATAGAAACGGAGGAAAACCTTGGTAAATTAATTCTTCTCTAACAAGAGTTGCAAAATCGAATGGCGTATCAACAATCGAAAGAGCACTTATATCATCGCTTGTATATTGAGCCATCAAAGCAACCATCGCACCAAAGGATGAGCCGTGTATACCAATTTTGTTAGACGGTATATTTTTTTCATTTACTAGCCAATCGATCGCAGCTTTTACGTCATAGATTTCTTTTTGACCTGCGGAATGAACACCATCTTCACAGGTACTTTCACCATGATCTCTGAAGTCAAATGTTAAATAGTTGAATCCTTCACTTACAAGCATGCCTCCTACTAGTAAAACATCAGGTGAATGCTTACCACTTGTAACACCATGCAAACCTATTATTGTTGGAGCGTTTTTATCTGTTTCCATCCACCAACCACTTAAAACAACATCATCATTTGTATTTATTAAAACAGTCTCATAATCTTGAACAAAATATTTTGATGGATCCCAATCTGCTTTTTCTCCAAGTGAGAAATTATCAGGTCTATTTTCCTTTTCAAATTCAACAATTGAGCAGGGAACAGCAACTGATTCTCCATATACATAAAAACCAATTCCAAAATATGCAACAATTATAAAAAATAAAACCCCGATTATTATTTTTCTCATCTTATTCCTTTTTATTTAGTTAAGATTGCAAGTACTTTTATACTAATCTAATGACAAAAATTATATCATTTGCTTCAGATTTTGGAATTTCAGACGGTTCGGTTGGTGTTGTTAAGGGTGTAATTAATAGAATCGATCCAAATATTAAAGTCAATGATATTTCACATGGAATTCCACCACAAAATATAAAATATGGAAGCCTCTTACTTATGAGAGCAATTCAATACATTCCACAAGGTGTTCTTTTAGCTGTTGTAGATCCTGGTGTTGGGACAGAAAGAAAACCTGTCGCTATAGAAACTGATTGGGGAGTAATGATAGGACCGGATAATGGTTTATTAAATCTTGCATGCGCAACAGTAGGGGGAGCCAAAAAAGCATATCTCCTTGAAAATGAAAACTGGATTATTCCTAGTGACGGGAACACGTTTCATGCCAGAGATATTTTTTCACCTTTTGCAGCTGGTATTGCCTCAAATCAACTTGATATAAAAGATTGTGGAGAGGAAGTTGATCTCATGAATCTGCAGCAATATTTGATTCCCCTAACAGAGAAAAAAAATGATGAGGTTAAGGGAGAAATACTATGGATAGATCATTACGGCAATTGTCAAACTAACATTTCACCGGATGAACTTATTGATCTTGGAAAAAACATTGGAGATGTTTTGACCGTTAATATACAAAATCAGGAAATTAAAATGACCTGGTCTGAAACATATCAAAGTGATGGGGTAAATCAAGTTGGATTAATTACTGATTCATGGGGTATGATTTCAATTTTCGCCAAAAACAATAATGCCTCAAAAATAATAGGTATTGTTGACGGTGAAAAAATCGATATTAAGAAATAATATTTAAGACAAGCGCACCTGAAACAAAGATAATCACAGCTAATAAAACAATAAATATTAATGTCCAAGGCCTCATTTGACTATATTAGAGATATGCCTACCTTACGTATTGTTGTGACCAAAAATTGTGAATTATGCGAAAAAGGTATAAAAAGTTTAGGTCTTGTAAATAATTTTTTTACAATTCAAAAAGTGGATGTTGAGGAAGGATACGAAGAATTTTTATTAAGAGTTCCAGTCGTTTTATATGGTAAAAAAGTTTTAGACGAGGGTATCTTAAATCAATTTAATATTTTAAAAAATTTCATAAAATACAATATTTTAAAAATCCTATTGAACATCGATTTTTAAATATATTAGATATCGATTGGTTTAGATTTATCAGTATTTTTTACTTTATCTTCAAGAAAAGAGATAATTTCATCAGCAACATCAATATCTGTAGCTTTTTCAATACCTTCTAATCCAGGTGAAGAGTTGACTTCAAGGACTAGGGGGCCTCTGTCAGATTGTACAAGATCTACTCCAGATACATCTAGTTTTAATACTTTAGATGCTTTTACCGCTGCTTCTTCCTCATCTTTAGTGATTTGGTAATTCTCCACACTTCCTCCTAGGTGAACATTGGATCTAAACTCTCCAGGTTTTGCAACCCTCTTCATTGAAGCCACTACTTTGTCTCCAACAACAATTGCTCTTATGTCCTCACCTTTGGACTCTTTTATAAATTCTTGAACGAGTATGTTTGCATCAATTTTCTTCATTGTTTCAATAACACCTATAGCTGCATCCATGGTTTCAGCTAAAACAACTCCTCTGCCTTGAGTTCCCTCCAGTAGTTTTATGACAAAGGGAGGATGTCCAATACTTTTTAGAACAGACTCAACATCCCTTGAGAAGTGGACGTAGCCAGTAACGGGCATACCAACACCGCTATTTCCAATTAATTGGAGAGCTCTTAGTTTGTCTCTAGATCTACTTATACCGGCTGATGAATTAGCAGATATGGATCCCATAAGTTCAAATTGTCTAACAACAGCTGAACCATAAAATGTCCAAGAAGCAGCTATTCTTGGAATAACAGAATCAAAATTAAGTTCTTTTCCAGCAAAAAATATTCTTGGTCTTGCTTTTGCGATATTCATGTAACACCTTAAGTAACTTACAACCTCTGTTTCATGTCCTCTCTTAATTGCTGTGTCGTAAAGACGTTTTGTTGAATATAGTCTTATGTCTTGTGATAAAATTCCAATCTTCATTTATTATTTCCCTCGGGTTTTGTCATAAAGCTAATTGATGGGTTTACAATCCATCTTCTTCCCAATGCTTTTCTTCCAATTAACATTGTGTAATCCATTGGGCCTCTATCTGTAAGAGTCAATTCAATATTTTTTGTAATTCCATCCATTAATATATCAGTTTTTATATATGGTCTTCTTTCAACATCTCCATTAGAACTTTTTATTCTCTTAAATCCTGCCAGTGGGGCAGAGGTCTTTCTGACAGTATTGTTTCTTTTTTTAACTGTAAATTTAACGTATTTAATATCTTTTCTTGTTACAAATTTAATATCAGCAGCATCTATTGTCGCAACATTCGCACCTGTATCAATTTTTGCAATTACGCTCTTTATTTTTAAATCAGGTAAAGCAACCTGTTCTTTCCAGCCAACAACTTTTTTTTCTCGTTTCTTTTTAGCCATAATTTACAAAATAACGTAGAAGAGAGTAATGCCAAAAGCGATTAAAAAAATATGAATATATATTGCAGGTAACATAAAAAAATAATAGTTTGAAACTTTGAACAATCAACTTGAATTTTTAAGAATGTTAACCTGTTGAATCCACAGCTTCTGCAGGAACTTCTTCCTGAACTTCTTCTTCTGTTTCGAGCAGACCACAGTCTTCCAAAACTTCGTTTGTATCTCCACCTCCAAATACAACTCTTTCAAAAACGACTACTGCATAAATTTCATCTTCAGAAAGCTTGCCTTCAAATCCTGGCATTCCCCCAATTGAAACTTTATTTTCTGCTCCATAAGCTGGGCCAACTTCAGCTTGCCATCCAGCAGATCCTAGCTCAATCCAAAGTGCATGATCACTACAAGTTGGAAAAGTTGTATATAGCTCACCACCTGTAAATGCTGGACCAACTCCACCGCCACCATTGACTCCATGACATCCAGCACACGCCGCCTCACCTGAATATATTTGTTGACCAAGAGCAATATAATTTATTGTGCTTGCAGACCCCACTCCTTTACCTTCAAATGCTGATCCATCACAATTTACTGTTAATTGTGTTTTTCTATCAACATCTAATATTCCATTTTCTCCACATTCTTGTGTTGATGAGGTATTTACAATTCCAATGACTATAAATAATGGAATTAATACAAAACTAAAATTCAACCATCTTGGAAGGGATGTTTCAGCATTTACTTTGATATCAAGTGTTTTATTTGCAAAAGAAACTTGTTGTATTACTTTTTTATAATCTCTTCCATTCGAGGTAATTGGTGTTTTTTCCATCACACCAACAGCAGAACT
>CACODT010000011.1 GCA_902626065.1 uncultured Candidatus Actinomarina sp.
ATCAGTACCAAAATTATATAATGGGTTAACATCCTGATTGAATAAGAATCCTCTACTATCAATATATTCTCTTACAAGCTCTGTATCTGCATAAAGATTATGAGGTGCAATTCTATCTGAAATTCTGAACATTGTTGGTGAACCCACTTCTTCTAAAACCGGAACTCCAAGTTCTCGTATGGCTGGAATAAGACCAGCTGTTGCACCAGATACAACTAATATTCCACCATAAGGTCTTATCATTGTTGGATCAGTTGGTCTTGCTGATCGAATTGGGCCAACATAATCACTTGTTCTATCCAAGTAAAAAGCAAGAAAACGTGTCATTCCGCCCTCAACAAGAATTTCCATAACAGAATCTGCTTCTTGTAAACCAGATTGTGGACGAGCATTAAAATTATTATCAATTTTAAAAGCTATGACTCTGCGTGGTCTTTTTAACCATAATTCATTACTTATTTCTAGCCCAGTAAATGGAGACATTTTATCTTTGTCATATACATAGCTTTCAACAACAGAAGTAGATGAAGTATTTACCGTAGTTGTAGTTGTGTCTACAGGTTCATTATTTACTTGGGCTAATGTAGTTGTACTATCAATAACTTCAGTTGAATCATTGGAAGAAGAACATAAAACTAGTAAAAACGTGAGAAGTAATAATCCAATTTTTTTCATATGCTTATATTAGTGCTGAAAACATTAACTTTATAAAATTTATTGGTGAATTATTAATTTGATAATATGTAAGATTCTTGAATAAACGTCTTGCTTTTTTATTTGTAATAAACCATGGAGGATCGATTAATTTAGACATTCTAAATTTTGTATAAACTACACCTTTCAAAGGAGACTCAAAAAGCAATGAATTATGAACAACCGATTGTCCACTTTGAATGTTATTATCCCTATTACCTGGAAAGCCTCCCCATGGAAGTTGAGGAATTATATATCCCATAGCTGCCCATTCATTTATTGCTACAGTGCCATAATTTAATTTATCGATATAAAAGTCAGTTAGATGCTCATTAAATTTTTTATCTTGATCTTTAATAATTACAGATGCACCAAGGTTTCCCCAAAGTTCGTTATTACAATAGTTTGTTGATTTGTTTGCAAAATCTTCAGCATTTTTATAGTCAATCTTTTTGAAATATAAAGCTGAAGACCAGACCTCATCTAACTCGTATTTGTTATAGGCTTTAATCTCTCTGGTTAGGTGTGGAGTTGTACAGCTTAAAGAATTGACTCTCTCATAATTTTTATCTTTTTCTAATTTTTGCAATCTTTCAATACTATCTGGATAATATGCTTTTCTATCTTTTACTTTGTTCATGTAATATTTTATAAATTTAATTAATGTATCTGTATGTCCCCAGCCATCTGGAAGCACAACAACTTGTGCAGAAATACAATTAAAACCGTTATTATTTAATTTCCCTGTAACAATTTTTCTAGCTTGATATTTTATATCTGATGTGGACCATTTACCAGGGTGAATAATAATTGGGGTAACATTACCTAATTCAGACGTTATTGGTTTACTGTTAATTTTTGGAAGATGTTTTAATCTCTTATCACTATCTGAGAGCTCCCTACCATATACAATATCTTCGTAAGTTTTATCTGAACCAGTAAGGTGAATATGATTTACTCCAGGATGTTGTGCCATATATTTTGATTCATCAATATTGCCTGTAGTAACAATGATATAACCCCTCTCAATAAAATTTTGAAATACTTTATCAAAAACTGGTTTCAAGTATTCATTTACTGGATTTAATTTCAATAATATAACTGATTTTCTTGTTACAAGATGATACATGACATCAAGATAAGGTATTGAAGAGTAATTTCCAGCACCTAAAACGAGTGTTATAGATGGATCAATCTCGTATCTTTTTGAGAACCCTCTGTATTTATTGATATCGTTAAAAGACATTGTTTTATTAAAATATACTTTTGCATTTACAAAAGGGAATGATATCCGCTCTATCATGTTGTTAGGAAAAACTTTATAACTGTTTTCTTCTTCGTTGTATTTACTTTCATTTAAATCAGCATCGTTAATAAGACTGTCCCTGTAATATTGTGTAGCTAAAACTGCTGCATACGGACCAGCAACCCACTCTTCACCTTCTGCAGGTGTTTTAGTCGTTCCTTTATTATCAGAGGAAATAGTTGCCCAGAAATAAGCTACTTCATTAATATTTGAAATAGTTTCTTCCAACATTGAAGCTAGCTGAATATTGCTGATTGAGTTAAATTCTTTTGATTTTGTCCTTAAGGTAGTAATAAAACGATCAATATCTAACTTTGTAAGCGACATATTTACATATTATTCAGTTATTTCAAGAAGTTCAAAATCTCCCCAATTAACTGTAAGATACTTTGCAGGAATCAGCTCATTAGGCCTTCCTACTGGGAGATTTTTGGGATAGTCCTCGAGAACAGTGTCCTCTTTTTGCAAATCATCAACTATAAATTTTAAAGTTTCAGCTAAATCATCTAATGTTTCTTTTGATTGAGTCTCAGTTGGCTCGAACATCAGTGCCTCCTCTACAATTAAAGGAAAATATATTGTTGGAGAGTGGAAACCTTTGTCAAGTAATGCTTTTCCAACATCATAAGCCTTTATTTTATGTGATTTTTTCAAATCTTTAACAGAAGCAACAAATTCGTGCATACATGGTTCATCATATGCAAGTGGAATGGTTTGAGAAACTTTTGAACTTAAGTAGCGTGCATTCAAAACTGCGTAAGCTCCTAGTTTATCCAAACCTTCTTTACCAAGAAGTTTCATATATACTAATGCTCTTAATGTGACAAGAAAGTTACCATGATATCCATGCATTCTACCTATGCTATTTTCAGGTTGATGCCAGTTGTACCTTCTATCTTTATTCTCAGCAATAGGTCCAGGTAAATATTCTCTTAGGAAGCTTTTTACAGCAACAGGTCCTGATCCAGGTCCACCACCTCCATGAGGGGTTGCAAATGTTTTATGTAAATTTGAGTGTACAATATCAAATCCCATATCTCCTGGTCTTGATGCTCCAACTATCGCATTAAGATTTGCACCATCATAATATAAAAGCCCACCAGCGTTATGGATTATTTGAGATATAGTCAAAATTTCTTCTTCAAATAGTCCACCTGTATTAGGATTTGTTAACATTAAACCAGCAGTATTCTCATTAACAATTTCCTTTAATTTTTCAATATTTACCATCCCACGGGAATCTGTTTCAACCTCTACTACTTTAAACCCAGCCATTCTTGCAGATGCTGGATTAGTCCCGTGTGCTGAATCAGGAACAATAATTTCCGTCTTATGATTTTTATTGTTTACTTCTAAATATTTTTTAATTATTAGTAATCCTGTAAGTTCGCCAGATGCTCCAGCAGGTGGTTGAAAACTAGCATCATCCATACCAGTTATTTCACATAAATAATTACCGATCTCATAATAAACTTTTAAACATCCCTGAGTAAATTCTTCAGGCATCGATGGATGCATATTTGCGAATCTTGAATCGGATGCAATAGAGTCTGCAAACCTTGGATTATATTTCATTGTGCAAGAACCAAGCGGATAAAATCCTAAATCGACCGCAAAGTTCCTATGTGCAAGTCTTGAATAATGCATAACCAAATCATGTTCAGATACTTCAGGAAGTCTGGCTTTCTCTTTTTTAAGAGACTCATGATTAATTTTTACTTCAGGTACGTCTAACTTTGGAAATTTTGATGCTCGACGTCCAGGACTTGAGAGTTCTTTTATAGTAGGTTCAGGCTTACCACCAACTAATGGTAAGGAACTAGCGTTACCACCACTAACCATTATCAGCCTCCATAAGTGAGACTATGTAATTATCAATCTCTACTTTTTTGCGTTTTTCTGTAACTGCAACCAGTATGTGTTTTTCATCATATAAAATTCCTGCTAGAAAACCTCTATCACCCATTTTATTGATTACTTCAGCTGCATCAGTCTTAACTTCAAGTAAAAACTCTCTTAAACTTGAATCATCGTTAGGAATTACATAGCCATTTTTGATTAGTTGTTTTCTCATATAATTAGCTTTTTGAATAGCGTGATAACCCATCTCAAAAATTCCTTCAGGCCCAAGCCAGGAAAGATGAATAGCTGAACCGATTGCATTAAGAGTTTGATTGGTGCATATATTAGAGGATGCTTTTTCCCTACGTATATCTTGTTCTCTGGCCCTTAAAGTCATAACATAAGATTTATTTCCATCTTTGTCTCTAGACTCACCGATTAGTCTTCCAGGAACTAAACGGGCAAACTCTTTCTTGGTAGCAAACCAACCAACTGTTGGACCACCAAAAGATAGTGGGGATCCTAATGACTGCCCTTCAGCAACAATAATATCAAATCCCATTTGTCCAGGTGTAGTTAGTACTCCTAACATTGACGGGTCAACGTAACATATAGTCACAAGACCTTTTTCTTTTGCACGTTCAACTAATGAAGTTAAATCTTGGCAAGAACCTTCGTAATGTGGGTACGAAACTACAAATGCAGCTTGGGATTCATCAAATTCAAAATTTGACGGAAATAAATAATTTTCTAAATCTACATAATGTAAATTAAATTTATTTCTATCAATTAATGTATTTATAACTTCTTTACTGTTTGGATTTATACCAGATGATATTACAACTCCATCACGTTTTGTTTTGTTTATTGCAACTGAGATCGCTTCAGCTATGGAGGTTGCACCATCATACAAAGATGCATTTGCTAACTCCATATCAGTTAAATCACATACTAATGATTGAAATTCGAATAAAACTTGAAGAATCCCTTGAGATATTTCTGCTTGATAGGGTGTATAGGATGTCATAAATTCAGGTCTCATAGTTAGAGATTTAACTGTTTGTGGAAGATATACGTCGTAATGACCTCCACCAGCAAAACAAACTAAGTCTGATTTATTACGTGCAGCAATATCATCAAAATAATCAATTGACTCTAATTCTGAAAGTGATTCTGGTAAATCTAAACCATTTTCAAGTAACAATGCATCAGGAATGTGCGTAAATAGATCATCTAGTGAGTTTATTTTTAACTCATCAAACATCTTTTTTAAATCTAACTCAGAATGTGGTACAAACATTAGCTTAAAAACCTCTTATTAACTATTTCGCCTTCTATTAAATTACCACGAATATCAAACTCTATTAAATTGAGAGAGGGCTTATTTTCGAACATTATGAATCCAATACTTTTATTTAATACCGGTGAAAAGTTACCTGATGTTACAATGCCACTGGTATCACCAGCGATTCCCACAGTGCCTGTACGTGCTATTTTTCTTGAATCTATTGTAAATTTCTTTAGAATTTTATGATTCTTGCTTGATAATTGTTCATTTAGCACATCAGATCCCAAGTAATCCGACTTATTTGTAATAGTCCAAGATAAAGATGCCTCGACTGGCGTTATATTCTCTGATAACTCAAATCCATAAAGCGGTAAGGAAGCTTCTAATCTTAATGTATCTCTAGAGCCAAGACCACATGGTTTAGAACCTTTATCAATTAAAAAGTTAATAAGTGATGTTCCATTTTCGTTATCTGTCATAATCTCAAGGCCATCTTCACCTGTGTACCCAGTTCTTGCGTATAAATAGTTTTCTGTTGAACTTGTACAAAACTTCTCAGGAATATCAAAATTGTCTCTTAATAAGTTAATAGTTTCAGGGCCTTGTACAGCAATTAATACTGTATCAGGAGATCTGTCAATGAAGTTAACATTATAATTTTCAAGATGATTTTTGATTTTTTCAAGATTGGATGCATTTGGTATCAAAATTAATTTATCTTCAAATTTCCAAAATATAACATCATCCAGTGCGTATCCATTTTCATTAATAAAAATTGAATAAAGTGCTTTGTTATTTTCTATGTCGATAATTTCTGAACAGATAAGTTTAGAAATTTTTTCAAGTTCAGAATATTGAATCTCTAATCTTCCCATGTGAGATACATCAAAAAAGCCAGATGAATGTCTTACTATATCATGTTCTTTTAACGTCCCCTCGTATGAGAAAGGCATTGACCAATCACCAAAGTCTATAAATTTTGCTTCTTGGGATTTGTGAAATGAATAAAGTTGAGTTGTTTTTTTATCCATTAAGAGACAAAAGTTTCATACTCTTGATACGACATGCCAGAATCGTCTACGGTATTCACTTTTGCTTTAAACATCCAACCGTCACCACATGGATCGTTATTAATAGTTTCTGGTTCTGTTTCTAATTGAGAATTTACTTCTGTAATTGTGCAGTCCATTGGTGCATAAGCATCTGCTACTGTTTTTGTTGCTTCTACTTCTACTACGGCAGCTCCCTTTTCAAATGTTTGGCCAACCTCAGGTAATGTAACATAAACAATATCCCCAAGTTCATTTTGGGCAAAATCAGAGATCCCAACAGTAATTACTTCTTCTTTTAATAAATACCATTCATGAGTTTCTAAATATTTAATATCTGACATATTCTCCTACCTTGGTTTTACCGTTGATAGACCACCATCAACGTGTATTGTTTGACCAGTAACCCATTGTGAGTCTTCTGATAACAACCATTTTACAACAGGAAGTATATCATTAAAATCTCCTATTTTGGGTATTGGATACATTGATTTAGATATTTCTCTTGCTTGTTCGGTTGCTAAAATTCTCTCACTCATATTTGAGTCCATCAATCCAGGTGCAATTACATTAACTCTTAGATTGTCTTTGGCATATGATGCAGCAGCAGATCTTGCCATTCCCTCCAACCCAGCTTTTGCAGCAGCAATAGCCTCATGATTGGAAAGTCCTTTTGTACCAGCCACAGATGAAAAGAATATTGAAGAACCATTTTTCATCCTTCGTGCAAAGGAACTTAAGAGGTAATAGCTTGAAAATAGATTAACTCTTATAACCTCTTCAAATTCTTCAATTTTTGTTCCATGTAGGGGTTTAATTAAAATAGATCCGATACAATTCACTAAACCTTTGATCTCTTTATCTTCTGGAATAATCTTACTGAACTCTCTTTGTTCAACTGTATTGTTTAAATCAATTACAGCATAGGAAGCATCAATTTCTTTACTTAAAGCACTCAACTTATCTTCATCTCTTCCAATGATGAAAACTTCATTGTTTTTTGAAAGTTCTTTGGATATTTCTGAACCAAGAACACCTGTTGCTCCAGCGACTATATAAACCATAAGTTATAGTTTAAAAGATATTCAATCTATAGATAAAACGTTTGTAGATGAAATATTTCCAAACCAATAGGCAGAATTATGAGGGTTGCGTTTAAATGTTTCTTTATCAACTTCCACTAAACCAAAATTCATTTGATAACCTAAATCCCATTCAAAATTATCAAGTAATGACCAATATAGATAACCAATAACATTTGAGTTTTCTAGATTAAATTCATGTACATCCTTTAAAACTGAAGTGACAAATTCAATTCTCTCATCATCATTATCTGTAGCAATTCCATTTTCAGTAATAAAAATTTGTTTATCCGGAAATTTATTTTTTAATCGATTCAAATTATAAAGTACTGCCTCAGGTCTGTACTCATAACCCATTTTTGTTATACGAGTTCCACTAGGAATTGCACCATTTCTACCTGCAAAAATTTGAATAATACGGGGCAATATGTATTTTCTTATTAAATTTACATTTAAAAGTACTGTGTTAAATAGTTTGAGAAGATTATTTTTAGGATATCTTACAATTGTATATGTTTGAAGACCGATAAAATCATCATCTTCTGAAGCCTCAAGATACTTATCTTCAAGATGATACTTTAAATATTCCTTGAGTTTATTTTTATCATCATCCTCCCATTCTTGAAGTGCATGTGTCATACCAACTTTTGCATTGGAGTTATAGCTTTTTATGGTTCTCAATGCTTTTTTATGTGCAGACATTATTATTTCAGATGCTTTTATAAATTTCGTTTCATTTGCAATACCCGGTGGAAATTTTGTAGTTGAGAAATAACCAAAAAAAGCAAATATACCTGGTTCATTTATTGTGTTGAAGTAAGTAATATCTTTGGGCAGAACTTGCATCATTTTATCGACGTAGCTGTTGAAGTAATCGTCCGCGTTTGAATTAAGCCAAGATCCATCATTGTATAACCATTCAGGTGTGGTGAAATGATGGAAAGTAATTACTGGGGTTATCCCATTTTTTATTAGCGTTTTGGCCTTATCAACATAATGCTTAATTGCTTGATCGTTGAATTCTCCAATTGAAGGTTCTACTCGACTCCATTCAATTGAAAAACGAAAAGCCCTTATACCCAAGTTTTTAAGGAGTTCAATATCTTCATCAAGTTTCTCATAATGCTTACATGCCTCTTTACATGGTTCAACGCAAACAGAGTTTTTTTTATTTTCCCAAATTGTCCAATCATTGTTATAAATACCTCCCTCAACCTGATAGGAAGCTACAGCTGTGCCAAACAAAAATTTATCAGGAAACTTATATTTATTCATACAGATAAATGATATATGCAATGCCTATATAAAAAAATTGTAAAAGGAGTCTATAAAAATGTTGAGTATTTGTTAGATATCTACTTCCGTAGGGTAAATCATTAATCCATACATTCAGATTTCCAATATATAAAATTACCAAAAAGGCAATCATAAATAAAGCAGCTTCTTTTCTGTACTTTGTAAAAAACAATAACGGCAAGATAATCTCAATTACACCAATAAATAAATGCACAAATCGAGGAAACGGTATGAAATCAGGAACAATATTATCGTAATAAATCGGGTTAATAAAATGGTTAATACCAGCTATAACAAAAAATCCAGCATAACCTAATGTGATAAATTTTATAACCAATTTTTTGATTTCTCTATGGCTTTATTCCATGATATTAATAACTTATTTCGATAGTCATTGGTTACATTTGGACTCCAGGATTTAGAAGATGAAATATAATCATTCATTTTTTCTATAGGATAGCCGTTAGCATAAATATAACTTGCAGCTCCAGCACCAAGTGATGTTATCTCATTAATATCTTGAGATAAAATTGTTTTATCGAGTATGTCAGATTGAAACTGCATTAAGAGATTATTATTTACCATTCCGCCATCCACCTTTACACTTTCAAACTCCATGTTTAAATCCTTTTGCATACTTTCTAATAGTTCATATGTTTGAAAGGCAACTGACTCAAGGACAGCTCTTGCAATATGTGATTTATTAGAAAATCGAGTTAAGCCAAATATTGAACCTCTAGCTAATTCATCCCAATGTGGAGAAAATAATCCAGAAAATGCAGGTACGAAATATACGTCACCATTATCTTTTTCTTGCATTGCGAGTGATTCTATATCCTCACTCTTTTCAATGATATTAAGATTGTCCCTTAACCATTGCACTGCTGCCCCAGCAATAGGTACTGATCCTTCTAATGCATAAACAGGGTCTTCCCCATCAACTTGATAAGCTATCGTTGTTAACAAACCATTTTTTGATTTTATAATTTCATCTCCAGTATTAGTTAAGGCAAAGCACCCAGTTCCGTATGTATTCTTAACATCTCCCTTTGTCATACAGTTCTGTCCAAATAAAGCGGCTTGTTGGTCTCCAAGTACGGTAGTCACAGGCACACCTTTAATAATGTCTTTCATCTCACCAAAATTTGATAATGATGGTTTTACTTTAGGTAATGAATTTATCGGTATACCAACTTCATCTAATATCTCTTGAGACCATTCCATATCATATAAATTAAATAAAAGAGTACGGGAGGCATTTGTTACATCGGTACAGAAGTTGCCCGTTAAATTGTAAATAAGCCAACTATCTACTGTCCCAAAACAAACATCGTCATTCAGTCTCTTCTGCACCTCTGGTATATTTCGAATAAACCAAAGTATCTTTGAAAGTGAAAAATAAGTAGCAACAGGTAATCCTGATTTTTCAAATAATGGTTTTAACTTTGAATTAGTCAATAACTCATTACAAATATCCTGGGTTCGAGTATCTTGCCAAACGATTGCATTACAAAATGGTTTACCAGTGGACCTAGACCAAGCTAAAGTTGTTTCTCGTTGATTGGTAATACCAATGCTTTTAATATTCTGAAATTCAATATTTTCTATAACTTTTGTTAATGAAGTATTTACTGAATTTACAATTTCAATTGGATCATGCTCTACAGATTTATTATCTGGAAAGTATTGTGTTAACTCTATTTGATGGGAGTTCTTTATATTTCCATCTTGATCAAAAAGAATACATCTTGTACTAGTTGTTCCTTGGTCAATAGATAAAAAATATTCCATAAATTAATCTTATAAAAATTGTCATGAATACGCGTCAATATTTATTAATTTAACACTTCTATACGTATCACTATCGTTTTGAATGATTCTTAAGTAATCAATATTTATATTTTCTTCAAACTCAATAAAAATTTTTTCATCTACACAATTAAAAGAATTAGAAACAATTTTAATAGGGTCTTGATAATCAACACGTGAATAGTTTTCACTTTCAACCTCATTAGGAACTTTCAATCCACTTGATACATCAACATCTTGAATTCTTAAACGGACAAATCTATTAAAAGAAGGTAGCGAGCCAAATATATATATTTCTTCTAGATTACATAACTTATCATCTGGAGTTGTATAGGTGTCAATTATTTCAATCTCAAGTTCTCTGATATTATAAATATTTAAGTTGACCTTAGTTTCGTTGTATTTTTCTAACTCAAAAACTCCGAGCTGAACTCGTTCAGACTGTTGTGGCCTTACAAATAAAAATATGTAGATTAAGAAAAAAATATATACGTAAAAAAGTATGTACTTTGGAGGTTTATATTTCACTAAATTCCAAGAACTGCACCAAATGGACCAATAACAGTGCCAACAATCGCACCATAAAGAAATCCGTAAATAAGTCCTTTACGTAAATATTTGATTGTTTCAATTTTGAATAACTCTTCCCCAAATTCAGATATCTTGAATGATTTACGATACTTGTCATTCAAAATATGTTTTAAGACGGGATAAAGGTAAAACAATGCTCCAAGACCGATGCCTGAGAGAAAACCTTGCGCAATTCTTTCTGAAACTAATTCAAACATTATTAAAAATCTAGTTGTATTATCAAATAAACAAGAACGATTTCAAAAATTTTTTATGGATATAACACAAGATACAAATACAGTATATTTATTTCTTTTTGGTGTATCTATACTTGCATCTTTTATTGATTCCATTGCGGGTGGTGGTGGATTATTGACCACTCCATCCATGTTGCTTGTTGGGATTAATCCGTTAACAGTGTTAGGAACTAATAAATTTCAATCATCTTTTAGTACTTTTACATCCTCCAGAAATTATTTTGTTAATGGATATTTGACTGATGTTAACAAAAATAGATATTTTATTTTATCCTTTGTTGGCTCATCAGCCGGAACTTTAATGGTCAGTAGACTTTCGGATGATATATTAAGAACATTGATACCCATCCTACTAATATCGGTTGCTATATTTTTTATTATTAATAGACAAGTCAAAACCGACTTAAGTAATTATATAGTTTTATTAACACCATTAATTTTTCTTATTGGTTTTTATGATGGTTTTTTTGGTCCAGGTACAGGTTCATTTTTTGTAATGTTATTTCTAGTATTTAAGAATCAAACTTTACTTGAATCAACAGCAACATCAAAATTATTAAACTTTGCATCGAACTTTGCAGCATTTATCATATTTGCGATTCAAGGCTACGTGATCTGGGAGCTAGGTTTAATTATGGCTGTTGGCGGAATTAGTGGTGCTTATCTTGGTTCAAAGTCAGCAATTAAGGTAGGTGATAAATTAATTAGACCAATACTTGTCGTTGTATCAATTTTGTTGTCCCTTAGAATCTTAACTAGCTAATTCAACAGCTTTTCTAATAACTTTAATATCGTTTTCTCTTTTATTTTTATCCAAATCAAGCAATTGTAGGTAAACAGATTGAATACCAGCATTTTTCCACATTCCAATTGTTTCAGCAATTTCTTCAGGAGTGCCATAAAGATAACTTCTATCTTTCCAATTCTTAGCAATTTCATCTTTAGGTTGGATGAGGGATTTAGCTGCATCTACTAAAGATTGATCAACTTCATCTTTTGTAAATCCGACAACTGGAGGACAGGCGGTGGAAACTTCAAGTTTAGTGATATCCCTATTATTATCATTAGCCACATCAAAGAAAAGCCCAATGCTTTCTTCTAATACTTTCTTAGGACCTGCATAGATATTAAATTCTTCAGCATATTTACCAGCAAGCGTTGGTGTTTTCTTCTTTCCACCACCGCCAATAATAATTGGCACTTCACCTTTAGCACTTGGTAATATAGGTACGTTATCAAGTTGATAATATTTACCACTCATCCCCTTATTTTCTCCATACATACCCTCAGTTATGTATTTAAGTGCCTCGTCTAGCATTTCAAACCTTGTTTTAAGATCAGGAAAATTGATACCAAAAACTTCGTGCTCAACTTCTAACCATCCAGTGCCTACACCTAATCTAAATCTTTTCTTAGCCATTTCATTAATAGTGGTTGCCATTTTAAGAAGAACACTTGGATGTCTGAATGTTATTGGAGATACTAAAACGGAATATACCATTGTCTCTGTATCACGAACTAGGCCAGCTATTGCGGTTAATAAATCTAATGCTGGTGCTGGCTCCTCTTTATTTTTACGTTGTTTACCAACAATATAATGATCAGGTAGCCCAATACGTTCTATGTCATTACTTTCACACCAAGTTGATAAGTCAAGCAATGTTTCATAGCTCCCCCTTGCCTGTAAATAAATCTTCATACATATATGTTATCACTATGAATTAAGTTTAAAATTTGAACCTCAAGATAGCATGAACCTACAATGTATCTATGAAAAGAATTTACACCTACGGTCATGAACAGGTTAAAAGAAATATAACTATTGGGGACATCATAGAAAATAAAAAAAATGGTGTAAAAATGACCCAGGTAACTGCACAAAATAAAGAAGAAGCAGAAATTTTGTCTGATCAAAATATTGATATGATTATCACTGGCAGTGATTCATATGAGGATGTAAGAAAAGGCGCACCAAATACATTTATAACAGCAGCTTTATTTGCAGGAAGATTTATAACAAAAGATGATATTTTAAAAGGCGCTATTGAAGTTTCAATGAAAGGCGCTGATTCAGTATTAACACCGCGAAGTCCAGAAATTGTTGAGATGTTAGCAAATGAAGGTATGCATGTTCAAGGACATGTAGGAATGGTGCCATCCAATGCTACAAAATTTGGTGGGATAAGAACAGTCGGCAAAACAGTAGATGAAGCACTAAAAATACTTGCAGATTTAAAAGATCTTGAGAATGCGGGAGCATTTGGTGCTGAGGTTGAATGTGTTGCAGAAGACGCTTTGATTGAAGTTAGTAAACATACCGAACTTGTATTAAATTCACTCGGAGCAGGTTCTGGTGGTGATGTTATATTTTTATTCTTTGAGGACATTGTTGGTGAAACGATAAATATAAAAATGCCTAGACATGCAAAATCATGGGGTGATGGTAAAAAAATTTTAAGTGAATTAAGAAAAGAAAGAACTAAAGCAATAAATGAATTTAAAACTGATGTAGAAAAAAGTAAATACCCAAACTCAGATCATACAATCTCGATGAATGAAGGTGAGTTAGCTAAGTTAATTAAAGAGCTAAAAAAAGTATGAGTACAATCCTAAAAAAATTTTTGTTAATTTTTGGATTTCACAAATCATACGGCAGACTTTGGATTTCAAAACGGTTTGAGAAAATTATTTGGGGATCATTTATTGTTTTAGCAATTTATAGATATTTAAACTGATGTCTAATATCGTAGTTTCTCCACACTATCTGGCAACTAACGCTGGAATAGAAATACTTAAAAATGGCGGCAACGCTGTTGATGCTGCAATCGGTACCAATGTTGTTCAAGGTGTTGTATCGCCTGAGACATGTGGAGTAGGTGGTGATTTATTTTCATTAATTTGGATTAATGGTGAAAACACTCCTTATTGCTTAGATTCATCTGGATATGCTGGATCTAATGTTGATATCTCACAGCTATCTTCTCATGAGAGTATTCCTTTGAATCATCCTATGTCGGTAACTGTTCCAGGAGCTGTTAAAGGCTGGTTTGAAATGCATGAAAAATTTGGAAAATTAAGTATTGATGAGATTTTTAGACATGCGATAGAGATATGTCATGAAGGTTTTGAAGTATCAACTGAACTACATCATTCTCTTTCATTTCATAAAGATACATTAATTGAACAAGAATCAGGAACGGAATTATTTCCTGATGGTGAAACACCAGAAATAGGAGAAATTGTTAAAAGACCCTTACTTGGTAAAACTTTAAAACGTTTAAGTGTTGATGGTCCTGAATATTTTTATACAGAATCAGTTGCAAAGAAAATTTCAGAATCTCTTGATCATATTATTACCGAAGATGATTTGAGATCTTTTAAGTCAAAGTGGATAAAACCTTTATCAATAGATGTATACGGTAAAACAGGATGGGTTACTCCCCCTCATACCCAAAGTTATTTAACACTTGGAACAATTAAAATTTATGAATTTCTAGAAGATGGATCAGATAATATTGACCTTCATACACTTATTGAGTCATATAGAGCAATTGCATCTGAAAGAGATGACCTGACGTATGATTATGGTGGAAATATTGAAGAATTTTATGGACTTGATCTTGATTATCTTAAAGCTGTTTCAAAATTTGTAAATAAAGATATGACATCAGTATTTGGTCAACCTGAAGAACTTGGTGGTGGAACGGCATATATGTGCACTAAAGATAATGATGGAAATGCGGTATCTCTAATTCAATCTAATTTTCATGGTATAGGTAGCACTATTGGGGTTGGAGATTTAGGATTCTTTTTACACAATAGAGGGGCAGGTTTTAATCTAATTCAAAATCATCCAAATTCATTAAAGCCAGGAAGAAAACCACTTCATACATTATCTCCAACTATATGGAGTGTAGATGGAAATCTAGATATGATCATAGGTACAAGAGGTGGAAGGTATCAACCACAACTATTAAGCCATTTTATTTTAAAAATACTTAAAAAAGAAAATTCAGAAAATGCAATGACGTCTCCCAGATGGAATATTGATGAATTTGGAAAAGAATCAGTATCGGAAATAAATATTGAACCTGGGCTGGATGAAAAAGTTCTTAATGAATTAATTAAAAAAGGTCATAAAGTCAATAAACTTACAGAATTACAAAATAGCTATGGACCTATATCGGCAATTATTAAAACAGATGATAGTTGGAAAGCTACACATGATCCAAGAGTTGATACAGCAAGTTCTGTAATTGACTAAATAAAAAAGAGTCCAGTTTCCTGAACTCTTTTTTGAGGTAACAGGCTTATTACCTAATCAAATATTACACAGTTAATAATTAAATCCAATTGAATAGTTTAAATTTTTTATGGAAGCCGTTCATTAACAAGTGGTTTTACCACTTTTCCAATAAGCGTAAATGTTTGTAATAAATCATCGTGACTTAAACCTGCATTATCTATCTGAAATGTAAAACGTGATAATCCTCCTAAAGCTTCACTATGTCTTACTAACTTGTCTGCAACTTCTTCAGGACCACCAATTACATATGCACCCAGATCCCCTATTTGTTCTTCAAATCTCTCCATTGTAACGGCTGGCCATCCTCGTTCTTTACCAATTTGATTGAACCATATTCTGTAACCAGGATAATATTTCTCGATAGCCTCTTCTTTAGAATTAGCTACGAAACCTAAAGAATGTAATCCAACCTTCAAAGTTGATTTATCATGTCCCGCTTTTTCTGCTGCCTCATAATAAAGATCTACTAGTGGTCTAAACCTGTGTGTTTCACCACCAATGACAGCGATCATTAATGGTAAACCAAGGGTTCCTGCTCGAACAAAAGATGCTGGTGTTCCCCCAACTCCAACCCATATCGGTAATTTATCCTGTACAGGTCTTGGATATACGATTTGGTTAACCAAAGGTGGCCTAAATTGACCGGACCAGGTAACTTGTTCTTCATCTCTAATTTTTAATAAAAGATCAAGCTTCTCAGCATATAAATCATCATAATCACTGAAATCTAAACCGAACAAAGGAAAAGCTTCTGTAAAAGAACCTCTACCAGCGACAATGCCAGCCCTTCCATTTGAAATAAGATCTAAGGTTGCGTAATTTTGAAAAAGTCTGACCGGATCAGTAGCACTGATAACTGCCACTGCACTTGTAAGTTTTATATTTTCTGTTTTTGCCGCAGCTGCTGCGAGTATATTATGTGCTGCTGAATCAAGGAATTCTTCTCTGTGATGCTCTCCAAGTCCAAAAACATCAAGTCCCACTTTATCTGCATGTACAATTCTCTCAATTAACTCAGACATTGCTTTTGCATCATCATCCACTGTCCCACCGTCATTAGTTTGAGTTTTTTTGGCAAACGAGTCTATTCCAATTTCCATATTTATTTTTATTCTTTCAAATTAATAAGATGTAAACAAATTACTTATAACAGCACTAACATACTCAGCAAAAAGTGGTTTTGCATCACTCCATGCTATGTCATAAGTAATTTGAAAAGCTTCCTCAAAATCACTTCCTGATGCCATTATTGAATACATATGCATTGCAGAGTCAGCACCTGACATTGCATTCATTGCTTCAACTGTTAAATAACCGATGGAATATCCAAGCACATAGTCCGGGTTTCTTTCACAAGCACCTGGAATGCTGTCATTGTAATAACTCATTATTGCTGTAGATGAATAGTCATTATATGGAGGTTGCATGTGCCTCGCTGTTACTTGCAATGATCTCATATCTAAATATTCTTGATAGTTTTCAACTCCTAGTGATATTCCAGCTGCATGCGCAATTCCTTCATTTAACCAACAAGGTGAAGCATCATTAGCACTTTGTTGGGGATTCCTAGCTTTACCTATCCATTGAGATGCAACAACTGAATGTGTTACTTCATGTATATGTAGAGGGCCATATCTATATGTATCTTTGGAGTCTGCATTATTAATTCCAAATACACCTACTCCAAAATGAGGAGGTCTTTGATAAATTCCAGAATTTGCACCACTACATATATCATCACGACATGGAGCTCTTGCCATACCTCCTTCAAAACCAGTTGAAGTTAATTCATTTATAGCCCAATCAAGATCTTGATAGTTGTAAAAGAATCCGTAATACTTTTCTGGAAGATTAAAGTTTTGCCAAAAACTAATACCTTTTTGAATATATTTTTCATTATCTTGAAAATACAAATCAGTGGAAGGGCCAATATTTAATATAATTTCGAAGGAATCATTTTCAAAAATATTATTTTCTTTTGAAATTCTTTGATAATCATTCCATGCATATTTTGGAACAATATCAATGTTAAGCATAAGTTCATTAATATTTACATATTCACAGTCTTCACATTTATTCTTTAAGATTGTTGTTGTAGTGGTGTCTATATTTGTTGTTGTTTCTGTAATAGTTGTAGTTGTATCTTGAATTGTAGAAGTAGTTGAATCATCTACTAAATTTAATGATGTATCTTGAGTTGTAGATACTTGATCCTCAGATCCCCCACATGCAAATAAAAAAACAAGTAAAAGTAAATAAGTGATTTTTTTCATATCCTTATAAATAGTCTAATATTTTCTAACTTTTGAGTAGAACATTATTTCCACCCATGCCAAAGTGATATGAACAATATACATAAAGTGAACTTGGAGTTTCTGTTGTGATTTCGATTTCTGTATATGCACCAGCTGTGCCGGGTGATCCAGAAATTGTAACGTTGAGAGTGTATTGACTTCCTTCTTGAGACGTTGAGATTCTTAAAGGATGTCCGGAGTTACTACTGTCACTTTGATCAAAACGATATATTGTCCCATTAGAAACATTAATTGTTGCATCTTTTGAACCATTTAAATAAAATTCTGAA
>CACODT010000012.1 GCA_902626065.1 uncultured Candidatus Actinomarina sp.
TGCAACTGGTGAATCACATACAGTTAAAGAGTTTGTTCAAAAAGCATTTAAAATCGTTGATCTTGATTGGGAACAATATGTCGAGACTTCAGAAAGATATTTTAGACCAAATGAAGTTGATTATTTACTTGGTGATTATTCAAAAGCTAAGAAAAAACTTGGATGGAAGCCATCAACTTCATTTGAAGATCTAGTGAAAATGATGGTGGAAAGTGATTTATTGTTAGCTGAAAGAGAGAAAGTTTTAATCGACAAAAAACTTTTAAAACCTACCTGGGAAAAGTAAATTTATTACTGATTTCTTAAATACCAGTCATATGTTTGCTTTAATCCTTCTTCAATATTTACTGTAGGCTTCCATCCAAGCTCATTTATCTTTGAAGAATCTATTAATTTTTTGGGATTACCATCTGGATAATCTTTATTAAAAACAATTTCACCCTGGAAGTTAACAACAATTTTTATCTTTTCAACTAGCTCCTTTATTGTAATTTCTTTTCCACTTCCAACATTTAATAGTCCCTGAGTGATATTGTTATTAATTAAAAACATTATTGCATTTGATAAATCATCTACATAAAGAAACTCTCTCATTGGACTTCCTGTACCCCAAACTTCGACACTTGGTAAGTTTTCAATCTTTGCATTATGTATTCTTTGGATCAGAGCGGGTATTACATGACTTTCTTTATCTGAGAAATTATCATTCGGTCCATAAAGATTAGTTGGCATCAAATTTAATATTTCATTTCCATATTGACTCGATATTGAATTGCCAAGTTCTATCGCTGTAAGTTTAGCCATAGCATATGGCGAATTAGTGGGTTCAAGACTTCCTGTCATAATAGCTTCTTCTTTAATTGGATTCTCAGCCTCTAGGGGATAAATACAACTACTTCCAAGATTAATAAGTTGAATATTTGGAAAATCAATCAAAGATTCTAGAATATTTAAATTTATTTTCACATTTTGAATTAAAAATTCAGATCTTTCGGTATTGTTTGCATGTATACCTCCAACTTTGGCTGCACTATTTATAATTAAATTTGGTTGGATTTTTGATATAAAATTTTTTGTTTCTGTCAAACTAAGTAAATTTGCATCTTTTCTTGTTGCAGGAATGGTTTCAAATATACTCTCATTTTTTTCAAAAACTTTTTTAATAGAAGATCCAACAAGACCGTTGCTACCGAATATCAATATTTTCAATTTAACTTCCCAAAGAGTATTGTAAATGCATTTTTTATCTTAATGAAGATATAAATTCTTTAAAATACGAAACTGGTTTTGAAACTTGGAAAATATTTAAGTTTATAATATTTTTAATAAATTCTTTTATTGAAGCTTTTTTCCATTTATGTTCTATGTGATAATTTTTATCTGTCAATTTTCTAAAATTTGTATGATAATATTCTGAATGTTGATTAAACATCCCGCTTGTCAACCAAGGTTTTTTACTTCCCACAAAGTGTAAAAAAAATATATCTTCTAAGTCATTTTTTAGAGAATCATCAAATGCGTTGAAATTTAAACTTTTAGGTAGTTCGTAGAAGTCTCCATCGAAGTAAATATTTAAAACATCTTGATCCCAAAATTTAATTTTCTCAAAATTATTTTTCATAATTTTCATAAGTTCATTTTCGATATTTTTTTCTCTCCATAAATCCATATCCACCAACATTACACCAGCATTAAAGTAAGACTTTTTTAGATCTAGGCGGTTAAATGTATCATCGTTTGATGTTGATATTTCTTTTTCAGTAATTACACCGATACCTTTGTTATTTTTTCTTAAGTTCTCAATATTTTTTTTAAGTTCCAAAGTGGGATCTTTTAGACAAATTATATCTGAATCAATGTAAACAATGTTTTTTACTTTTTTATCTACATATTTATCAATAAACATTCGAAAATAGGTAGCCTCTGAAACATGATTATCCTCTAAATTAGGAAAATTTATGTTTGAGTATTCAAAATTTGATATATTTAATTTTTCTAAATTAGGATGATTAATAATTTTACTTGGTAATAAAGTACTTATTTTTTCGTCATTATGAATAATATTTATTGAAATAAGGTTATCAACTTTATCTAATAGAGAGATGATAGAAGAAAATGCCTGAGTATTGAATTTATTGTCAAAACAATATAGAAATTCGAATGTAAGATTAGCATTCACCACTATAAAGAAATATTATATCCTTCTATTTTTTAACTATATATAATTATGAAATGTGCGGATATTTAGGTGAAATATCTTTTAAAACAATAGATAAAGATTCAATTATAAATTCAAATAAAAGAATCGAGTGCAGAGGCCCTGACTCAAAAAGAATTGAAAACGACAAAACGGAAAATATTCATTACTCATTTATCTTTAACAGACTTTCAATACTCGATTTAACATCAGAAGCCGATCAACCTATGAGATCTCTCGATGGCAAGTCAATAGTTTTATTTAATGGTGAAATATACAATCATATGGAATTAAGAGCAAAGCTAGAGTCAAAAGGAGTTAAATTTAGGACTAAGAGATCAGATACAGAAGTAGTTTTAAACGGCTTAAAAGAAATGGGAGATGATTTCGTTCATGAATTAAGAGGACAGTTTGCGATTGCGTTTTTTGATTTAGAAAAAAGAAATTTAACGCTTTTCAGAGATAGATTAGGTCAGAAACCGATTTTTTACTATCTCAATAAAGAAAAAATTATTTTTGGATCAAATTTATTATCAATTAAAGAAAAATCCAATGAATCAAAAATCTCTGAAGAAAGTCTAAGAGAATATCTTGAAACAGGTGTTGTGCAATCACCAAATACAATATATGAAAAAATTTATAAACTAAAACCAGCTGAAATAATCAATATAAGCTTTAAGAAAAATGAAATCAAAAAGATATCAAAAACTTATTGGAAGCCTAAAGATTTTATTGATGAGAAAACATTTAAAGATGATGAATTTTTTAATTTATTTTCTGAATCAGTACATTTAAGAACACTAGCGGATGTTGAAGTAGCAAACTTTTTATCTGGGGGTATTGATTCAACTTCAATAACCAAAAATCTAAATGATAATGGTAATAATTTAAATACATTTTCTGTTAGGTTTGAAAATTCTAAGTATGATGAATCAAAATGGTCAAGACTTGTTGCTGAAAAATACAATACAAATCATACAGAAGTTGACCTAAAAATTGATATATCTTTTGATAAAGTAAATTCTATTTTATCAATTCTTGATGAACCATATTCAGATCCTTCCGTAATTCCTTCCTATTTATTATGTAACGCTATTTCGAAAGAATATAAGGTTGCAATATCAGGCGATGGTGGAGATGAATTATTGGGAGGATATCAGAGGATTTCTAATTCTTTATTAAAAAAATCAAAACTTCAAAATATGTTATCAAACCTTTATTCTTTCTACCCTCCATTTTTAGGTTCGGGAGCAAATCTTACGAAATTTTCTAACGATATCGCTAGAGCATACAGCTCCTATCTTTATGATGAAAAATTTTTAAATTTTCTTGGAATAGAGTCAAATAAATCAGCTTTTGAAACACAAATTAGAGACTTGAATATAAGTGACTATAAGAAATTGTCTCTCATGGAATACAATTTATTTTTACCAGAAATGATGATGTTAAAAGTTGATAGAACATCTATGGCTAATTCTTTAGAGGTAAGATCTCCTTTTGTTGACCATAAACTAGTCGAATATGTTTTTTCTCATCGGCCAAGTTATTTTAATATTGGAAACCCCAAAAAAATATTAAAACAATATCTTGTGGATGATTTTGGAACCGACTTCACTAATAGGTCAAAAATGGGATTCATTTTTGATCTTGAATCTTTTATATATTCTAATAAAAATTTAATAAACGATAGTTTGGATTCCTTAGATATAGGAATTCAAAAAAACGTTTTTTCTTACTTTTCAAAGTTTAAAACTAGGATAAATGCAAACAGGATTTGGAAACTGTTAGTTCTCTCAAACTACCTAACTAAATAATATTATTGATATCCTTTATCATTTCTTTTTTAATAATTTGAAAACTATATTTTAAGCCAATTGTCTCACAAGCATTTTTTTGCATATCAATTACTTCGAGATTATTTAAACTATAAAATTTATCCAAAGTTTTAATGAAATCTTTTTCAGTTAAATCAAACAAAAAACCATTTATTGAATTATCAATTATTTCTGAATGGTTTTCAATATTACTTGCGAGAACAATACAACCATTACCCATAGCCTCTAAAAGCGTTTTAGGATTACCTTCAAAATTAGATGGTATTGCATAGAGTTTATATTTTTGGTAAATTTCAGAAAGATTATCATGATTTATTTTTCCTAAAAAATTTACTTCTACATTTTTATCCTTAGATAGATTTTTAATTTTGTTTTTTTCAGGACCCTCTCCCACAATATCAATCGATATGGATTTTTCGTATTTTGACAATGAATTGATTAAGAATATATAATTTTTTTGTTCCACAAGTCGCCCGACACATAAAATCTTATTTGAGTATCTTTTATTTTCTGTATTTTCCTTAGTTAATCCCGTCCAATTTCTTGTAATTTTTACTTTTGCATTTTTAAAACTATTCTCTAAAAAATTTTTATCACTCAAGCTGGTTACTGTATATAAATCTGAATACTTTAAGGAAAGCTTGGTAAGTGCTCTGTAAAAATAAATAAATAATTTATTTTTATTCTCATTGATACTAAATTGATAGGCATCATAACCTGTTCGAATCATGAGAGGTTTTTTAGTTAATTTTTTGGTTATCATGCTAATCCAAGAACCATCCAACTGGTTTTGAAAAATAAGATCACTTTTTTCAACTTCTTCTTTAATCTTGAATGGAATAAAAAAAGAGTAAATAAATCTTAAATACTTATTATTAAAGTATTTAAGATTTTTGTAAATTGAGATAATTTCAATGTATTGCTGAAGGTCAGGGCTATTTAAAACAAACCCCTTGTCATACGATATAAATTTAAATTTTATGTTTTCTGATTTAGCAATCTCTTTAAATATTTTTAACTCTCTATTTAAAGTACCATTCTTTTCCCATGTTTCTAATGAGTAATCGTAAGTAAGAAAAACTGAAATAATTTTCATAAATTAATAACATTGTAATAATTTTACGGATATTAAAAGGTCTTAATTAAATAAGAAAAGTTGATTAATATAAATATTTAATGTGGAAAATTTAATTAATTTACCAAGCTTTGTATATTACGATAAAAAATTATCAGAGCTCAACAAACTTCAAAAATTATTTCTTATTTTAAAGGGTATTTATTTTATATTTGTTACAAAATATACAAATGGAATAATTTATTGTTTCTTTTGTAATTTGTTTTATAAAAAAAATGGAAAAATATATAACGAAGGAACCTTATATTATAAGAAAATAGATTCAAAAAAGTATTTTTATCCCAACAAAAGAATAAGCAGAATATTTGTAGACCATAAAAAATACTTTGATGAATTTTTAGATACCTATTGTTTGAATGAAATTGATTTTAAACATGACGATTTCATAATTGATTGTGGAGCAAATGTTGGAGAATTATATTTTTCACTTTTACACAATAAATTAAAAGTAAAGTATTTAGGATTTGAACCTGATGCTTTAGCTTTTGAATGTTTAGTAAGAAATATAGATGATAATAAAGCATACAATATGGCATTATCTGAAAAAGAAGAAACCAAAAAACTTTTTGTTGATACTGAAGGTGCAAATACATCTTTGGTAGATTTCGGAACTTCTACAACAAATGACATCTACACAAATCGTTTAGATAGTTTTAAATTTAAAAATGTAAAATTGTTGAAAATAGATGCTGAAGGTTATGAGCCTGAAGTTCTTAAGGGCTCAAGGGACACACTAAAAGAAATACAATATATAAGTGTCGATTATGGTAATGAAAGAGGCAGGGAAGAAGATTCTACTATGTGTGAGGTAACTAATTTTCTATATGAAAATAAATTTAAACTAATTTCTGACAGTACTTATAGAAAAATAGGTTTATTCAAAAACACAAATATAAAAAAGTAATTTATGAGCAAAGTAACTTATATATACGCGAGAGATAGGAAAAAAAATATAGAAAATAATACTGTTGAAGCTAAAGAGCTTTATTATTCTTTCCATCTTTTTGAAGAAGATGGGAATGATATGAATATTATTGAGTATGAAACAAAACACAATTTTATCAATAAATTTTTATATTTTTACGATAGAATTTTAAATAAATTCATCAGCATTCCTTCTTACAGTCATCAACTCTATTCAAATAAAAATAAAGACATTATTAAAAAAAGCGATTATGTATTTTTAGTAAACGAGGGTGTAGGCTTTTCAACTTTACCAATGATCTATAATCTAAACAAAATTAGTAAGCCAAAAATAGTATTATTCTCGATGGGACTACTTAGTAAAAATGTAAAAAAATATTTTAGTTTTTTACATCATTTATTTATTCGCTATTTACTTAATAGAATTGATAATGTAATTTTTCTTGGGAAGGGTGAATATGAAATTGCAAAAAAAACATTCAATAAATTAGAAGCTAAATTTCATCATTTAAACTTTTCAGTAGACACAGAATTCTGGTCTACAACTGAATCTAGAAAATTTGAAACTAATAAAAACATCTTATTTGTCGGTAATGATTCAAATAAAGATGAAAACATGGTCAAGAAAATTGCAAAACTTTTACCAGATTATAAATTTACTTGTATTTCAAAACTTCCAGGCCTTAAAAATACAAATCTCAATAATTTAAATGTCATTGATGGGGAATGGAATAATTCATCAGTAAGTGATAAAGATTTAAGAAATTACTATACATCTTCCTTTCTTACCATTATCCCATTAAAAGAATCTCTTCAACCAGCTGGTCAAAGTGTTGCACTACAGTCAATGTGTAGTGGTACACCAGTATTAATTACTCAAACAGATGGATTTTGGGATAAAGAAAAATTTGAAAACAATGAACACATAATATTTATACAATCAGAAAATGAATATGACTGGAAAGATAAAATATTAGAGTTAAGTAATAATAATTCACTGATTGAAAAACTTTCCTTAAACTCGAAAAGCAATGTCGAAAATAATTTTGATTTACATACATTTCATAGAAAATTAAAAACTTTTATTGATAAATAATTTCTTACATTTAATTAAACTTTTTTGATTTACATTTATAAAATTTTGATCATACATTTAAGCTAAAATATTTTTATGGTTGTTTCACTACAATTCTTTTTACTTTTACTTTTATTATATTTTTCAGGAAGAGGAATTTTTGTTTTTCTAAGTAAAGCAAACTTTATTGAAGAGGATATATCTAATTTACATATTTTTACCATTCCAATAAATTATTTTTACATTATAACTTTTCTTATTTTTCTTGGAAACATAACTTTTTTACTTCACTTTTTTATAAAAATTCCTGAAACATTGGTTTTAGTTATTGGAATAATTTTTATTTTATTTAATTTCTTAAATATTAAAAAAATTAAATTAAATATTTTTGTTGCAGCTGCTTCAACTGTAACTCTATTTCTTTTTTCACTAAGTACTTACACTACAGGTTTGAGTTATGATGCTGGTCTATATCATTTGAATAATCATCTATGGATGAAAACTGAAAAAATTGTCATTGGATTATCTAACTTACACATGAGGTATGGATACTCATCTATATATGATTATATAGCTGTAAATTTTAATAACTTTGACAATTTTTTAGCACTTCATTTTATAAATCTAAGCTTCCTGTTTTGTTTTGCATTAATAATCTTTTATTTTGTTAGTGAGTCAAAGTCAATCTTTTTCAAAAGCTCATCATTGGGTATATTAATTTTTGGAATACTTGATAATTTTGGATTCAACGGCGGAAAAAACGGGTTTTTAGAAATTGAGGGGATAACAAAATACGATTCTGTTTTCGCAGTTTCATTCGTTCTTGGAAATATTTTTTTAATTAATGTCATGAGAAATAAGAAATTAGACAAATTTGAACTTTTTTATTTTTTAGTATTATGTATTTTCTTAATTCAATTGAGACCCACAGGAATCCTTTTTACAATTTTTAGTTTGTTAATTTTTACGATTTTATTTCGAATTGAATTAATTGATATGATTTTTAACAAAAAAAACGTATTACTTTTCTTCTTTTTAATAATATGGTTTGTAAAAAATATACTTATTAGCGGGTGTATTATTTTTCCTGTAGAGGTAACTTGTATGCAAGATCTAATTTGGTATCAATCAGGTTATGCAAATGAAGAAAATCTTAACATTAGTAACTCATTGAGATCCTACGTCTTGTTCACAAATCCATTCGAATGGTTCGATTATTGGACTAATAAAAACTCTTACAATCTATCTACAATTAAAAATTTATCTTTTTCGACACTATTAATTTATATGTTTAAAAAAATATTTTTTTCGTCAAAAAAAGTTAATTTTTTGTATTTAAGTTTTTATCTATACGTAATCTTGCTTGTTTTGTTTTGGGCATATACCGCTCCAGACTTTAGATTTGGAATTGGTATTTTTCTTACTTTAATTATTTCAATTTTTGTAAATGTTGATTCTATGAAATTAAAGTTTAATAAACTCATTTATTTCGTTATTTTTTCTTTATGTATTTTTACAATTCCTAGATTTGAAAACTACTCAACATTTTTGAAAAATAGCTTTGAATTTATTGAGATTGAAGCACCTACAAATCCAAAATATATAGACAAAGTTAATAGTTATGGTGTTACATCAGAGGATGATTCTGAGCAATGCTGGATAAATATTGACTGTTCTCCAAATTATTCTCCAAATGTTAGGAAGGAAATCATAAATTCATACACGGTATTTATTCAAAAAAATAACTAACCTTTTTTTATAAAAACGTTTAATGGCTTGTAGGGGTCATAGTAATATTCTATTTTCAAATCTCTTCTATATTCCGATGTATCTAATTGAAAATACTCGTTTTTATAATTTTCATAATTACAATCAAAATCTGTATTATCTGTAGGTGCACCAGCATGTATTCTTATAGAATTACAAAGAATTACATCTGGTTTAGAATTCAATAATATTTCAACATTATTCTCAACAATTTTTCCATATTTTATAAGTGGTTCAGTTATGTAATCTTCAAAGTGATTTGTTGGGTGGACTATATATGAAAAATTTGGTCTTTCTAAATAAAAAAGAATTAATACATACTCTAGTGCAAAGATACTAGATTTATCATCTATGTGTTCATCAATTTCTTGTGATAATTTATAAACTGGATAATTACTTTGAATCTCTTGATAATTTATTATATTTTGTGATCCTTTTTCAAAACTTTTTATAAAAATTGAACCTGAAGCAATCAAAATAAAAGAAAAAACCAAGATGAATTTTTCTTTATAGTCAATGTTTAATATCAAAAAACAAAGAAAGTAAACAAAATAAATTAAATGATGGCTATAACTATGACTTCCTAAAAAATAAACAGCAAGAGAAACAAATATGTTTATATATAAGGAGCTTTTAAAAAGCTCTATCTTTATTGGCCTAATTACTCTTAATATTTCAATAATCAAAACTGTGATGATAGAAAAATAGAGGAACTTGTTGTAATGATAAAATTCTCTTATCCAAATTCTTAGTTCATTAATTGCATTTACATCTCCACTACTTGAATAACCTAAAGGCATAATTACATAATTGATTAACAATATATCGTAGAGTCCATTTATTAAATAAATTATTTGAAAGAATATAGCGGGCACAAGAACTCCCAAAAGAAGATATAAAAGTTTTTTTCTAAGATCATTTTTTGATTTATATATTTCTATTAAGTATGGAATCAAAAATATCCCAGCAACTTGGTTTATTAATGATGCCGCAGATATTATCAAACCAATAATAAATAAATTTTTATAAGTTTGACTTTTATTAATAAAAAAATAATAAGATAATGCAACTAAAAATAAAGTATATAATTCTGAAAACTCACTTATATATTCAGGGTCACTAAATATTGATAAGAACAGGATTGATGAAATGAAAGCATAAATTTTCTTATTACTTTGTTTCAAAACACTCTTAAAAAGCAAAATACTTATTAGAAATAAAATAAAATCGTTTAATAGACGAAAAACTACATAAGAATTTGAACTTAATTTTGTAATAAAATAATAAACGTACATCAATAATGGTCCTTTTGATTCCCATTGAGTTTCATACGGTATGCTTCCCTCTCCAATTTGAAGAGATGCAACGAGATATGATGCAACATCCCAAGAGATTGTTTCAAAATCTAAATAGACATTTTGTGTTATGAAAGTAAAAATAAATAAAGTTAAAAAATATAAATAAAGATTTATTCTTTCAGATAGATTAAAAAATAATTCAAATTTTAAATTACCTTTTTTCTTTAAAATGACATGAAATGAAAAGAGAAATACAAGTAAAATACTTGATACTATATATACTAATTTTTCATGGTTTATCAATTTTGTGAATAAATAAGGCAAAGTTAAAGAACTTAGCCCTATAAAAGCAACACTATAATTTAATGAATTTTTTATGCTTTGCACCTGAGTATTATATATTCAATGAAACATAATTACGATTTTTGGAACAATAAACTCCCCAAAGGGTTCTACGATGATATTTTTAGACAAGGAAAAAGCAATAATGCTAGTCTCCAATCTAGTTGGCATAATTTAACATTTTTGAAGATAAAAGATTATGTTGATGAAAGCTCTAATCTTTTAGATTATGCTTGTGGACCCGGTACGTTTACAGGAAATTATACAAATTGCAATTCAATAGGTTTTGATATATCTCCTAACCAAATTGATTATGCTAATGAAAAATATAAAAGTAGTCGAAATATCTTTACTACCTCAAAAAGTGATATTTTGGAAAGAGGTCCATTTGATATAATTACTGTTTTAGGTTTAATCGAATTTCTATCAGTAGATGAATTCAAAAAAGAGTTAAGGTTTTTATTAGACAACTTAAAACCTGATGGAAAAATCTTATTCACAACACCAAATTATGCTGGACTTATGTTTGTTTTAGAAAAAGTATCTCAAATTTTTAATTCAGTTTCATATAATGATGTAAAAGAAACAAACTATACATCTAAAAAAGTTAAAAAATTAATGAAAAATACATTTTCTGAATTAAATTTAAACTACAAAATTAAAAAAATATTAAATTTTGGAATTATTATGTCAATAATTAATAATTCATTTGGTATCAAACTAGAGCAATTTATTGAAAAAGTATTTGTAAATAAGATAGGGTTTCTTCTTCTAATAGAAATAACACAAAATGACTATCAAACTCCCAATGAACATTAACTTAACAATTATTCTTCCAACCTACAATGAGGAAGAGAATGTAGCATTTTTAATACCTGAAATTATCGAAAAATTTAAACTATCAAATATTGATAATTATGAAATATTAGTCGTAGATGACAATTCAAGTGATAAAACTCAAGATGTAGTTGTAGATCTTTCAAAACAATACTCAGATGTAAAACTGATAGCAAGAAAAAAAGAACCCTCTTTACCTTTATCAATTTACGATGGAATAATTAATTCTTCAAAAGAAAATATAATGTGGCTTGACTCGGATGGATCAATGGATGTTGATTCTATAATTAAACTTTTAAAAAAGCTTGATTCTGATCGAGAGACAGTATTTATTGGATCAAGATTCATTTCAGGGGGAGGTTATAAAGGTAAAGAAGAATTTTTTAAAATTCCAATTAATAAAATGTTGTATCAACTCATAAAATCCGAGGATTCATTAATTGCGATATTTTTGTCCCTGTTATTTAATAAGGCTTTAAATTTTCTCTTGGATATCAATGTAAAAGATTTAACTAGTGGATTTATAACAGGAAACAAAAAGTTTTTTAATGAAGGAATGTTTAAAAATTCTGTATATGGTGAATATTTCATATATGTTGTATCCAACTTATTTATAGAGAATATAAATATGCAAGAAGTTGGTTATTTTTGTAAACCAAGAATATATGGCGAATCCAAAACAAGCACAAATTTGATTAGAATGGTATCTTTATCGAAACCATATTTTCAAGCAGCGTTAAAATCAAGAAAACTAATTAATCAATTAAAATAGTAAAAGTTTCAATGTTATCATAAAGATATATTTTTAAACCCAGTGAGGTTATGTGAAAATTTACGATAATAATAAAAACTTGCTTGGTATATATATTAATAATCAAGACTTTAAAAATGAAAAAAATTTTTTAACTGATCATTCGATTTCTTTTCAGGTTGGAACTTTTAATTTGGATCAAGGAAATGTTATACAAAGACATGTTCACAATAAATATGAAAGAAAAATTTTTAAAACATCTGAGGCACTCTTTATGATTGATGGAAAAATTAAAGTTGATTTATACGATATTGAAAATGAATTTATCCAAACAGTAATTGTTGAAAAAGGCGAAATAATAGTCATGCTTGATGGTGGACACGCAATTGAGATTTTAGAAGACTCTAAATTTGTAGAGGTAAAACAAGGTCCTTATGATGAAAATTCAGATAAAAACCATTTTTAAATATAATGATAAAAGTTTTTGAACCCAGACTGTCAACAAAAGACAAGTTGTCAGTTTTATCTTCACTTAATAAATCAAATATATCTGGAAGCAGTGAAGAAGTTTTAAAATTTGAAAGTCATCTAGCTCGTACATTTGATCGCAAATTTGCTGTTGCATTAACAAACGGAACAACTGCTCTTGAAGTTGCTGTGAAGTCATTAGATTTTAATGAGGGAGATGAAATTATTGTTCCCTCTTTTACAATTATTTCTTGTCTTTCTGCAATTATAAGAAATGGTCTGACACCGGTATTTTGTGATGTTGATCCAATTACTTGGAATATGAATATTGATAACGTAAAAAGGGTAACAACAAAAAAGACAAAAGGTGTTTTGATGGTGCATACATATGGTTTGCCAGCAGATGCAACAAATATAAAAAATTTTTGCGATGATAATAATTTAAAATTAATCGAAGACACAGCAGAAGCTCATGGTCAATTGGAAAAAAGAAAAAAATGTGGATCTTTTGGAGATGTTTCAACGCTAAGTTTTTATGCAAATAAACATATAACTACAGGTGAAGGAGGAGCAGTTCTTACAGATTCTCAAGAATTATATGATCTTATGAAACAAATAATTAATTTAGATTTCAAAGAACCAAATAGATTTAATCACAAAAATCTTTACTGGAATTATAGAATAAGTGGAATTCAAGCATCGCTTGGAATTTCCCAAATAAATAGTCTAAACAAAACAATAAATTTAAAAATTAAACAAGGAGAAGCTTACAATCAGCTATTTAAATCCCACACCGACTTTTTGCAAATACCATTGAGCAACGTCAATGAATCTAAAAATCACTATTGGGTATATGGCTTAGTTCTTAAAAAACAAAACCATAGAGATAAATTAATGAAATATTTATTTGAAAATGATATACAAACAAGACAATTTTTTTGGCCCTTACATATGCAGGATTCTCTACCAAAAAAATATAGATCAATAAATGAAAATTTGAGTAGTGCTGAATACATTGGGGAAAATGGATTATATATTCCTATAGGTCCTCATTTAAATTTAAGTAAACAAAAATATGTTGCAAAACAAATTATAAATTACATTGATTATTCAATAGTTGGTAAAGAATAACTTGAATAAATCAATTACAGCAATTGTCCCTTTTTTGAACGAAGAAAAATTCTTGGAAGAATCTGTGAACAGATTATTAGAAATTGATCTATTTGAAGAGGTTATTTTAGTTGATGACGCATCAACAGACGAGAGTTTTCAAATTGCTTCACAATTATCAGATAAGAACACCAATATAAATCTTATTAAGTTGAACAAACAGTCTGGAAAAGGATTCGCAGTAAGGGCTGCTTTGGATGTAATAAAAACAACGCATGTTATAGTTCATGATGCTGATCTGGAGTATTTTCCAAAGGATATACCTGAGATGTTTAATCTTGCTATTCAAAATCCTGGAAGTCTTATATTAGGTTCAAGAACCATAGGTGATAAAAAAAGGAATAATAAGTATTTTTGGACTTTTTATGGAAATAAGTATTTAACAATTCTTTTTTCTTTGGTCAACTTTTATAAAGTAAGTGACATTGCGAGTTGCTATTGGTTATTGGAAACAGATATATTACAAAGTTTGGATTTAAAGGAAAAAGGTTTTGCAATTGAAGTTGAAGTTTTGTCTAAATATTTAAAGAAAAATAAGAAAATTATTGAAGTACCAATTAGTTATGATGGCCGATTATTTAGCGAAGGAAAAAAAATAAATTTAAGAGATGGTCTACTAATACTACTTAAAATTATAAAATATTCTAAATTATTTTCTATTAACAAAATTTGAAATACTTAAACCTGTTGAAATAAATATTAAATGAAAGCAGTTCATGATGTATCTATAGGAGGATTCATACTCAACATTTCTCCAATATGACACATAAAGTAAATTTACTAATAAGAAATTAACAACTACAAATACAAATATAAAAGTTTGGGTAAATTCAAATTTATTCTTAACTAAAAAATTAAAAATATTAAATATTAAAAATAAAAATATGAGATAAGTTGATGGGATATCTGTTGTAAAGTGTTTAAAAATATTAGATATATTTGATAAATTTAAGTCACGCAAAAATATAAAGTCAAAGAATAAGTCTTTAAAGTCAATTTCACTTGTGTATGCAACATTTTGTATATTGGGAAGATAAATTTTCTGATATATCAAATAAAGTGCATATACTCCTGGTCCTAAAAGTACATATTTATTTTTCTTTAAAAATAAGAGGCATATTACAACAGCCCCTATTGAAAGCAACGAAACAAAATTTTTGGTGAGTGTTAGAGACCCAAAAAATAAGAAAAACAAAAGAGAGCTAAATTTTTTTGAATAAAGGTTATCTTTTAGGTTGTAAAGGAATACACCAAATAGGAAGCTTACAATTCCTTCTATCATTAAGGAGTTTATCATTAAGTATTTTAGCCAGTTGTTATTCAGGATTAAAAATACAAAAGTAATTATTAGAACTACCTTATTGTTTAAATTTAAAGGCAAATCAACAATGAGCAAAATGCTAAAAAATAATAAAAGATTTATTGTTACCGGTATAAATGTAAAATTTTCTAAACCAAATCCAATTTTTAGCATTAATGCTTGAATATAGCTTGGTAAAAGACCCTGGCCCTCAATTAAATTATTTTCGAATGCATAAAAATAATTTTTATTATATATCATCTCAACAATACCTATCCATTGGGCAGGCACATCAGAGTTTAGTTCGACATAATTACTTAAATCTTTGAGAGTGTTGAGAAAAAAATGATTAAAAAATCTCCATATAATATATATTGATGTCAGTTTAAAAATTTCTAAATAGTTTTTTCTTTTGAACAAAATTACTGAAAACCATATTGTCGATACGATTGCTATTGATGTATCAAAACTCAGATTTTTAGTGATGAATAAAAACAATGATTCAAAAACAAAAAAACTAACCAAAAACATGGATAGAGAGAGTGAAAACGAATCTAATTTCAAAAAAGTTTTAATCATTCTAGATAAATAAAAGTAGAAAAAACTACCTAATGTAAAAGATATAAAAAGTACTAAATTTTTAGTTTGTAAAAAATTATTGAAACTATTAGGATTTAAAAAGTTTAAAACTGCATTTAAAATAATCGGAGAGAAAAGTATTAGTACATAGTTTTTCCGAAATAAACTCACAATATATTTCATACTTATAAAAGATTACTCCAATTATTTTATTTAATCTTCCATTAAAAATGGCTCAACATTGCTGATAAATTGTGAAAAAATATAAATATGAAAGTTGAAGTAATAAATTTATATACCTTGGGGTTTAAATTTTTAATTTTAATTAATTGTTGTGCTGAAATAAATACTATTAAATGAAACATTTGAATTAAATATGTGGCCTTTATTGTGTCGCCAGTCTTTAGTTCAGGATATTTTATCAAGAACCATAAATAACCTAGTAAGGAAAAAATTATTGATATAAAAATATAAAAACTAAAGCCATCTTTAAAATCACTCTTTTTCTTAATAAAATCAAATACGAAACTTACAATTGAATATAAGAAAAAAAACAATAAAAAGACTGAAACAGTATTAACTCTTGCTAAATAATCACCAATTAACAGTTGGTTTCTACCGGTATCTAGGCTTCTACTTGTAAATGAAAAATACCCCCAATAATCTCCCCACAAGTCTGAATATAAGATTGGGAGGAACTGATTGCTGAAATTAGGTCTA
>CACODT010000013.1 GCA_902626065.1 uncultured Candidatus Actinomarina sp.
CCTAATTGCCAATCAAATCTTTTTTTACACGTATTATCTTCACCAGGTTTGCAGTAGCAATCTCGACCCCAATCTCTCATTGATTCCATTATTTTTTTAAGTTTTGGTTTGTTTGTAAGTACAGCACCCCCTTCCCCTGTTGTAATATGATGAGCAGGATAAAAAGAAAGTGTAGCTACATCACCAAAGCTACCAACAAATTGATCTTTGTATTTGCTTCCAAAAGCATCACACATATCTTCCATTAGAAACAAATCATACTTATCACATATATCTGTAATTTTCTCTAAATCAATTGGATTGCCTAAAGTATGGGCAAGAACAATACCTTTAGTTTTTTCATTTATTTTCTCTTCAATTAGATCTGCATTTATATTGTATGTTTCATTTTCAGCATCAACAAATACTGGTCTTAAACCATTTTGGATTATTGGATTCATTGTTGTTGGAAAATTAACTGCTGAAGTGATAATTTCATCACCCTCTTTTAATTTATAAAGTTCTTTTAAAGAAGACATTGCAACTAAATTTGCGGACGATCCGCTGTTTACAAATAGACAATGTCTCATTTCAAGAGTTTTTCTTAACTTATCTTCAAATTTATCTGTAAATTCACCAGCAGTTAACCATAAGTCGAGAGATGATAAAATTAAATTTCTTAAGTCTTCTTTATCAAGGACTTTTCCAGATACAGGAATATTTGAGATTCCAGGTACAAAATTATTATTAGTTTGTGTTAATTCAAAATATTTATCAGCAGTATCTAATATACTTTTTTTAGCTTCTTCAATATTTTTATCTTTTTCCATAATTTTATAATCAACAATAATTTTACCTGTTACTTGATTATTAAATTATATTAGGATTTTTATTTCTTCAAAAAGACCTTTTTAATATATATAATTAAAAAATAAATGTTAAAAGTTCAAACGGCTCTTATACTTGCTGGTGGAAAAGGTACAAGATTTTCAGAATACACTGATACTATTCCAAAACCAATGATAGAGGCAAACGGCAAGCCCCTTTTAATTCACATAATGAACATTTATATTTCACAAGGAGTGAAAAAATTTATTGTACTTACCGGTTATAAATCTGATTTTATTTTAAATTATTTTAAAAATGATTCTGAATTTAATTTCAGAAATAATTTATTTGAATCTGATCAAGGAATTCAGATAAAAATATTAGATACAGGGATTGAAACACAAACTGGTGGACGAATAAAGAAAGCGTTAAAACATATTGAAGAAGAATATTTTCACTTGACCTATGGTGATGGAGTTGCAAATGTTGATATAAAAGAGTTGGAAAGATTTCATTTTGAAAATGAAACAATTGCAACTCTTACAGCTGTGAGACCACCTGCAAGGTTTGGAAGTTTAGAAATTGGAGAAAACAGTCTAGTAAATAAGTTTGGAGAGAAAAATAACTCTAAAGAAGGATGGATAAATGGTGGTTTTTTTATTTTAAATAAAGAAATAGAAAAATTTATAGAATCAGACGAAACTCCACTAGAACAACAACCACTTGAACAATTAGCAGTAAATAAGCAGTTAAAAGCATTTCATCATTCTGGATATTGGAGACCAGTTGATACGATTCGTGAACTTGAACTGCTCGAAAAAGAAATGAAAGAACAATTATTTAATTATTATGAATGATTTTTGGAAAAATAAAAATGTTCTAATTACTGGACATACTGGATTTAAAGGTTCTTGGTTGTCATTTATACTCCATCATTTGGGTTCAAAAATTCATGGTTTGTCTAAAGCAGAGAAAAATGGTGTTTATGAAGATGTAAAATTGGCAAATCTATTTACAACTGAAGAATTTTTAGATATTTCTAAAGAAAATAAAAAGATTAAAGATTATATAGACTCTATCAAGCCACAAATTGTATTTCATTTTGCCGCTCAAAGCTTGGTACCATATGCATTTAAAGAGCCTAGAGAAACTTTAGAAACAAATATTATTGGGATGTTTAACATTCTAGATTCTTGCAACCAAAACAATGATATTCAGACACTGGTAATTTCTACAACGGACAAAGTTTATAAGAATTCATCAGAATGGAATAAAGAGGATGCAGCTTTAGGAGGAAATGAATTTTACTCTTTAAGTAAAGTAAGCAGTGAAGGAGTTATTCAAAATTTTAAAGACTTATATTCAAGAGATAATTTAAATATAGGCGTTGTAAGATCAGGAAATGTTATTGGAGGAGGAGACAGAGGCGAAAATAGAATATTAACAGATGTGTTAACAGCAATCTTAAATGAAAAAAAACTTAAATTAAGAAATCCAGATGGGATAAGACCTTGGCAAGATGTAAGAGATTCTATAAAGGGTTATCTTGATGTGGCCGAATTTACGTACTTAAAAAAAACATCGGAAATATTTAATTTAAATTCCAAGCCAAACAATAAATATAATGTAAAAACTTTAGTTCAAAAGTATATTGATACTTGGGAATCTAATGTTGAGGTTGAAATTTTAAAAGACAATGCTCTAGTTGAAAGTTCAGAATTAAGATTGGATTCTACAAAAGCAATGTCAACCTTATCTTGGGCTCCAAAGATTTCAATTGATAAATCTATTGAAAACATCGTTTCTTGGGAAAAGAATAATTTAGAAAATAATGCTATCAATGAAATGAAAAAACAAGTTGAAGATTATTTTAATAGTTAACTTTTAATTTAGATTTTAAAAAGTCTATCGCAATTAATAAATATAAAAAATTTATCATGTAAAACGAGTATCTGGATAAAAGCCAAACTACACTAAACCAACTTGTAGCAAAGAATTTTTGACTAAAGTAATCTAAATTAAATAAGTAAAACATTGGTGTCACCAACACAGATGACAAAATAAAAAAAGATAAATTTTTATTACCATATTTGAGAATGATAAAAATTAATAAAAAGTTTAAGGGATATTTATATCCAAAGTTAGCATATAGGTTTATTAACAAAACCATTGGCAAGAACGTTATAAATTTTATGTAGTCCTCATTGTCAAGATTGAATGTAAAATATTTATCTTTAAGTTTTATCGTAGCGATTACAGAGATGACTAATAACAAAATAAAACAAGAAACAAAAATTATATTTCCTCTCTCAAATATAGTTAGTTGAACATCCCAATAGGCTTTGTAATCTGCATATAAGCCAAATGTAGAAATTGGAGCATAAACAGTTGGAACCCCACCAACCTCATCGACGAAAGATCCATAGTTTCTTATTTTGATATAGTGATTTATTAATAAAAATACATTAGGAATAAAAAACAAAGTACTCATAACAGCTTGTCTATAATTTCTGGTAAAAAATTTCACTCCAATATAACCTATAATTAGACCTATTGGATAAATTTTCAATTGAGTTAAAAAAGATATAACAATTAAATCAACAATATTTAAAGAAAACTTTTGCTTTCTATAAAGATAAAAACAAAAGCACAAAATAAATATATCTGAGTTTAACGAATTTAATAGGAATCTAAAGCCGGGACTTAATAAAAGAACGACGAATACAAATATATCTTTTTTATCAATCGAAAATAATAAATAAATTATGTAAATACAAATAATCACAAAAATAATAAGCGATGAAATCCAAGGATCGTTTTTTATTGAAATCAAATCAGCTGCAGGGCCAAAGCCTAAAGTTTTTTGACAACGGTTAACAATTTCTGTGAGTTGAGTTAAATGAGGGGTTGTGTCTGTCTTGCATTTAAAATAATTAAATAGATACTGATTATCCCATAGCAGTAGATCTTTTTTAAAATAAGAATCAATAAATTTATATATGTAAAAATGAATCGGCAATAGTCTTATTAACCAATCTTTTTTATTTGTAAAAATAAAGTTAAATTTATAAAAGAAAAATATTGTGAAAAACAAAAATACATAAAAAAATGTATTACTTATATAAATTGATGCGTGGGTAATCGTTAAAAGAAGAATATAGGATAGGTTGGTTTTTTTTTCTAGGAATAATTTCACTATTTTTTATGATAGTTCAACGAGAAAGATTTTTTAACAGTTTACAATTGATGTATGTTTGATGTAATTATAATTGGGGCTGGACCTGCTGGACTAACAGCGACCTATGAGCTTTCCAAAAGCAATAAAAAAGTTTTATTAATTGAAAAAAAAAGCAATGTCGGAGGACTTGCTGAAACAAAAATTTTTGGAGACTTCAGATATGATATTGGACCTCACAGATTTTTTACAAAAAACAAAGAAATCAATGAATTATTCATGGAAATACTTGGAGAAGACGCAGTAGCTGTAAATAGAAAAACAAGAATACTTTTTAAAGGCAAATACTTTGATTATCCATTAACCCCAATAAATGCTCTATTTGGCCTTGGAATATTCGAATCTATTAGCGTTGGCTTCTCATATATATATGCAAGATTAAAAAGTAGATTAAAAATATCAAATATTGAAAATTTTGAAGACTGGGTAATTGATAGATTTGGTAAAAAACTCTTTTCTAATTTTTTTAAAAATTATACAGAAAAAGTCTGGGGTATAGATTGTAAAGATATTGGTAAAGATTGGGCAGCTCAAAGGATAAAAGGGTTGAGTCTCTTGACTGCTGTAAAATTTGCTTTATTTCCTAACAGCAAAAAAAGACCCAAGTCCTTGGTTGACAAATTTTATTATCCAAAACTAGGTGCTGGTATGTTGTGGGAAAAATTAGAAAGCTTAATCAATAAAAATTACTCAAACAATGCAACAATAAAAAAATCTATATTTGTATCAAAAGTTAAAAAAGAAAACAATAAATTTATAGTTCAGTGTAAAAATGCTGAAGGTGAGATTGAAGAATTTTCTTCCGAATCATTATTCTTCAGCAATCCACTTCTAGATTTTATTGATATTTTTGATACCAATAAACCAAGAGAAATTATTGAATCAAGAAATAAATTAAGGTACAGAAATCACATTAGTGTGCATTTAACAATTGATAAAAAACTTTTTGATGATAATTGGATTTACATACACTCTCCAGATATTGATATGGCAAGAATATCTGATTTTACAAATTTTTCGTCAAGCATGTCCACCGAAGGTCTTTATCCCTTAACTTTAGAATATTTTTGTTTTGAAAATGAAGAGATTTGGACAGATCAACAAGAGAAAATTATTGACAAGGGAATAAAAGAATTAAAAAAAATATTTGATAAAGATTTTAACGTTGTACATTCGGCTATTTCCAAAAATAGTAAAGCCTATCCAGTAATTCAAACAGGTTATGAAAAAGAACTTCAAAATATTAGAGAATGGATAGAGCAATTTGATGACCTTGTTCCTATTGGCAGATCTGGAATGTTTAAATATAACAATCAAGATCATGCGATGGCTACAGGCCAACTTGCAGCTAGGAATTACCTAGGGCTTGGTGAATTTGACGTATGGCAGGTTAATGTTGACGGCGAATACCATGAAGAGATACAAAATATAAATTAAGTGATAAAAATAAGTTAGTGATTGAAAGATTTAAAAATTCCCCTAAAAGAATTCTTTTTGTCCGAAATTTTGCGAACCTTTTCTACATAGCTCAAGATTTTTTACTTTATATTGTAAGTTATTTTTTTGTCAATAAAAAAAATCGTCAAAAAAAGATTACTATTATCACGGCTGCAGATTCTTCTCATTTTCAAACAAGCAAACAATTAATATCCTCAATTCAAAAACATGAAAAAAGTACAAATATTGTTTTTTATGATCTGGGTTTGTCAGATTCACAATCTAAAGAGATTATGAATCTAGGTTTGGAATATCAGAAGTTTAAATTTAACGATTATCCATCATTTATGAAATTATCTGAACCCGATGCTGGAGCATATGCATGGAAGCCACAAATAATCAATAATGAACTCAAAAAGTCAAATAATTTGATTATTTGGATGGACGCAGGGAACATTTTGACTTCAGATCTTAAAAAAATAAGGTACATAATTAGTAAATTCGGATTTTACTCTCCTCTAAGCAATGGCCATGTTAAGCAATGGACACATGAAACCACTCTTAATGAGCTGAATGTCAAAGATAGTGTTTATAAAAAGAGAATGTTAAATGCTGCGATAATAGGTATAGATCCTCAAAATAAGAAAACTCAATCCTTGGTATCTAAATGGGGTAATCTTTCATTAAATAAAGATTTAATACTTCCTAAAGGCGCCGGAAAGAAAAACCACAGATGGGATCAATCACTTTTAACAATCTTATTTTACGAAAACTATAAAAAAGTTTTATTTCCGAGAACGCATAAATTTTTTGGAGTAATTACACATCAAGATATTGATTAAATTTATTTTCCCAATAGGAAAAATGTACATAATTAAAAGTTTCTAATTTTTGTGAATTATTTTCGTAAAAAGTATTAAATTTATCTTTATCAACTTCTCTTAGTTTTTCCCAGTCATCAATGAGAAGTATCGGAATATTATAATCTGTAAGTTGTTTTGAAAAATTATTTTTAATCATTATGGGTATAGATTTTAACATTAATGATTCCCACACTCTGTGTGTATCAGGCCCATTACCTTCAGGGCATAAATTAAATTTAGATCGTTGAATATAACTTAAGTAATCTAATTTATTCTTTCTATCTGGAATCACAACTTGTGAATTATCTCCAATAATGTCATTAATCAATATTCTTTCAGGATTTGTTCCTACATTAAAAAGACTTAATAAAAGAATGTCTTTCTCTTGTTTAATTTTTTTTATTTTTCTAATAGGATTTAATCTTCCATTTTTAAAATACCATCTATTTTCTAGTCCAATAGGTATCAAACTCACCTCATTTGAAAAATTATCTACTAAATTTTGTGCAAACCAATGGATTATTTTTTTATCTATATATTGTTTATATTTTGAATCAATAACTTCGTCAGAATTATGACTAAATAAAATATATTTATTTTTAATCAATGGATGAATTTTATGAAAATAGGTTTCTAGGTAATCTCCTTTGACAAAAACTTTGTCTTTTTTCATTACTTGATCTGGGTCCATCAAAGCAGTTTCATCATATATATGTTGTGCGAAATTTCTAAGTGTATCTCCGGTGAAATAAGGATAGCTAGAGAATCTAAAATATTTGCCAAAATAATTTTTGTAGTAAAAATAAAGCTTGTTTTTTATCTTGTTTTCCAAACAAATTCCTTTGGTTGAAACTTTTTAAGATTTTTTTTATGTACATGCAAATTCACAAGGTCGTAGCTTTTTTCATTTTTGATAATTTCAGGCCTTCTATCTTTATTTCTAACAAATATTTCATTGTTTATTAATGATTTTCCAACTATGTGTTCTGAATTGGTGTACCGTTTTGAAAATTTTTTATAATGGACTCCTCCTAAGTATTGACCATACGAACCAGGATCAAAAACCACTTCTTTATCAGGTAAAACAGGGAGAAGATTGAATATTTTTGGATTAATTGTACTAGCTATATATAAAGCTTTCATTTCAGTCAGTCTATTTCCATTGTAAAATTCATTTTCATAATCTTTTGGATTTTTAAGGATATCTAAGATTATCTCTACAATTTCAGTGAAAATGTTGTTATTTTGAATAAAAGAGTATCCAAAGACTAAAAATTCTTTCATAAGAGGAGTAATATTTAATTTATTTTTTTCAAATAGATAAGAAAGCTTTTCAAACGGCTTAAACAATAAAACATCTGAATCAAAATGAACGAACGAATCTATTTTAAAGTGTCTAGCTACATCATTTATATAAAATATTCTCATCATTGATGAAGACCAGAGAGGATTCTGGTCGCCATCTACGAAATAATTAAGCTCTTTTACAATCTTGGTATTTTTTGATTCGACTAATTTTGGATCTACATGTATGACATTTTTGAAATTTACTTTTTGGTCAGAACAAATAAATATTTGACTTTTAGGATCAACGTTCAGAACTGAATTGATACTATATTCTACATAATCAGGTACTTGTCCAAAATAATAAAAGATATAGTTCATTTCCTAACCCAATAATAAATTGTTTAATTACCAAACGAAGAAAAATTATGAATTTGTAAAAAACATGGCAATTTTGATTTTTATTAGAATACTATGTTTATAGATGTTTAAAAATCTGAAATTAGCCACTCGTAATATTTATGAAATATCAAGATTACTTAAAATTAAAAATAAAAAGTTAAAAATTACTTATTCAATCGGACTATCAAATGCGGTAGTTTTACTAGATTTACTAATAATATACTTATTAACGTCATTTTTTCAGCCTGTTGAATTACCACTGTTTCTTACAAGTTACGACATAGAAGATTTCAGAATTTCTTTACCAATATTTGTTTTATTAAGATTTTTAGTAATTTACTTAGACACGATGAATATTCATAGACTCAGACTTAATATCGAGGAAAGTTTAAGGGAAAATTTTCTTAATGAAATATTTACTAGGGGAAATTATTCTATTTCTGATTCGTACTTTTTTATAAATACTCTATGTGTTCATGTTTCAACTTTTTATCAAAATTTTACAATATTATTAACAAGCATCGTAAAAATTATTTTATTTAGTGTGTTTTTATTAATCACTGAAAGTAACGTATTTTTGTATTTTATTGTTGGGTTTCTTCTTTTATCAATTCCGTCAAGATATTTTACAAAACTGAATAGAAAGTATTCTCATATATCCTATGAATCATCAATTGATATAAGTGAAAATGTTGAGAGAGTAATTGATAATCTATATTTAATCAAAATATTAAATAAATTTACTGATGAAAAAGAATTATTCAAAAATAATTTAAATAATTATTATGATGCACAAATCAATAATCAAAAGTATGGAACACTTAATAGTCTTTTCCCAACTTTCATAACGATGATGATTTTGTCAGTTTTGATGCTGTTTTTCCCAATTTCTTCAATTGTAACTCTAGAATTTATTGCAATCATATTAAGACTTTTTCAATCACTAGGTGAGTTCAATAGAGTTTTGAGTATGTCTATTTCAACCTATGTTCATCTTGAAAACCTATTAAAAATCGAAGAAAACAAAGAAACAATATATTCATCTAACTTTCAAATAGAAGACTCAATCAAAGAAAGAAAAAATGCTGTAGAGATAAAAAATGTAAACTTCAAATATCTAAATTCAGATAATTTAATTTTTAAAGATTTAAATATCGAAATTAAAAAAAATAAGCACACAATTATTACAGGTCCTAATGGTGTAGGTAAAAGTACTTTCTTGGGATTGGTTTCTGGTGTATTTTATCCAGTAGATGGTGAAGTTAACTTATTCACAAACAAAGTAAGTTACGTTAGTGCCTACCCAATGATTATTAAAGGAACATTAAAAGAGAATATCTTATATGGAGCAGAAAACAATAAAGCATCTGATAAAGAAATCAAAAATTTAATTTCAAAGTTTGAATTATTTAAAAACAACAACAATAATCTTGAAATAAAAGTTAGTAATAGGACTTTATCTTCCGGTCAAATGCAAAAACTTTCATTCATTCGAGCTTTATTGTCAAATCCTGAATTATTACTACTTGATGAATCTACAGCAAATCTTGATAAAAAAACAAAAAAATTAATATACAAAATTTTAAAAGAGCTTAACATTACAATTCTTAATTCAACACATGCATCAGATGATTTAGAAGATTTTGATTTTGAATTGTCTTTCTCTTCTATTGATGGATCTACTCTAATAACTGAATCTGAAAATAAATAAAAAAAATGAAAAAGATACTGTTGCTTCATAATGAATACAAAGAGAAAGGAGGAGAAGACATAGCCGTTGAAAATGAGATAACGCTATTAGAATCAAAATACAACTTAAGAGTTTTAAAATTTAACAATTTTATAGAAAAACCCTATAAACAATTTATTTCCTTTTTAACGCTTAGTAACAACCAGAGTAATAAGCTAATCAAAGAAAATATCGAAAGCTTTTCACCTGATATAATATACATTCACAATACCTGGTTTAAAATATCGCTCGGTGTATTCAAATTATTAAACACTTATAAAATTCCAGTATTTATTAAGCTTCATAATTTTAGATATAGTTGTACAAAGTCATTTTTTTTCAAAAACCATATAGACAGCAACGATTTTTGTCCTGCTTGTGGAATAGAAAATAAGAGAAGAATTTTTAATAAATATTTTCCAAATTCTTATTTCAAATCTTTTGCAATGATAAATTATGGAATAAAATTTTTCAAGATAATTACGTCATGTCAATTTAACTTGATAGTACTTACTGAGTTTCACAAGGAATATCTTGAATATCTAAAGATACCAAAAGAGATAGTAAATGTTTATCCAAATTACATAAATGTTGATTCAGCATATCAAGAACCGAAAAATGAGGAAAAATATTTAATTTATGCTGGAAGGATTTCAGCTGAAAAGGGAGTTGAAGAATTAATTAAAAGTTTTTTAGATGCCCAACTTCCCGATGTTCAATTAAAAATAGTTGGAGATGGTCCGTTTAGAGATTATTTAATGAAAATTTACAAACAAGACAATATCAATTTTTTAGGATATCAAGATAATAAAAGAGTTTTAGAACTAATTTCATCCTCCAATGGTGTAATAACTTGTACAAAGCTTTATGAGGGGCAACCAACTCTACTTTGTGAGGCATCTTTATTAGGTGTGCCATCTATATTTCCAAAAAATGGGGGCATTAGTGAATTTTTTCCTGGTGATTATGAATACAGTTACGATATGAACATAAAAAACGATTTAACAGAGAAATTAATAAAATTTTATAAAAATATTGATCGTTATGAAGAGATTGGAAATATTAATAAAAATTTTGTTAGAAAAAAATTAGAAAAAAATAAATTAATTAGTAAATTTGAAAATATTGTAGGAATTTAATTGACTGATATAGAAAAAACTGGTGTAAGCATACTCATATCTGTTTACAACTCTGAGCACACTATTGAAAATTCTGTTGACAGTATTATTAATCAAACCTATAACAATTTAGAAATTCTTATACTTGACGATGGATCTACAGACAATACTTTAAAAATTTTAGAAAAGTTATCATTGAAAGACAACAGAGTAAAGTTATTTTCAAATAAGGAAAATCTTGGACTAACAAAGTCTTTAAATGTTTTAATAAAGTATTCAACAAATAATATTATTGCAAGGCATGATGCAGACGATATAAGTTATCCAAACAGGATTGAATCACAATTAAATTTTTTATTACAAAATAATCTTGATGTAACTTACTCCAGAGCGATAAGAAATGATACAGGAAATGTTGTACCAAGATTTTCATATTACTTCCCAAAGAAAATACTTATTAATTATAAAAATCCTTATGTGCATGGAACAATGCTTGCAAAAAAAGATGCTATTGAATTAGTTGGTAATTACGATGAGGAATTTATATATTCTCAAGATTACAAATTAGTACATGACATGATCAAAGCCGATCTAAAAATCAAAATAATTAAAAAACCTCTTTATGAACTAAATATGTTTAACAATATTTCCTCACAAAAAAAAGAAGACCAAGAATACTTTGCAAAATTAGTTCGGAAAAAAAGGAAATGAAATGCTGAAAATATATATCAATAAAGCAAATGAATCATGGGTTGTCGATAGGTTTAGAAAAGAATTTATAAGTCATAATCCACAAATAACCACAAAATTTTTAAGTAGATCTAACGTAGTTTGGATAATATCACCATGGACTTGGAGAAAATTGTCCACAAAAACTCTAAGTAACTCAAAAGTAATTTGTACGATTCATCATCTAGAGGATAAAGACATAGAGGGAGATAACTTAGAAGATTTTCTGGAAAGAGATAAATACGTAGACAAATATCATGTTATTTCCAAAAAAACTATAGATAATTTAATCAAAATTACAAATAAAGAAATTGTTTATGAACCGTTTTGGATAAACCAAAACATTTTTTATGAAATTAATAAGAAAGATCAGCTTAGAAAAAAATATAATTTTAATGATGAAGACTTTGTAATAGGAAGTTTTCAACGTGACTCAGAAGGTCACAACAGTTCTTTGCCAAAACTTATTAAAGGTCCAGATAGATTAATTGAAATTATTAGTTTTTTTAAACAAAACAAAAAGAATTTAAGAGTTGTTTTATCGGGATACAGACGAGATTACCTTATAAATGAGTTAAATAAAGAGAATATATCTTTTGATTATTTTGAAAGTACTGATTTAAAACAATTAAATGAACTGTATAACATTTTAGATCTTTACATAGTTTCATCAAGGATTGAAGGTGGACCACAGGCAATATTAGAATCTGCAATAACAAAAACTCCAGTTATTTCAACAAATGTTGGGATTGCCGATGAAATTTTAAGTCAAGAATCAATTTTTGACATGAATAATTATCATTTGTCTACCCCAAATGTTAACTTTGCATTTAAAAATGCACAAAAATTTACGATGCAAAATCAATATAAAAAATTTATAAAAATATTTGAAGAGCTGATCAAATGAAAATTGCCTTAGGATCTAAATATTTAGATGGCCCTTATGGCGGTGGAAACCTATTTATAAAAAATATAAGAAATTTACTAACCTCTGAAGGACACGAAATTGTTTACGATTTATTAGATGACGATATTGATATTATATTACTTACAAATCCATTAATTGATTCTGAACATTCAACATTTAGTCATTTAGATATTATTTATTATCAAAAATTTGTCAATCCCAACTCAATATCGATACAAAGAATTAATGAATGTGATGAGAGAAAAAATACAAAAAATGTTAACAAACAAATTATTAAGTCAAATTCAGAGATGGATTACACAATATTTGTTAGTAGTTGGTTAAAAAATTTATACAAAGATCAGGGTATGGATGTAAGTCACTCAAAAGTTATCCTAAGTGGTTCTGATAATAATTTTTTTAATAGAAATTTGTATTCAAAATGGGATAGAAATGAAAAAATTAAATTAGTAACCCACCATTGGAGTAATAACTGGATGAAGGGATTTAAAACTTATTTAGCAATTGACAAAATTCTTGATAAAGATGAATGGAATAAAAGAATAGAATTTACATACATTGGAAATATCCCTAAAGATCTATCTTTTAAAAATACAACTATCATTGAGCCGCTAGGTGAAAAAGAATTAGCTAATGAATTAAAAAAACACAATCTTTATATTACAGGATCTATAAATGAGCCATCAGGAAATCATCATATTGAAGCTGCACAGTGCGGATTGCCAATTCTATACATAAATAGTGGAGGAGTGACTGAGTACTGTAAAGATTATGGGATAGAATTTAACGATTCTAATTTAGAAGAGAAAATAAATGAAATTATTGAACAGTATGATGTGTATGAAAAAAAAATGGAAACTTATCCATTATCATCTGAAAAAATGGGTCAAGAATTTTTATTTTTATTTTCTGAACTTCTTAGCAAAAAAATATCATTTATTAAAAAAAGAAAAAACGTCAGTAAATTTAAAATTTATATTCATAAATTTTTATGGAAATTAAATAGAATATATTATCTACTTATTATTAAATTAAATAGATAATTATGAAAAGACTTAATGAAATTAACTCAAAGTTAATACTTGTGTTTGCTATTTTATTATTATCTTTTGGCAGATCTTTGTCCGGTCTTATTTTTTTTGAATTTAGATTAGGCGAATATATTGTTGCCTTTTCACTCATAATATTTATTTACAAAACATCGGTAAATATATTTATTTATCTTAACGAAAGAAAATATAATTTATTTTTTCTATTGCATCTCATTTTAGGAATAACATTTGTTGTTTCACTTTTTATTTTTGGTAGTAACTTTTTTGATCCTTATATATTTAAATCAAGTACATATATTTGGACCATTTCATATATTTATCTTGGTTTTTACTTAGCCAAAAATTTTCAATTCGAGAATATTCATTTATTTATAGTTAATTTACTTTTAGTGACCTCTTATTTTATAAGTGTGATTTATTACCCAGAATTTATATCAAAATTTTTTGTTCAATACTCTGATAAATTTGACTACCCAAAAGCCCATATACATGTTTTGTTTTATGTTATTGTTACATACTTAAATTTCCAATATTTCAGAAGTAAATCTAATTCTTATTACTACTTTTTAATCTTAAGCTCTTTATTTTTTCCGATGTTTATTTTTAAAAGTAGAGGATCATTTTTAGCAGCATCTACTTATTTCTTATTTTTTATTTACCTTAATAATAAAAATTACAGACAATATCCTATTCGACTTTTCACAACCCTTATATTGTGTGTAGGTATATTTATTTCTTCTTCTGCATTTGTATCAGATAGCCAATTAACCCCTGAATCTGGAATTGATATTGTGGAAGATCTTTTTGAAAACAAAAATACCCAAGCAACATTTTTATCATTTTATTTTGAAGATGACAGAATATTTTCACAGGATGGGAATATAAACTGGAGGTTACAAATTTGGCAGGATGTGATTTTTGATACATTAACAATTGAAAAAATATTATTAGGAAATGGATACTCATCAAAAATACCTGCGATGGAGGACCCATCTAGGTCAGGATATGATGGAACAAACGAAAATGTTCATAATTACTTTATCAATATAATGGCTAGGGGTGGCCTTTTACACTTGATAATTATTTCAATAATGTATTATTTATTTCTGAAAAAAGGTTTTACAAAAAGTGATTTCAAAAACACTCTCTTGTTCATAACTCCAATTATGATTGTTTCATTCTTTGATGCATCTATGGAAAATCCACACTTTCCAAGTGTTTTTTATTTATTTCTTGGTTTTTTTCTTTGTAACTTAAACTACAATACATTTGAAAGGTTGGATAAATGAGAGCTTTTATAACAGGGGTTACCGGTCAAGATGGTTATTATCTTTCAAAATTACTGCTTCAAAAAGGGTATGAAGTACATGGTACAGTTAGAAGGAATTCATCAATCAACACTTCCAGAATTGATCCTTTAATTTCAGAATATAGTGAAGAAAATAAATTTAATCTTCATTATTCAGACTTAACAGATTCAACCTCATTAACTAGCTTGATAAATAAGATTGAACCACAAGAAATATATAATTTAGCTGCACAGTCTCATGTGTCTGTTTCATTCAAAAACCCTTTATACACCTCAATAACCGGTGCGAACGGAACTATATCAATTCTTGAATCTGTCAAAAATTCAAATAAGGATATTAAATTTTATCAAGCTTCTTCATCTGAGATGTACGGGGGAGTTGGAAAACAAAAATTGCATGAAAATTCAGAATTTAACCCTAAAAGTCCTTATGCAGCATCTAAACTTTTCTCTCATAATCTTACAGAAATATATCGTGACTCATACGATTTGTTTTGTGTAAGTGGAATTTTA
>CACODT010000014.1 GCA_902626065.1 uncultured Candidatus Actinomarina sp.
GAGCATTACAGCAATAATCCTATCTATACCTAAAGCTATTCCTGCATGTTGCGGTGTTCCATAAGACAAAGCTTCAATAAACCAACCAAAACGATTTTCAATGTCATCATCTGAAAGACCCCACATTTCCAATACTTTTCTTTGGATATCTGGAGAATTAATTCTTTGTGATCCCGAACCCAACTCTGATCCATTAAGAACCAAATCATAATGTAGAGCTGTTGCATTATTAGGATCTTCAATAAAATTCTCACTATCTTTTGGTGATGTGAAAGGATGATGAGAAGGTTGTATCTCTCCATTTTCAACTTCAAAATAAGGAAAATCATAAATCCAAGTAAAACTGTAGGTATCCTCCGGAGTAAAAATTTCTCGACGAATAATATCTAATAGTGGATATATCTCCATATTTCCAGATTGAAATAAGAGCATTCCATCACCATGTTTTAATATTTCTTCATTCTCATTGTCAGTTGTAATTTTAGATAATGGTCCCGATACTGTAGAGTTTTCAATTTTAAACCATCCAAGACCGTTACTTCCGTTATCTTTAACTAACTCATCTAAAGTATCTATCTCTGATCTAGTCATTATTGTTGATGTATGAAAACCCTTTACAAAACCTGAATTTTCTAATGATGATTTTATAAAATTTATTTCTGTATTTTTAAATATATTACTTAAATCTTCAATAGTTTCTTTAATTCGTAAATCTGGTTTATCAGTACCATAGTTTTCTATTGCTTCTTTATAGGTCATATCTTGAAAAGGTACATTAACTTTAATAGAAAATACATTATCTAATAATTCTTTAACTATTGTTTCAGTTGTTTTTCTTACTTCATCTGGTGTACCATTTAATATTTCTAAATCTAATTGTGTAAATTCTGGTTGTCTGTCCTTTCTTGAATCTTCATCTCGATAGCATTTAGCAATCTGGTAATATTTATTAAATCCTGAAATCATAAATAATTGTTTATACATTTGAGGTGATTGCGGTAAAGCATAAAATGAACCACTTTGTTTTCTTGATGGTACTAAAAAGTCTTTCGCACCCTCAGGTGTAGATTTTGTTAACGTTGGTGTATCTAATTCTAAAAAAGATAAACTATCCATTGAATTTCTAATTGATTTAAATGTGTTTGAACGAGCGAGGATATTTCTTTTCATATCTTCTCGTCTCAAATCCAAGTATCTGTATTTCAATCTTATATTTTCATCAGTATCGATAGAATCCTCTATTTGGAAAGGAAGAGGTTTACTTTTTGAGATTATGGAATAACTGTCAGCACTGATCTCGTATTCACCAAATTGTTGAGTTTTATTAATCATTGACTTATCTCTTTTTATATATTTTCCGTTAACACTTATGTAATATTCAGTTTTAAATGTATCGATATCAACATTTTCAGAATCTAAAACGATTTGTATTTTTGAACTTGAGTCTCTTAGTTCAATGAAAACAAGACCACCGTGATCTCGAATACTACTTACCCAACCTCTTAAGTCAGAAACTTCACTATTTACTTTTGATTTTATTAAATCTTCTATTTTCATAATAACTTCTTCAAGTTTCGTATATTAAATTCAAATGATTCACTATTTTTTGGATTCTTAATCGTCTTTTCAGTACAGTTTATAACATAGTCAACATTGTTTTTTATAGCTTCTTTATACTGTGTGTTCTCTTTACTTTTTCTTATTGGTAAAAAATATTTAATTCCACTTTTATCTAATTTTTTAGATATTGATTTTATATCATCTAATTTTTGACCTATCAACATTACTTTTTTGGAGGAAGGCACATACTTTATACAATTAATTATCCTATCAACGCCAAAAGCAACACCTACCCCTGAGGAATTACCTAGTTTTAGTGACTCAGCAAGCTTATCATACCTACCTCCACCACCTAGAACAGTAGCTTTATATACAAACTCAAAGGTTAGGTCATTGTAGTAATCAAGTCCTCTAACTAATTTTGGATTCTCTACAAAATTAATATTTTCATTGTATAAGTTAGCTTTTAAATGATCATATCTTTTTAAAGTGTCATCATCTAAATATTGATAAATTACTGGTGCTAGATCAATTATTTCTGAATCGATTGGGTCATTTGAATCTAATATACGTAATGTATTTTTACCAATTTTTTCATTACTTTCCTTTGATAAATTATTTTTGTTCTTTTTGAAGTAACTATCGAGTTCTTTAATATAAAGTTTTCTTTCATCAATAGAACCAATTGTGTTTATATTAAGCTTTGAGTTTATATTTAGATTTTCTAAAAATTTAATTGAAGATTTAAGAATCTGTAGTTCAGAAAAATCATCAATCGTACCAATTAATTCCGCTCCTGCTTGAATAAACTCTCTATATCGATTTTTCTGAGGACTTTCATATCGATACATTTTTCCAAAATATGCATACTTTTTTGATTCATTTTTAAAAAATTCGTTATGAAATCTTACAACACTAGCAGTTGCCTCTGGTCTCAGTACAAGTGATCTATCACCTTTGTCTTTAAATTCATACATTTGTTTTGTGACAATCTCTGAATTTTCTCCAATCGATTTTATAAACAATTCTTTATGTTCAAGAATTGGTAATTCAACTAACTCATACCCATAATTAATAAATGCGTCACAAAAAGTATTAAATATATGTATATATTTTTCAGAGTCTGCACCAAATAAATTTCTAGTGCCCTTAACTTGTTCAATCATTCAAATATTCCTTTACTAGAATATTGTTGTTTTTTATTGATTTTACTGTGTCTTTATCTCCGTGTCCCGGATAGAGAATATAATCATTATTAAATTTAGTAAACACATTATTTATAGAATGTATCATCTCATTTGTATCACCAGTCGATAGATCTGTTCTTCCAATTCCATCTTTAAAAATAAAATCACCAGTAAAAATAACCCCTATGCCTGGAAATTCAAATGAGGTACTCCCCTTTGTATGGCCAGGATTACTATGTACGACTAATTCTTTAGTGTCTAATTGGTTTACTTCATTTAGTTCACCATCGAATGTAATAGATTCAAGATTCAAACCCACAAATGATTTAAGTTGTTCTTCTGGATTCCTTGCTAATTGTTCGTCATTCAAATCTATATATATAGAGCCATCAAAACTCCCCATGCCTAAACAGTGATCAAAATGTCCATGAGTTAATAATGCTCCTCCAATACTGAGATTCTCCTGCTTTATATAATTGAGCACAGGCTCTAGGTCTGGCGGTAAATCTATGACATATGTAATTCCATCGGATCGATTGGGAGTTACTATGTAACAATTTGAAGTGGTAAAGCTTGTGTAAACAAAAATATCATCCATTGTTAGTTACCTGGGTTAGCACGTTGAACGTCAAAAACATTTTCTATATTTTTTGCATCTTTAATTATTGAGTCAAGTTGTTCATTTCCACTAATTTCAACCTGGAATAGTAAGGTAACAATTCTCTTACTATTAGTAAGTGATTTTGCAACAAGGATATTACCTCCGTTATCTGAGATTGCTATTGTGGCATCTCTTAATAAGTATGGTCTATCTATAGCTTCAATTTCTAACCATACAATTGAACCAGTTTGAGGATTAAATCCCCATGAAACATCAATTATTCTTTCACCTTTTGAACTATCTATTTTTATGTTAAGACAATCGGATCTATGAATAGATATTCCATTAGATATTGTGATGAATCCTAAAATATCATCGCCAGGTACTGGAACGCAACATCTTGCCATCCTGACCTTAATATCGTCATATCCTTCTACAATTACAAGCTGATCATCATTTGATTGGTATTTTTCTGGAGAAAGTATGTCTTCTTCCTCAGTTATCTCCTCAGGAAATACAAATTTTCTAATTTTGTTACCAACGTTGTTTATCTTTATATTTCCATTACCTAAATTTTGATAAATTGATTCATAATTTGGATATTTAAGTATATTTAAAAGTTCATTTAGAATATTGTCTTTACTTGAGTAATTAAAAATTTCATCATTTTCTTCTAACCAAGAATTTAATATCTGTTTTCCTTTTTGTATATCTTCATCTTTAAGTTGTTTTTGATACCATTGCTTAATTTTAGAACGAGCCCTTGAAGTTTTTACAAAAGTTAACCAGTCACGACTTGGTCCTTTATTTTTTTCATTTGTAGTGAGAACTTCGATGGTATCCCCAGTTGTGAGTTTTGTACTTAAATTTACAAGTTTACCGTTTATTTTTGCACCAATTAATTTTTCACCTACTTGAGTATGAACTGAAAATGCAAAGTCAACAGGTGTTGCCCCCTGAGGCAATGTAATGACATCGCCCTTTGGTGTTAAACAAAAGACTTCATCTTCATAGAGATCTAATTTCATGTGACTAAGAAATTCATTTGGATCAGGATATTCATCTGATAACTCTGTCAGAGTACTTGTCCATTGTTGCATGTCATTTTGAGGTTTTTCCTTATATTTCCAATGAGCAGCAACTCCATATTCAGCTCTGTAGTGCATATCATGTGTTCTTATTTGAATCTCCATTTTTTGACCTGTTTCTGTTAATACTGTTGTGTGTAAACTTTGATAGAGATTAAATTTTGGCATTGATATAAAATCTTTAAATCTACCAAGTACTGGCTGAAAATTTGCGTGTATTAAACCTAAAATTGTGTAACAATTTTTTACATCATCAGTTAAAATTCTAAGTCCAACAAGATCATTTATCTCATTAAACGTTAAACCATTATTTATTATTTTTTTGTATATCGAATAATTATGTTTTGGTCTACCAATGACTTCTGCAGATAGTGAATTATCAGATAAAAGATTTTCAATAACTTTTAATGATTTATTTATGTTTTTGTCTCTGTTTGGGGCTGTTTTCTCTATTAAATTATCTATTTCAGAGTTTTGATTTTTAAATAATAAGCTAAATGATATATCTTCAAGTATGTGTTTTATATTTTGTAATCCTAATCTGTGCGCAAGTGGTGCATAAACGTATAAAGTTTCATTAGCTATCTTTTCTTGTTTATAATCCGCTAAATATTCTATAGTTTGTATGTTGTGAAGCCTATCAGCTAGTTTCAAAATTAATACTCTTATATCTTTGGACATAGCTATAACCATTTTTCTTATTGCGTCTGCCTGAGCTTCTTCATTTGAGTTATATTGTATTTTGTCTAATTTTGTTACACCATCAACAATATTTGCAATTTCAACTCCAAACTCTTTTTTTATATCTTTATAAGTAATGTGAGTATCCTCAATTAAATCATGAAGTATTGCTGATATAACTGTTTCAATATCCATACTGAGATCAGCAAGATATGTAGCAACTTGTAATGGATGAGTAATGTAGGGCTCCCCAGAAGCTCTTTTTTGATTTAAATGTCCTTCCGAAGCAAATAAGTAAGCTTTTTTTAAAATTTCTTCATCATTTTTAAATTTCGAGTAAAGATTATTAACTAATTCATCTGCATCGAGTAGATCATGATTTTTAACCATAAATTAATGGTACTAGTTTTTTTATTTATTAATTATTCTTGATAAAAATGGAATAGTTACAAATATTGAACTGTAAGTTCCAGATATTATTCCAATAAATAAGGGTAAAGCAAAATCGGTTAGGGTTCCCGAGAGTCCAATTATATTACCAAGAAACAATATGGAAGCAATTGGAACAGCAGATGTAATTGAGGTATTAATACTCCTCATCAAGATCTCATTAAATGTTTTATTTAATGTATTTACAGACAAGTTACTTTCTTTATTCATCCTTTGACTGTCTCTTAATTTATCGAAAAGAATAACTGTATCATAAAGTGAATAACCAAGAATAGTTAAAAGTGCAATGATTGTGGATGGTGTAATTTCAAAATTTAATAATAAATAAATGGTTATACAAATTAATAAATCGTGAATCAAAGCTATTAAAGCAACAATAGAAAATCTAAATTGAAACCTAATTGATATAAGTAAAACAATAAAGGAGAGAAATATAACAAGTGCTCTTATGCCCTTAGTGGTAATTTCTTGTCCAAAAGTTGGCCCAACACGTTGAAACTCGATATCATTAGTGTCTACATTAAATTTATTTGATAAATAATTCAAGAATTCAGATTCCTCTGACTGGGAACCTTCAATTGCTCTAAATAAAATAGTATCTGAGTTTTCATAAGTTTGATATCTAGAAACTTCTAGTATGTTATTACTTAGTACCTCATCAATGTCGGATTTTGAGTACTCACTTGTTAATTGATATGTTGTACCACCAGTAAAGTCAATAGAAAAATTTAAATTTAAAATGCCTATCGCAGCGCAAATTAATACTGTTACAAAGATAAAAATTTCAATAATCAATATCCTTTGAAGCAAACCACGTTTTTTATAAAAATCGATATTTGTATTACCTAAGAATAGACTTTTAAACATCTGCTATGTCCTTATTTTTAATCGGAAACATAAATCTTGTGTTTGAAATATTAGAGACTACGACAGGAATGATATTTCTTGTATAAAGACGTGTAAACAATAAATCAAAAATAGTTGCTATTCCAAGTGCTAATGCGAAACCACGAATTGGACCTACAGCTAGAATATAAAGTAAGAAAGCTGCAGATAATGAAACAAAATCTGCAGTAAGTATTGTTTTCCAAGAGTCGTCAACTGCTTTGTTTGCTGCAAATTCAAAAGATCTACCAATTTTTAATTCATCTTTCAATTTTTCAAAAGTAACTATATATGAATCGGCAGCTAATCCAATTGATACAATTATTCCAGCAATACCTGCAAGTGTAAGGGTAAAACCTTGTAAATTACCTAAGATTGAAATTACAGAATAAAACAATAGGCCAAACATTGTTAAGCCAAATACAGATATAAAACCTAGAAAACGATAGTAAAGAATTATTAACGTAGAAATGATTATTAATCCAATTACTCCAGCTTGTAATCCAAGATTTAAAGTATCTTCTCCTAAACTTGCTGAAACTTTTTGAATAGAAGATCTTTCAAAGGAAACAGGTAATGCACCGTATCTCAGAATTACTGCAAGATTATTAGCGGATTCACCGGAATCCGTATTTCCCATTGAAATAGCTGCTGATCCACCAGAAATACCAACATCTGGATTCACGTCTAAAGCAATACCTGGTGCAGAAACTATTTCACCATCCAATACGATAGCTAATCTTCTTTTTTCACCAATTTCACCAGCTAATTTTTTTGTCAATTCTGTAAATTTGTCAGCAGATTCGTTTTTAAATTCTAAAGATACTATCCATTCAGTATCTGGATATGCTGCAATTGCATCTTCAATATCATTACCAGTTAATTCAGCGGGACCTAGTTTATATATAACTGGATATCCTGATGAAACAGACAATAAATAAGATACTGATTTTGGATCATCATCTAATGAGACGCCAAACTGTTCATCAACACCAGGTACAGATTTTTTAATTGGATTTTCTGGATCATCAGGATTTGGTAAATATTCAAATGCTGGTGAATATCCTGTATCAGCTGAAGATTCTAAAACGGGTCTAAACGTTAATAATCCAGTGGCCCCTAATGCTTCAATAGCACGTTCTTGATCTGTAACACCTGGTAGTTGTACTAATACAGCACTATTACCACTTATTGATATTTCTGGTTCTTGAACATCTCCAAAAGCCTCTATGCGGGTTCTCATTATTTCAACCGATTTTTCTAATACTTCCGGGTCAGTATCTTCATCAGCAGTAAGAATTACTGATATACCGCCTTGCAAATCTAATCCAAGTTTGGGAGCTAAAGATGACTGGTTTACATATATAAATAATCCAATTGCTAGAAGAGGCAAAAATAAGAATTTAAATATTTTCTTCATGAAATGCTATTAATAAAAGAAGATTTAATATTTATCTCTCCATTTTTCAGTACTAATGTAACAGTCTCTTCATTTATTGCGGTGACACGACCATATATCCCTGAATCAGTAATAACATCTTCACCAATTTTAAGATTCTCTATAAATTCCTTATGCTTTTTATTTCTTCTTCTCTGAGGAAGATACAAAACTGCATAAAAAACAATAAACACAAAAAATAAAGGCAGTAATGAAACAATATCACCCATTTATAAATTCCTTTTTAAAACTTTCAAAACTTGAGTTTAATATACTTTCTCTAGCTTCTTCAATTATTTGTTCTGTTTGAATTATATTATGAACAGTTAAATATAACCAAGAAGTTGTATTTTCATTTACGAAAAGGTGGCGTAAGTAAGCTTTTGAATAATTTAAGCAGGTAAAGCATTTGCAATTAACGTCTATGGGATTTTCATCATTTTTAAATTTTTGATTTTTAATGTTGATGTATGAATTTCGAATTATCAATTTACCATGTCTTGCAAGCCTTGCAGGCCAAACACAATCAAACATGTCTACACCAGAATCAATCAAATCAATTAAACCGATGGTGTCACCTAACCCCATTACATATCTTGGTTTATCTATTGGAAGAATAGTATTTAAATGTTCTACGACTTTTTTTCTTTCACTATTTGTTTCGCCAATTGCTAACCCTCCAATTGCATATCCATCGAATTCTAAATCGATCATTGAATTTGCTGAAGCCTCTCTTAATACAAGATTTAAACCTCCTTGAACTATTCCAAACAAATCTTGTTTATTGTTTTTATGCACTTTTTTAGCTCTCTCAGCCCACTTACTTGTTATTTCTATTGCTTTCTTTTGTTCATCATCTGATCTGTCATAATCAATTAAATAATCAAATATCATTGCTATATCACTGTCTAAGAGATTTTGTGTGATAATAGATTCTTCAGGAGT
>CACODT010000015.1 GCA_902626065.1 uncultured Candidatus Actinomarina sp.
CAGCACCTACAATTGGCCCAGCTAATGACCCTCTCCCAACTTCATCAGCACCAATGATTGATTGTGTTTTATTAATATTCCAATTTTTTTCTTCAATCATTGAAATTTGTAAATTCATTAAATGGATAAATTTTAAAATAAGCTTTACCTATTATTCTTTCGATTGAGATTGGCCCAAATAATCTTGAATCAAAACTGTTGTTTCGATTATCTCCTACAAGAAAATATTCTTCCTTCATAAGGTTTATGTTTAAATTTTCTGAATTTGAAGCAATATCTACATTCTGAATAATCAACTCTTTATTATTAACAAATATTTTTCCATTACTATCAATAAATACATTATCTCCAGGTGTACCCACAATTCTTTTTATAAAAACAAAATCGTTGATATCTCCTTCATTTTCAGTAATAAGATTCCAAATTTTTAAATTTTTGACTAAAAGATCTTGGCTATTTGGTATCTCTGATTCAGGTGCATGAAATACAACAATATCTCCAACAGCGTATTTATATTCAAATAGATTATCTTTAACTACTAAAACTCTATCGTTAACGTCAATATTTGGAAACATTGACAAGCTTGGAATATAGTAAATTTGAAAAATAAATGTTCTTAAAACTGTTGCAAGAACAAACGCTGCAATTATAGTTGTAATATTTTTGAGAATTCTTATAATAATTTTATTTTACTTTAGGAAGTTCTATCTTCTTTAATTTTTGCAGATTTTCCAATTCTATCTCTTAAGTAATAAAGTTTTGATCTTCTTACTTTACCCTTACGAGTGACTTCAATTGAATCAATAATTGGAGCATGAACAGGAAAAATTCTTTCTACACCTACTCCAAAAGATAGCTTACGAACTGTTATTGACTTATTTACAGAAACTCCCTTCATCGATATAACAACACCCTCGTATGTTTGAATTCTTTCTCTATTTCCTTCAGAGACTTTTACATTAACTTTTACGGTATCCCCTGCTTTTATATCAGGTAAATCAGTTTTTAGCTGTTTATTTTCAATTTCTTGTATTAAATTCATGTTCCCTCAGATTGAAATTATAGGTTCAAAGCAAGTTTAAATGTCTTTTAAATTATTCTTTTTCCATTCTTCAATTTTTTTATGATCTCCAGATAACAAAACTTCCGGAACCTTAAGATTTTCATAGATTTCAGGTCTTGTGTACACAGGAAAATCAATTTTATCATCAATGTATGACTCATATTGCAAAGATTCTGAATTTCCAAGCAATCCTGGAATTTTCCTTACAAGAGCCTCTATAAGAAACATTGCAGGTATTTCACCTCCAGAAACTACTGTTTGACCAATTGATATTTCATAATCGCTATGCATTTCAATAATTCTTTGATCAAAACCCTCATACCTTCCACAAATAATATTTGCAGATTTATGTTTGTGAATTTTATCTATCAAATCTTCATTAAGTTGACTACCGCTTGGTGTTAAGAAAATATTTACATCTTTTTTTGTATTTTTTATAGCCTTATCTAAGGGCTCAACCATAAGGACCATTCCAGGCCCTCCGCCATAAGGAGCATCATCGACCTGTTTATAGTTACCTATTCCGAAATCCCGTAAATTTGTTGTGGTAAATTCGAATAACTCTTTTTCTATACCATTAGATAAGACACCGATCTCCAACCAATTTCTAAATAAGTCAGGAAAGAGTGTTATTACATTAAAGCTTGATAACATTTTCAATAACTGAATTTCTAGATAAACTTTTTTTCTCTGTATAAAGTGTATTCCTTAGAAATGGTTCTTTATTATTACTTTCTATCAATTTTATAAATTCTAAATCTGTCGTATGCTGTCCATGATCAGCACCCGAAGCCCTACTTATATTTTCGTTAATTAAGGTACCACCAAGGTCGTTAACTCCAGCATTTAGTAATTTTGACGCACCATCGTGTCCAAGTTTCACCCAGCTTGCTTGAATATTGTTGATATTGTTTATAAAGAAAATTCTTGCAAGAGCATGAATTAGTGTAACTTCGTCCCAAGTTGGTCCAGGCATGCTTTTACCTCTTAAAAAGATTGGTGAGCCCATATGTACAAAAGGTAGAGGTACAACTTCTGTAAACCCGTTTGTTCTTTTTTGTATATTTCTTATTAATTCAAAATGATTTACCCATGACTTTACATCATCAATATGTCCAAACATAATTGTCGCTGTTGAGTTTATTTCGAGTGAATGCGCTACTTCCATAACATATCCCCATTGCTCAGCAGTAATCTTGTCAGGACATAAATACTTTCTAATTCTATTATCTAAAATTTCTGCAGCCGTTCCCGGAAGGGTGTTTAATCCTGCTTCTTTTAATAATTTAAGATAATCTTGAACGCTTAAGTTGATTGTCTCTGCACCCTGCCAAATCTCTAATGGTGTAAAACCATGTATGTGTAAATCAGGAATTTTACTTTTGATTCTTTTCACTAACTCCAAGTAAAAATTACCTGTATATTCAGGATGAATCCCACCTTGAAGACATACTTCAGAGGCTCCATCTTGATATGCTTCTATACTTCTTTCGACAACTTCCTCGGGATCTAAATTATATGGCTTCTCCTTTAGATTCAAACTTTTTGGTCCTTTTGAAAATCCACAAAAACCACATTTAAAATAACATTGATTTGTGTAATTTATATTTCGATTTTTAACGAATGTTACTTCATCTTTGTGAATCGAATAATTTAGTTGATCCGCCACTTCAACGATTTCATTAATATATTTTCCTGATGTTTTAAATAATTCTTCTAGATCATCTTTATCAATTTCAATTCCATCCCTGGCCTTTTTTAAAATATTATTAAAGTTTTTTGATTTAAATGATGATGAGAGATTGTGTGTTAAATGATTTAATTTAGGTATTTCTTTACCCGACCCTGGAGACCAATTCGTTGGAAAACGTTTGTATCCTCGTACATCACGAGATTGTAAGAAATTTGTAAATTGTAGTTTATCTAATACATTTCTTGCTTCATTGATGTCATTAAGAGAAAATAATGTTCTTTCAAATAAATGAAAATTTGTACCTTCCTTTAATATTTTTATTTCTTTATAACTCCAATCCCTCAGCCATAAATCATCAACGCCTTTTTCCATTGCTTGAATTGCTTCATCAATTGAATTTACATATTGTGATATCTTGAAAACAAGAGAGCATTGTAAGTGCTTTAAATGATTTATTTTCTTTGTACTCGAAACGAGTACAGAAGAGGGATTTAATCTTGTAATAACTTCCAAGTCATTTTCGATATTTTGCGATGACTTAAAAACAAGTCTTGATGAGTCAACATCAATAAAATCTTTCCAATTTTCGAATGTTACAAACCACTGAAATGAATTCAAATTTATATCATCTGATATTGTTTGAAAATCGTTCGTGTGTATTTTATCAACGTCAACTTCCTTATTTATGTAAAAAGAAGATGTTCCCTCTTTTTTTCTCGAACTAAGATATATTTCATTATCAGAGTCGCAGGGACGAATTCTTAAAAATGAGATATTATTGTATAAGTTCATGTTTTTTTGGATACCCACTCTCATTCACACTATTTAAAACTTTCTCATAAATGCCAGGACTCAACCATTCTTTATCAATAAAAGAAGGATAAACAGGTAAGCGAGGGAAAAGTTTCTGATCATTTTCCTCTACTAATATTTTCAAATTTTCAATATTTGGCCAATTGTGATCTGGATTAACCCAATCAATTGTTTTAGGAGAGATCCCACCAAAATCATTTATCCCTGACTTAAGAAACAATCTAACATCACTAACTAAGTTTGGTGGAATCTGAAGTGAAATATGGCCGGGAAGAAAAATACGAGTCGTAGCAATTATTCTTAAAAAAAGATCGTTAATGATCTCCGAATTATTTCTCATAATCGTATTTTGTTTTGCTCTGAAATTTTGAAGAATGATTTCTTGAATAGCTTTATTTTTATTACAGGTTTCTATAAGTTGAAATATATCAAACACAATCTCATCTTTTGTGTCCGCTATACCGAGCAACAAACCTGTTGTCATTGGATATTTCATATCCATTGCACTTTGAAGTGTATTTAATCTTAAACTTACATTTTTAGTTTTAGCACCGTAGTGTGCCCTGCCCTTTTCGGTCAATTTATTAGAAAATGTTTCGATCATTAGTCCACCAGAAGGTGAATATTTTTTATATTGTTTTATCTCATTATTAGACATCAATCCAGGATTGATATGTGGAAATAAGTGATAATTTTCATTTACTCTTTTTGCATTTTCTAAAAGATATGAGAATGTTGAATCATATCCTAATTTTTGCAATTCTTCTATTGCAAAAGACCATTTAGCTTCTGGCTTATCACCAAGTGTAAACAATGCTTCAAAACATCCAGATTTATCTCCTACATTTGCAATAGCATCAACTTCTTCGTGCGTAAGATAAGTGCCACCATCTTTAGGAGACTTAACAAAAGTACAATAAGCACAAGAATCTTGGCATAAGGTTGTAAGAGGTATGAATACTTTAGGACTATAGGTTATGAAACTGCCAAAGTGTTTTAACTTTTTTTCAAAAGCGAGACTCAATAACTCATTAGTTGAAATATCTCCAAAAATATAATTTTCAATTTTTTTATCTAAAATAGACATAATTTACAACAATTCGATAATATTATTATTTGATTGTACCAAGATTTTTATAAAAAAACAGAATCGGAGAATTGCAATTGGTAAACGTATCTTTAGTTGGTTTTGGCAGAGTAGGTAGAGACATTTTTAGACAAACTCTTGAAGAAGAAAATATAAATATTGTTTCTGTGTCTGATACAGCAGACAAAGATAACTTAATTTATTTACTCAAATACGATTCAATTTATGGAAAATTAAATCATGAAGTTAAAAACTCTGATGAGGGAATATTTGTTAATGGAAAAAAAACTATTTTTAATAACTGGAAAAATGCAGATGAATCTGATTGGTCGAGTTTAAATACAGATATTGTCATATTAGCTACTGGTAAACCACAAAATTTAGATGAAGCACAAAATCATATTTTAAAAGGTGCAAAGAAAGTATTTATAGCTTCAACACCAGTTGATTTTTCAAACATTCCCTTGCTTGTATCTGGATGTAACGATGAATCAATCAGTTTAGAGTCAGATATAATTTCCTTTGGCTCAAACACTGCAAATGCAGTTGGTCCAATTCTAAAAGTTATTGAGTCTGAATACGGGATTAATGAAGTATTTTTAACAACGGTTCATGGATATTCTAATTCGAATCGTCTTGCTGATGTAGCGGGTGCAGGTTTTAGAAAAAATCGTGCGGCAGGCGAAAATATTATTCCATCAATTACAAATTCGTCAAAAGTAATAGAAAGTGCATTACCAATACTTAAGGATAAAATAGCTTCATTTTCAATGACAGTTCCTGTACCAGATGGAAGTACTATAGATTTGACTTTAAATTTAAAAACTAAAACAACTAAAGACGAGGTAAATAATTATCTTGAGAAAATTACTGGAAACGATTCATTGAAAAATATAATTGGTTTTACATATGATCCAATAGTTTCATCTGATGTAGTTGGAAATTCCCTTTCTGGAATAATTGACGGATTATCGACTATGTGTATTGATGAAGATAAATTAAAACTTATTATCTGGTTTGATAATGGATGGGGTTATGCTTCAAGAATAATCGAAGCAGTTAAGTCAACGGAGAGACAATTTGAATAACATCGGAATAAATGGTTTTGGAAGAATAGGAAGATCTATCTTAAGAATAATTGTTGAATCAAATTCAGATTTAAATGTAATTGCAATAAACGACCTCGGAGATAAGGAAACATTATCATATCTATTTAAACATGATTCAATAATGGGAATTTTAAACATGAATGTTGAACTAGCTGATGACTACTTAATTGTTGGAAACAGAAAAATTAAATTAATATCCCACAGTGATCCAGGAGAGATTCCTTGGAGTGAATTAGGTGTTGATTTAGTAGTAGAATCAACTGGTTTTTTTAGAGATAAAGAATCATTAGATAAACACATCTCCTCTGGTGCCAAAAAAGTTGTTCTTACAGTACCTCCTAAAGATGAAATAGATGCAACAGTGGTTTTAGGTGTAAACGATAATTCGTTGAGCCCTCAAGATAAATTAATTTCTAATGCATCTTGTACAACTAATTGTTTAGCACCAATAGCAAAGGTATTAAATGATAACTTTAAAATTAAATCAGGATTGATGACTACTGTACATGCTTATACAAATGATCAAGCACTAGCAGAAACTACTCACAGTGATTTTAGGAGAGGAAGAAACGCAACACAAAATATAATTCCAACATCCACTGGAGCTGCAAAAGCTGTTGGTATGGTTCTTCCTGAATTAAATGGAAAACTTGATGGAATGGCTATGAGAGTTCCTGTCCCAAACGGTAGTGTTGTAGATCTTGTTGTTGAAGTAGAAGAGGAAGTAACAATTGAAGACGTAAATAAAGCAGTGAAAAAAGCTTCTGAAAATGAACTTAAAGGAATTTTAGATTATTCAGATATCCCGCTTGTTTCTACAGACATTCTCAAAAATCCACATTCGAGTATTTATGATGCTTCATCAACACAGATACTAAATAATAATCATATCAAAGTAGTTTGCTGGTATGACAACGAATGGGGATACTCGAATCGTGTTGTAGATCTACTTGAAAAACTATCAAATGATGAATAATAAATTGCCTGAGG
>CACODT010000016.1 GCA_902626065.1 uncultured Candidatus Actinomarina sp.
GTATTGACGTCTTTTCCAGATATTGATGAGGAGTAGATTTTATTGCACCTCTTGTAGCAACAGGCATAAATGTAGGTGTCTGTACTTCAATATTATTTATAGTCAATGTTCCAGCACGAGCATTTTTGTCACTTGAAATTAATTTATATGCCATTGTTTTTTATTTTAAACATTACTGCATCACCAAAACTTAGGAACTTCATGTTATTCTCTAAAGCAAAATCATAAAGTTTTTTCCATGAATCGCCATAAATAGCTTGAACAATCGAAAGTAAAGAGCTCTTAGGAGCATGAAAATTTGTAATTAGATAGTCAGCAACATTAAATTTGAATCTATTTGTAATAAACAAATCTGTTTTTCCTTTAAATTTTGAAGTTTTATATACATGCTCTAAAGTTCTTAAGGTTGTGGTTCCAACGCAAACAATATTATAACCATTCCTTTTTTTGTTAATTATTTCATGGTAGGTTTCCTCTTTAATTTCATAATCTTCAGAATGTATATCATAATCTTCTACATATTCAGTACTAATAGGTTTGAATGTACCAAGGCCAATATCTAGATTAAGGAATTTTATATCAATTTCCTTTATTTGAAGCTTTTGAAATAAATATGGGGTGAAATGTAGTGCAGCTGTAGATGCAGCTACAGAAAAACCATTTTCACTAAAAAAAGTTTTATAGTGTTCATATTTATAATCCATATCCTCAATGTAAGGTGGCAAAGGGGTTGTTCCATAATTGTTGATTATTTGTTCTAAGGGTAATGAAAATTTTAACCTGAATCCTTCGTTTAAATTTTTAATAATATTTATTGAGAATTTATCAAGCTCAATATGGTCTCCAACTTTCTTTTTTCCATTGAATTTGAGTAAACAATCTGCTGAATATTCATCAACTATCCTCAATATGAATATTTCTACGCTTCCATGAGTATGTTTTTTAATTGTTTTAACTCTTACATCTATTACTTGTGAATTATTAAAGACTAGTAATGATCGGTATGGAACTACATTATCTATATTTTCGAATTTATGAATTGTCATAGTTTCTGAATTAAGAATTCTGGAATCTTCAGGGTTTTCGTATGGATCTTGGGCTATCGAGGATTTAGGTAGATGATAATCTAAATTAGAAATATGAGTTTTGTTCAATTACTTATTCAAAAGCTTAATAAAAAGTTCATATGACATTGACACAACTTCTGGCATTCCATCATTTGTTCGTCTCTTGTTGTCACCCTGTCTCTTAAGTTTTTTCCAAAAAAGTACAGTATTTTCATCGCTTGACTTTTCAATTGCCTTACCTAATGACTGATGTAAATTTAGATTTTGTCGTGATTTTGCTTCAATAAAATACTCTTCTCCGTCAACAAACAATTGAATGTCGCCCAAATCATTAGAACCACCTTCAGCAAAACGTTGAGCTTTCATATTTGAATTTTCATTCAATCTTTTTACGATATTAGATTCGTATGTAGTTCCCTGTTTTTTAGCTTTATTAACCACATAACAATTGTAGCTAAAATTATTCTGTTATTGCTTTTTCTAATAGTTTGTTATCAATATCAAAATTTGCATATACATTTTGAACGTCATCTAAATCCTCTAATGCTTCTATCAACTTTGACAACCTATTAAATTTTTCAATATCTAAATTTACAGAACTGGATGGTAAATAAGCAACTTCGGAATTTACTAAGTTAAAACCTGAATTTCTAAATAATTGGTCTATTTTCTGGAATTCAGCAGGCTGAAATTCAAAAGTAACACCAGTTTCGTTTTCCTGAATGTCTATACAATTATTGTCTATTGCAAGATCTATTATCTCTTCTTTATACTCATCAAATTGAAATATTGCTTTTCTTGAAAATAAGTAATTAACACTTCCAGGTGAACCGGTATTCCCATCATATTTATTAAAAGTTGCTTTTACATCTGATGAAGTTCTATTTCTATTGTCAGTGACACATTCAACTAATATAGCAACACCATTTGGTCCGTAACCTTCATATGTAATCTCATCAAATGATTCAGTTGATGAGTCACCAGACATTCTTTTTAAAGCATTATCAATATTTGAATTAGGTACTGAATTTGATTTGGCTTTACTAATAGCTTGATAAAGTGCAGCATTGTTATTTGGATCAGCACCGCCATTCTTGGCTGCAACTTCGATACCTCTTATTAATTTGGCAAATAATTTTCCTCTTTTAGCATCATTTGCACCTTTTTTTCTTTTTATCGTTGACCACTTAGAGTGACCTGACATTTACACCGTCCTTAAGAAAACTACTTAACCAATCTAAATAAAGATTATCATTCGTTAATTCTGGATGAAAAGAAAGACCAACAATATTATTTTCTATCACGCCAACTACATCATTTTCAATTGTTGCTATTGGTGATACTGAATCTTCATAAGACAAAATTTTGGGAGCTCTTATGAAACAATACATTTCTTTATTACCCATTAAGTCAACGAGTCCTTCAAATGATTGATTTTGGCGACCGTATGCATTTCTTTCAACTACTGTATTTAATACTCCCAATGACGTTTCACCATCTATTACGTCTTTTGCTAATAGGATTAAACCAGCACAAGTTCCCAATGTTGGAATGCCGCTTTCAATTAATTTTTTTAACCCAGAAAATAAATCATTGTTTTCTTGAATTTTTATCATGCTTGTAGATTCTCCACCTGGAAGGATTAAAGAATTGACACCAGGTAGGTCTGCAGTATCTTTAATTAAAACATAATCCTGACCTATTAATTCTAAAGATTGAACGTGATCGTAAAAGGAACCTTGAAGTGCTAAAACACCAGTTTTCATTACCAACCTCTTTTAGCTAATTTCTCCGCTTCATCTAAATCATCTATGTTTATTCCTACCATTGGTTCACCAAGGTTTTTAGAAACTTCTATGAGTTTTTCTGGATCATTGTAGTTTGTAGTTGCAATTACAATTGCTTCTGCTCTTTCTTTTGGATCACCGCTTTTAAATATTCCCGATCCAACAAATACACCATCACAACCAAGTTGCATCATCAAAGCTGCGTCTGCAGGTGTTGCAATTCCTCCTGCAGCAAAATTGACTACTGGTAGTTTACCAAGCTCATGAATATCTTTAACAACATCAAATGGTGCCCTTATTTCTTTCGCCAATGACATCAATTCATTTTGATCAGATGTTTTAATTTTATTTATACCATCAGTCATACTTCTCATATGCTTTACAGCTTCAATAACGTTCCCAGTGCCAGCTTCACCTTTTGTTCGAATCATAGCTGCACCTTCACCAATTCTTCTGCATGCTTCACCTATGTCAGTAGCACCATTAACAAATGGAGTCTTTATATCATGTTTATAGATATGATTTTTATCATCAGCTGGTGTTAAAACTTCACTTTCATCAATAAAGTCAATCCCTAGAGATTCCAACATTTGCGCTTCAACAAAATGACCAATACGGGCTTTAGCCATAACTGGTATTGATACTGAATCTATTACTTCTTGAATTGTCTCAACCGATGACATTCTTGCTACACCACCTTCTGCACGAATATCAGCAGGAATTCTTTCTAAAGCCATAACAGCTACTGCACCTGATTTTTCGGCTATAACTGCTTGTTCTGCATTTACGACGTCCATAATTACGCCACCTTTTAACATTTCAGCTAAACCTTTTTTTATTTTAAAAGTCGATTCTATTTTCATATATTTAATATTACCTACAAATTGTTATAGACATAAATCCAATCATCTAATACTTTCTGTGAATTGTAATTTTTATTTATATGGTCGTATTGTTTGTGCCATATTTTGGCTAAATCTGCTTTATTTAATTTATTTAATACGTTCAGTAATGATTGGAGATTACCATTTTTAAAATAAATACCACTATCTCCTAAAAGATCGATAAAAGCAATTAAATTTGAACAAATTGCAATATTCCCAGCATTTATAGCTTCTAATATTGTTATACCAAAGCTTTCAGAATGTGTTTGTGGTGCAATATAAAATCCTACATTTTTAATAACTGAATTTTTTTCATCATCTGAGATATCAATTAGGTAATTTATTGAATCGTAACCTGATCTTTTATTAGTGATTGCAATAAAACTATTTGTTGTATTTATTGATTTTGATAAATCTTCAAACAATTTAAGGTTTTTTCTACTTTCATTTCTTCCTATGAATAAATAATTATTATTTGGAATATAAGATATATTTTTATTCATAACAATGAAATTTGGAATTACTCTTGTTTTCTTTGATAACGTTAAAGCATTAGCTTTTGCCTCGGCGCTTACAGAAGTAGAATAAAAACTTTTATTTCTTAAGCTTAAGTACAAAAATTTTAAACCAAAGTAGATAAATTTACTTACTTTTGCATGATGAGTAACAATAATTCTTTTTGAAGTTTTCAATCTCCAAAAAAATAGAGGAATAAATGGTTCATGTATATGTACAATATCTGCCCATGATATAGCTTCTTCTAAAATTTCTTTATTAGGTATAAGGTTTATTGGATTGTTTGAACCATTAAAGGGAATCCTGAACGACTTACCGATGTCGTAATCAGATGATTCAGGTGCTGCTATACGGACATTAAAATTAGTACTATCCAATTCATTCTTAAAAAGATTAACCTGATTTTGTACTCCACCATAAAAATTAACGTTATAAGGTGAAACTAATAATAAATTAGTACTCACTTGTCCACACAGGTTGAATTGAATGCCAATCGTTAATATCCAAAGCTAATAATTCTTCAAAACTTTTAGATAAGGTTTTTAAACCATATTGAATACTTGTTGCTTCATTCTCGAAATAAGGTACATAAAATGGTTTATTAAATCGTAACCTGTATCCACGATTTGTTTTTATCATCGTAGTTGGGATGATAGGTACTCCGGTTTTAAAAGAAAGTGCAACAGGTCCTTTAGGAAAAGCAGCAAGTTGTCCAAAAAATTCTGTTGCAACACCCGATTTTTTTATACTTCTATCGGATAAAAGACATATATCTTTACCTGAATTTAATTTTTCAACAAGTGAATCAAATGTATTTTGACCTTTTCCACCAATTATAATTTCTATACCAAGTGACTCTCGTAAAGATTTAAACCAATTTAAAACATACGTATTATCTAATGGTTCAGCTACAGCAAGTAAATTCAAACTAATCGAATTACCAATTGGTATTGCAAATTCCCAATTGCCTTGATGTGGAAGGGCAAAAATTAAACCAGGATATTGTTTTTTTAATTTATTAACAAAATCTTGATTCTCTATTTCTATATATGGCGATATATATTTTTTAAAATTTTTATTAGTTAACCATAATGTTTCAAGCCAATAACGAGTGTAATTTATTTTTACAAGTAAAGGATTGTAAAACAAACCTGAATTATTAAACAGATCTTTTCGCTTATATAACCTAAAAGAAGATCTAAAAGTTATTAAAAAATAAATTATGCCAATAGGGAAAGAAAGAAATTTAATAAGCCAATAAGGTAGTGTTTTTAATATTTGATGACTTATATTGATAATCATAAGTTGTAAAATTTTCATTATAAATTTTTATATAAAATATTAAATCTTTGATAAACAGTAATAAGTAATAAAACTGTAAATATGTAAATATAATAAAACGGTAAATCAAATAGCATATAAAGTACAGCAAAAATTACTCTTTCTGGACGAGCAGCTATACCAACTTTGTTATCAATACCTAATGACTCTCCTCTCGCCCTAAGATATGGAATTAAATTAGATAAAGTAATTACAGATAATACTATAAATAACTCAAAGTCTGTTGTTGTGAATTTTATAGCAACAACGCTCCATATAAAAAGTTCGCTAACTCGATCAATAAACGAATCTAACAATGCACCCTTTTTAGTAATCATATTATTTGATCTAGCAAGAGGTCCATCTAAGCCATCAATTGCACTTCCTAAAAAAATTACAATAGAACCCAAAGTTTTTATGTCATTCATGAATAAATAACATCCACCAATTACAATTATCAAGCCTAATAACGATAATGTATTAGGTTTTATTCGTAGAGCTATACATATTTTTATAAATGGTATTGCAAATTTTTCAGATGCTGGTTTGAAATATTTTTCAAGCATCAACTATTTCTTCAGTGTATATTTCGCCTATAAGAATTAAATTATATGCATCTATTTCAAGAATAGATTTTAGTTTAGGTGGATTGTGGTGATCATATACAATTAC
>CACODT010000017.1 GCA_902626065.1 uncultured Candidatus Actinomarina sp.
ATCAACTTTTTGAATCTGTTTCAAATCCATTCGCAGGACTGCTTGTTGGAATATTGTGTACCGTTTTAGTTCAATCCTCATCAGTTACAACATCTACAATTGTCGGTTTAGTTGGTAGTGGTGTCCTCAGCTTAGAGTATGCAATACCTATGGTCATGGGTGCAAATATAGGAACAACTGTAACAAATACTCTTGTTTCTTTTGGCCATGTTAGAAGGGAGGGAGAATTTAAAAGAGCGTTTGCAGCATCAACAATGCATGATTTTTTTAATGTATTTGTTGTAATCATTTTGTTTCCACTAGATCATATAACTGGGTTCATCACAAAAATGGCCGAAAACGGTACAGAGTTTATAATTGCATCTGGTTTCACAGCCACCAAACCAAATAGTCCTATTAAGGCAGCAATCAAATGGGGTTCCAATAATATTCTAGATGGCCTTACTTCAATCCCATTCATTGGTGATTTGAGTGAAAATTCTTATAGAGTTTACGCAGTCTTATTGATAGTCATAGCTATTGGATTAATTTTTCTTTGCTTGAAAAATGTAGTTTCAAATATGAGATCGTTAATGATGAATCAAATCGAAATGGGCTTAGATAGAGCACTTGCAAAAGGTGGTGGACTATTTGCAATTTTGATTGGTATTCTTATTACTTTCTCAGTCCAGAGTTCAAGTATTACAACATCTATACTTGTCCCAATTGTTGGTTCAGGTATTTTATCCATACAAAACGCATTTCCCATAACGCTTGGCGCAAATATTGGAACTACAATAACTGCAGTTCTAGCAAGCTTTGTTGTTGACAACACTGCTGGATTAACAATTGCATTGCATCATGTGTTTTTTAACACCATAGGCGTCATGATTGTTTATCCAGTAAAAATTATCAGGAATTTACCGGTTAACTTGGCTATGACCTTCAGTAATGTGGTGGCTAAAAGAAGATATGTTGCAATTTTATATGTATTGGTAACATTTTTGTTACTTCCATTACTGGGAGTAGTAATATCTAATTAAAGGAGAAATATGAGTAAAGAATCATTAGACAGTATTGACGCAAAATTAAGTGAGATGCTTACAGATAGCATGAGAATTTATGACCTTGCAATGAACTGTCTTCTTGGAGATACAAATCTAGATTCAGTAAGAGATGACTTATATTCAACAGATAAAAAAATTAATGAATTACATCGTGATGTTAGAAGAGAAATGATTATTCATTCCGCGGTCAACTCAAGAAGTCTAGATATTCCCCTTCTTCTCTCCTACATGACCATGTCAAAAGATATTGAAAGAATTGGCGATTATTGTAAAAATTTATTTGAAATTGCAGAAACTGGAAATACATTTACCCAAGGTGATGAGCTTGATGATTATATTGAGTTAAGAAATGATATTGGAAAGCTTATTATATATTTACAGTCCTGTTTAAATCTCGAGGATGAGTCAAAAGTACAGGATTTGATAACACTCGGATCATCTTTATCGACAAATCTTGATGATAAGATAACTGCACTTCTTGAAAATAAAGAAAAGGTTCAATATCCTGTAGCGACAACACTCTTTTTTAGATATTTAAAAAGAATTGTTTCTCATATTGTTAATGCCGCAACAGCATTGATTATGCCAACAGATAAGATAGATTATTTAGACGAGTAATTTAATTTACGTTCCAGGTTCCAAGAGATCTTATAAGCTTATCAAGTTCTCCTTCACCTTTTTGTTCAATAGATGAGTCAATTTGTTCTCTGACTTCGTCATTGTATGTTTCTCTTTGAACTTTTCTGAATATGCCAACTGGTGTTGGGCCATATGGTCCATGTGATAATCTCGAGAGAGAAAAGGCGATAGAAGGATTTTCTTTATTTATGTCGTGCACATAAATTTCGCTATCATCAATTTCAGATCTTTTTACTATAACTGCTTCTCCATCACGAATAGTTACAGCATTTTCATCTTCCGCTCCAAAAATTACTTTCTCACCATGTTTAAGATTTATTCGATTTGCGATTTTTCCTTCCTTAGAAGTTAACTGCTCAAAGGCTTTGTCATTAAAAACATTACAATTTTGATAAATTTCAACGTAAGCTGAACCTTCATGTTCTGATGCTTCTTTGAGGACTTCAGCTGTCAAATCTCTATCCATGTCTATTGATCTGGCAACAAATGTTGCCTCAGCACCTAATGCTAAACTCATAGGATTGAGTGGCAACTCAACAGATCCGAATGGAGATGACTTTGTTTTCTTTCCTTCTTCACTAGTAGGAGAGTATTGTCCTTTAGTTAATCCATAGATCTGATTATTGAACATAAGAATCTTCATATTCACATTTCTTCTCAATGCATGAATTAAATGATTACCACCTATAGATAGTGCATCACCATCACCGGAAACAACCCAAACTGAAAGATCAGGATTAGATGCACTTACTCCAGTTGCTACTGCAGGAGCACGACCATGAATAGAATGTAAACCGTATGTATTCATGTAGTAAGGAAATCTTGCTGCACAACCAATACCAGATACAAATACGATATTTTCTTTTCTGATACCTAATTCAGTCATAAAGTTTTGTACTGAAGCAAGAATTGTGTAATCTCCACAGCCTGGACACCATTTTACTTCTTGATCACTTTGAAAATCGGTTCTTTTATATGAAAGAGGAATCTTACTCATCAGTCTTTACTTCTTCCTTTTTATCGTCTTCTACTTTATTTCTCTCTTCTTCGGTATCTTGTACGAGTTCTTTATTTTCCGGCAAATTCTCATCAACTTTTTCGATTATTCTTTCAGTCACTCTCTCAGTAACTCTTTCTACAACTCTCTCAACAACTGGTTCTTGTGCTTCTGCCGCTGGCTCTTTATCTGCATCGGCTTCAGTTTCTTCAACAACTGGTTCCTCCTCAGCAACCACTTCTTCAACAACTGGTTCCTCCTCAGCAACTACTTCCGCATCGAACACTTCTTCAACAACTGGTTGAGATATATCAGTAAATGAATTTATTAGTGTCTCTATTTTTTCTTCAAGTTCTTGAGCTGTGAATGGTAGACCTTCAACTTTGTTAATTCCTATTGCATCAATTAAATATTTAGCCCGTAAAAGTTTAGATAATTGACCTGTATTTAGCTCAGGTATAATAATATTTTTGAATTGACTTAGAATTTCACCAGTGTTGTCTGGAAATGGATTTACGTGAGTAAAATGTGCACTTGCAACTTTTACACCTTTTGCATTTAGTCTATTAATTGCTTGTGTAATTCCACCAAATGTAGATCCCCATCCTAAAACTAACGTGTCTGATGAAGTGTCACCATGAAGTTCAAGCTTGTCTATATCATTAGCGATGTTTTCTATTTTCCAAGCTCTCATATCAGTCATATACTGATGATTCTGAGTATCATATGAAACATTCCCTGTTCCATCTTCCTTTTCAAGGCCACCAATTCTATGCTCTAAACCTGGTGTACCTGGAATTGCCCACGGACGTGCATTAGTTTCAAAATCTCTGAAAAACGGAAGAAACCCGTCTTCAGTGTTGTAGGTCGTTGTTAAATTAGTACCTAACTCATCCAAAGTCTCGATTTCAGGTAATTTCCAAGGTTCGGAACCAGTAGCAACATAGTTATCAGATAATAAAATAACGGGGGTCATATATTTTAAAGCTATTCTTGTTGCTTCGAATGCTGCATAAAAAGCATGGGATGGTGATTTTGCTGCAATCACTGGAAGAGGAGCTTCACCATGTCTTCCGTACATTGCAAAAAGTAAGTCTGACTGTTCAGGTTTTGTTGGGAGTCCAGTTGACGGACCTCCTCTTTGAACATTCACAACCACAAGTGGTAATTCTGCTGATAGTGCCAACGATATAGTTTCACTTTTTAAAGCTAAACCCGGACCACTTGTACCAGTAACTGCTAGTTTTCCAGTAAACGACGCACCCACAGAAGCTGCTGCAGCAGCAATTTCATCTTCAGCTTGGAAGGTCAAAACATTAAAATTTTTGTGCTTTGATAGTTCATGTAAAATATCGGAAGCAGGAGTAATAGGGTAGCTTCCATAAAAGAGTTCAAGATTTGCCTTCTTAGCTCCAGCAATTAGTCCCCAACTTAAACCAATATTTCCATTTATATTTGTATACTCACCAGATGGAAGGGAAGCTTTATCAACTTTATAAGTATGATGGAAAGCTTCAACTGTAATTCCAAAGTTGTAACCTGTTTTCAGTGCCTTAATATTAGCTTTTGCAACTTCTGGTAATTTTTTAAATTTTTCATTTATCCAATTTTCAGTATCTTTTAAATCTCTATTGAAAGTCCAAGAAATTAAACCAAGAGCAATCATATTTTTGGATCGAAGGACAGCTCTTCCTGGAAGGTCAAATTCTTCCAATGCTTCTTTAGTAAGTTTTTCCATAGGAACTTGAAAAATTCTATAACCATCTAACTCACCAGATTCACGGGGATCTATTTCGTATCCAGCTTTAGCAATGTTTTTTTCATCAAAAGCGTCTTCATTTATTATCAGCATTCCATTTGGAGTTAAATCTTGAAGGTGAGCTTTTAATGCAGCTGGATTCATAGCAACTAAAACGTCAGGAGCATCTCCAGGTGTTAAAATATCAAAATCAGCAATTTGTACTTGAAAGGATGAAACTCCAGCTACCGTACCTTGCGGAGCTCTAATTTCAGCTGGAAAAGCAGGTAATGTAGCAAGGTCATTTCCAAATAACGCAGATGTATCAGTAAATCTGGTGCCCACTAATTGCATTCCATCACCAGAGTCACCAGCAAAACGAATTGTTACTGCTGGTATAGATTCAACCGTTTTGTTTTCTAGGTCTATCACTTCTTCTTCAACAACTTCTTCTTCAACAACTTCTTCTTCAACAACTTCTTCTTCAACAACAGCTTCAGCTACAGGTTCTTCAACAACAGCTTCAGCTACAGGTTCCTCAACAACAGGTTCCTCAATAACAGCTTCAGCTACAGGTTCTTCAATAGGTTCTTCAACTTCTTCTTCAACAACAGCTTCAGCTACAGGTTCCTCAACAACTTCATCTTCAACTTCTTCTTCAACAACAGCTTCAACTACAGGTTCCTCAACAACTTCTTCTGGTGTAATTTTTTCAGATTCACTTTCTATAGAAGATGATTGTTTGTCAGATCGCATTTCCTCAAGAACTTGTTCTACAGATATGCCAAGTGCTTTTGCCCTAGCCTCAGCTGATCTTAATACTAGATGTTCTGGTATGCCTATTTCCTCAACAACAGGTTCCTCTATCCCTTCTTCTTCAACAACAGCTTCAGCTACAGGTTCTTCAACAACAGGTTCTTCAACTTCTTCTTCAACAACAGCTTCAGCTACAGGTTCTTCAACTTCTTCTTCAACAACAGGTTCTTCAACAACTTCTTCTTCAACAACAGCTCCAGGTT
>CACODT010000018.1 GCA_902626065.1 uncultured Candidatus Actinomarina sp.
AGTATGTAAAAATTTATCGAAGATTTAAAGACCTGTTTCTAAATCCAACAAAACCTATTGCTAAGAATATCAAAGTTTTTCCCACAACAAGCAGTATATCTTCACCAACTAAACCATCTTGATAAGGATTTCCGTATGCCCCAAACGATGAGAGATTATCATCAAACCATTGGAAGAAATCATTTGTCCCAGCTAATGAGTTTGTTAAATATTCGAATGCCATCAACCCACCTCCAAAAGCCCATGCCATTGAGGACTTGCCTGTAAAAGTTCCAAGAGCAAATCCTAATGCTCCAAAACTTACACCAGCTAATGCAGCTTGTAGTGTAGCTTTCATCAAAGGTGTGTAATCAAGTGTCTGGCTAAGTTCCATAGTTGCTATTGGAATAAACATTATATTTGTCCATGCAAAAGTAACAAATAAACCAAAGAGGACTGTAAGAATTGCTTGTGATAAATAAATAGTTGATCTTGTCATTGGTAATGCTGCAACAAATTCAAACGTTCCATCTTCTTCTGCTTTTGAACCTAATTTATTTAAAAGTATGATCGTTGCTGTACCAATTAAAAGTGGCACAAATGGAACCAGAAAATAAGTTGTTACCATTCCCTCTAATGTAAAAACATTATCCCAGTCTTGTATTCCAAGCAGATTCATAACTGTATCATTCTCAGACATACCCCTAAAAGCTTCTCTTTGTCCATCAATAAGTAGGCTTTCTACGCTTGAATTTGCAAAAGCCAATGGAAGTATCAATAGGTACGCTCCTCCTGATATTGCCCAGTTTAAAATAAATTTTCTTGGTACGGTAATCATATATTTAAGGTAATTAAACATTAGATTCCTTTCTGTCGTAAAACGAAAAGAAAGCGTCTTCTAAATCTTTTCCTTCTTCTTGTGCTTTGCTTAAAAATGTTTCATAAGTTTCATCATAAACTTTGACACCATCTCTTAATACCGCCATTGACTTTGCAACTTTTTCAACTTCAGAAATTATATGGGATGATAAAAGTATGGATGCTCCATTATTAGAAAATTCTTCAATTATTTCAAAAAATGACCTCTGGTGAAATGGATCTAAACCAGAAGTTGGCTCATCTAAAATTAAAGCCTTTGGTTTATGCTGTACTGCTAAGATTATCGCCACTTTTTGTCTATTTCCTTTAGATAATTCTTTTAAAGATTGATCAACTTCTAGTTCGAACTTCTCTGCTAAATCCATTGCATATTCAGTAGTTTGACCTCTCATGTCAGCACCAAGTTTAAATAAAGATTTAGAACTAAGATTTTGTGGAAGTTGGGGGTCTCCAGGTAAATATCCAATTATTTTTTTTGCTTCAACAGGATTTTCGACTGTATTGATTCCTTCTACTGAAAGAGAGCCTTCCGAAGATTTCAAAAAACCCATTAAACTTCTCATCGTCGTTGATTTTCCTGAACCATTAGGACCAAGTAAGCCTTTTACTTCACCATTATCAACAGAAATATTTATATCTGACACCCCTTTGCCGTTTTTGTATTTCATTGTTAAGTTTTTGATTTCAATCATGATTTTATCTTACAAGTTAGGATTCATTATCTTGAGAGTTTTGCTTTTTTCTTAGCCAGGTAAGAAGAAGAGCAGGAATTAAAAACATTAACATTTCATCCCAACCTCCCTGATGAAGGAAAACTGGTGGACTGTTTGTAAAAATTAAGTTCATAGATAACTCTGTACTACCCATCTCGAAATATTTATTAATGAACTTGGCACAAGACCAAAAAATATGGTCAATGCTGCCAAAGAACTTATTAATAAGTATTCAGTCTTTTTCAATTTTAATGCTTCAACTGGAGTTTCTGTTTTTTCAATAGTTGCAATCCATATAGGTCTTAGATAGAAATAAAAACCGGCGACTGTAGATAACAAAAGAATAATTACTAACAGATATTTCTCATAAGCCCACAGGTTTGTAAGCAAAATAAACTTTGAAACAAAGCCACTTGTTAAGGGAATTCCTGCAAGTCCGAGCATAAAAATACAAAATGTCGTAGCAAGAAATCTATTGTTGATAATCAATCCTTGGATTCCTTCAATTAGAAAATCAGATGACAATCTTCCGTTAACTATTGAAAAAATTACAAAAATTCCAGTTAATTGAATGATATAAGTAAATAGGTAAAACATTGAGGCACTCGTTCCATTTACTCCAGAAACTATACCAGAAAGTATGAATCCAGATTGCACAACCCCACTGTATGCCAAAAGTCGCTTTAAATCTTGTTGTACTGTTGCAAAAACCGATCCAATAATTATTGAAAGTATTACAACAATTAGAAAGAAGTAATCGAACTCATTAGGCATCAACCTAAGAGATACTTGGCATAATCTAGCGATCACAATAAATGATGATACTTTTGCAATTGAAGCCATATAACCTACATATCCTGTTGGTGAGCCTTGATATACATCTGGAGCCCAAGACTGAAAAGGAGCTGCTGCGATTTTAAATAGCAAGCCAACAAAAATTAATATCATGCCGATAGATGTAGTTAATGGAACTACATCTGGACCAACATAGCTTAGGGCTATTGCAAAATCATAAACACTCTGAACGGCAAACGATACATAAACTAATGAAACCCCATATATCAGTATGCAAGAAGCAAGAGATCCTAAAAGAAAATATTTTAATGAAGCTTCATTGCTTAACTTATCACCCCTATTCAAACCAGCAAGAGCATATAAACTTATAGACCCAATCTCAAGACCAATAAAGAGCATGATAAGATTCTCAGAATCAATCATTAACATAAAACCTGCGGTGCTCATTAAAATTAAAATTATCGCTTCTGTCGTCTTTTCTTTAAGCAAGATTGATGATTCCCAAATTGGAATAAAGTTAAATAGTAGAATTAGTGAAATTAAAACATTGCCAAAAAGAGAAAATTCATCCAGAAGAATTTTTTGAGTGAAATAAGAACTTATTCCGCTCTCTAAAAATAAACCAAATTTCAAAAATACACAAAAAATCGTAATCAATACCCCAGAAAATGTTATCAACTGTTTTACTTTTTCATTTGATTTAATTGTGATTGTAAAAAATAATAGAAATAGAGCTGTCATCACAAGAGTAATAGTTGGAGAAATTACAATTAAATTAAATCCAATTGCCTCTCCTATTGCACTCATTTTGATACCTCGGTATAAATATTTATTGCTTCGAAAATAACTGAGACATCCTTGACTACATAACTTTCTATGAAACTTGGATAAATACCAATAAATAACATCAAAACAAGTAACGGCCCTACTGCAAGTATTTCCTTAGAATTTAGATCCGTTAAGACTGCATTTTCCTCATTGTTTAATTGGCCATTAAATATTCTTTGATATGCCCACAGCATATAAATTGCTGCAAGAACAACACCAAAGGCTGCTATTGATGAAAGAATCTGAAAAGTTGGGAAACTACCCATTAAAATCATAAATTCACCAACAAATCCATTAAGGCCAGGCAATCCAATCGAAGCAAATGAGGTAAACAAAAATATTGATGCATAAAGTGGCATAGATTTCTTTATACCTCCAAAATCTGAAATTCTTCTTGTATGCCTTCTATCATATAAAAATCCAACAAGCATAAAAAGTGCACCAGACGTAATTCCATGGTTTATCATTTGAATTATTGCGCCCTCTAAACTTAAATACCTGCCTGCAGAAATACCCAACATCACAAACCCCATATGACTAATTGAAGAATATGCAATAAGTTTTTTTATGTCTATCTGGACAATCGCAACAACAGCTCCATAAATTATTCCAAATACCGATAAGAAAGCAATCACAAATTGATATTCAAGAAATCCCTGGGTAAAAAATGGAATCGAGACTCTTAACAATCCATAAGCTCCAACTTTTAGAAGAACACCTGCTAAAAGTATACTTCCCGCAGTCGGTGCCTCAACGTGTGCATCAGGTAACCAGGTGT
>CACODT010000019.1 GCA_902626065.1 uncultured Candidatus Actinomarina sp.
TGAAAATGAAATTGATAAAATTACAATAACCCAAAATTCAGTTGATAATATTTATAGAAAATTGAGATCATTGTCGGTACCACAAATAATGAGTAATTATCCAAATCTTGATCCAAAGAGAGCTGTAACGATTACTTCAGGGATATTTTTAGTCGCTAACTTATTAAAAAAATATAAAATTAAACAACTAAAAGTTTCTAAAAGTGATATTTTAGAAGGGCTTATTCTAAAATATTTTTAGTTTGGCTGCCCGGGTGGCGGAATTGGTAGACGCGACGGACTTAAAATCCGTTATTCGAAAGGATGTGGGGGTTCGAGTCCCCCCTCGGGCACTTCAATACATATATAAATTAAAAAATCAAATCAATTTGTAAAAGTTTTGTTTAATACCTAGAAATCTTTTTAAATTCAAATATTCTAACTTATAGCTAAAAATTATCCGATTTTTAGCATACGTACGTATAAATGAGGAGATAAATAATGAGAAAGTCTATTTTTGGACTGCTTCTAATCCTTTCAATGGTCGCAATGGCTTGTGGTGGTGGCCTTGAAGGTGAGGAAGTTCTTATGTTTGGTGCTCCAGCTACAGACGGACCTGACGGAAAAGCAATTCAAGCATCATTTGATGCATTCGAGGAAGAAACTGGAATAATTGTTACTTACGTAGGTTCAGAAAACTTTGAATCTGAAGTACAGGCTCAAATGGAAGCTGGTAACCCACCTGACATTGCATTATGGCCACAACCTGGAGCTGTAAGAGATGCAGCTGAGAGAGGATTCTTAATCCCAATCGCGGATCTAGATGTGGACATGGATGCATATAGAAACAATTTCTCATCATATTTAGTAGGATTAGGTGAAGTAGATGGCGTCGCTTACGGTGGTGCCCATGCTGTAAACCTTAAGAGTATCGTTTGGTACCAACCTGCTGAATTCGAAAAGAGAGGTTACTCTATTCCAGCTACATGGGATGAAATGATTGCCCTTGCTGACCAAATCCTTGCAGATGGTATGACACCATTCTGTTTTGGAATGTACTCAAATGGTGCAACTGGTTGGCTAGCTACTGACTGGATGGAAGATATTATGCTTCGTACAGGCGAAGGTACTGTCTCATATGACCAGTGGGTAAATCATGAAATTCCATTTAACGATCCTATTGTAAAAAATGCAGCTACTTTGCTTAGCCAAATAATGCATACAGATGGATATGTAGTTGGTGGAACCGACGCAATTGTATCTACCTTCTTTGGAAATGCTCAAGATCCAATGTTTGAAAGAGACGGTAATGGCAACCCAGGTTGTTTCATGCACAGACAAGCATCTTTCATTCCAGGATTCTGGCCTGAAGAAGCAAAAGCAGGATTAGGAACTGAGACCACATCATTCCCATTCCCAGCAATAGAATCAGGATTACCACCTGCAGCACTTGGTGCTGGAGATATGTGGGGTGTCTTTAATGATAGAGATGCTACAAAAGCTGTAGTAGAATACATGCTTTCACCTGATTACTTCACAGCAATTGCTACAAATGTTAATGACGCAGGTTCAACAAGAATTAGTGCTCATACAGGATTTGATACATCATTGTATTGGAGCCCTGTTGTACAGGCGCAAGCTGCTGTTTTGAGTGACGCATTAGCTGCCAACTCATTCAGATTTGATGGATCTGACAATATGCCACCAGCTGTTGGTGCAGGAAGTTTCTGGGTAGAAATGACAGAATTGGCCACAAATGGTCCAAGTTACATTGATACCGCATTAGATAACATCGAAAATTCATGGCCGTAAACAAGGCTTGAAAAATTTGAATATAGCCACTCTTAGGAGTGGCTATATTTTATTAGATCTTGAAAAGGTTTGAGAAAGAAAAATCTGGTAATCTAAAAATTCATGGAAAATAATTTAAAAAATAGACTATTTTCGACAGGTATAAGAATTATTGCTTTTGCCTTGTTCCCTTTATTATGGTTTTTAACTCAAGCAATTCTTTTTCGGGAGCTTAGTAAAACAGCGGATCGTTGGCTATTGATCACTCTCGCAATAATAGTTGGCTCTTCCTTTATATTTATTCTTTATTTAGGTATGAATAAGCTTATTAGTTATGCTCCAAAACAGTATCAAGAGGCTTTGTTTGGTGCAATGTTTGTCGGTCCTGCAATATTTTTGTTAAGCCTTTTTCTTTTATATCCAGCAATTAGAACTATATATTTAAGTTTTTTTGACAATAGGGGTGAAAATTTTATTGGTTTAGAAAATTATAAATGGTCCATAACTGATCCAGCAATGTTGATAACCATAAGAAATCAAATTTTTTGGTTAGTTGGTGTAGTTCTTTTGGTAATACTTTTTGGCTTGGTTGTTGCATACTTATCGGACAAACTTAGAAAGGGAGAATCATTTTTTAAATCGATAATTTTTATGCCAATGGCGATTTCCGCAGTTGGCTCTAGTGCAATGTATAAATTTATTTATGAATACAGACCACCTCCGTTAACTCAAATTGGACTAATAAATGGTCTAAGAGTAAGTAGAGGATTCGCAGATGATGGTACTAAATGTGGAAATAATACATTTGCTGAAAATGGCGACAAAATAAGTTATACATCAGAAGGCTGTGAAGTTCCAATTGGTTGGTTACAACAGAGAGATTTACAAAATTTTCCATTATTTGAAAACCTTGATCCTGGAAATACTTTTTTAAATTTATTATCAAATCTTCCACTAAACACAATTTTACTAATGCTAATTATGGTTTGGATGTTTACGGGATTTGCAATGGTGGTTTTTTCAGCAGCAATAAAAGCAATCCCCGAAGAGATTGTAGAAGCTGGAAGAATTGATGGGGCGACTGAGGGAAGAATTTTTCTTTCTGTAATCATGCCTTACATTCGCTCAACTATCATTGTTGTAGCTACTTACCTTACAATATCTGTATTAAAAGCCTTTGACATTGTTTTTGTTACGACACGTGGCGACTTCGAGTCAAATTTGCTTGCTGTAAAAATGTTAGACGAATACTTTAAGTTTTTAAATCAAGGTAGATCAGCATCCGTTGCAGTAATAATTTTTATATGTGTGATTCCAATAATTTTGCTTAATGTGTTTCGAAATAAGGCGGAGAATACAGTATGAACTTAGATAATCAAAAATGGTATGACAAGCCAGTAACAAAAATAATTCTTATAACGATATCTTTGACTTGGATGATTCCTTATGTTGGTTTTGTACTTAGTTCATTTAGAAACGAACAAGCTGTAAAAAGATATGCATGGTGGAATTCAATTTCCAGTGGAACAATTTTAGAAGAACTAACTTTTGCAAACTATACAGAAATTTTATTTGCAGAAAATTTGAGCAGATCATTTTTTAACTCTTTTGCTGTAACTATTCCATCCACTATCATTCCAATCACTATTGCTGCATTTGCTGCTTATGCTTTTGCATTTATTGATTTTCGTGGAAAAGATATTGCTTTTCTTTTTGTTGTTGCGATGATGATAGTCCCTTTACAGATGTCATTAATTCCATTACTTAAGTTGATGAAAAGTGGTGCTATTTTATTTGGAATACCTTTGGTACCAGAATTAAATATAAATGGTACGTTCGTAGCAGTATGGTTTGCTCATACTGGTTTTGGGCTACCTTTAGCTACATTTTTATTACGTGACTTTATGATGAGTCTTCCAAGGAGTGTAATTGAATCAGCTAAGATTGATGGAGCATCGCATTTGACCACATTTTTTCGATTGGCCTTACCTCTCTCAATTGCTGGTATAGCTGCTTTCGCTACTTTTCAGTTTCTTTGGGTATATAATGACTTTCTTGTAGCCAATGTATTTTTAGGAATAAATCCACGTAACATGGTTGTTACATCCCACGTAGCCCAATTAACAGTTGGTAACTACGGTGAAGCTTGGCATTT
>CACODT010000020.1 GCA_902626065.1 uncultured Candidatus Actinomarina sp.
GAAGCTTTCTTATTGCTTTTCCATATGAAATTGACAACCACTGATAAGGTGTAATATAAGAGGCAAATCCATCTTTATCTAAAATTTTTAACGCTAATTCTATAAATGGTATATAAAGATCCCAGTTTCCTTTAGTAGATTCATATTCACTCTTTATAAGCTCCCTACCTTCAGGATCACTTTCAACCATTCTCTCTGAATCAAGGTAGGGAGGATTTGCTAATAGAATATCAAAGCCTTCTTTTATCCCAAACATCCATTCTGAGTCAAACCAGTTAGTTTGTTTGTTTGTAAAAGGTTCCCAAGTAGATAATTTTGTAGTTAATTCTCCATGACCTTGAAAACCTTTGTCCAACATATTTTCAAGCATATTTCTTTGTAAGTTTACAAATTCAAGCTTTAAAGATTCTTTATCCGGTCCTGATGAAGTAAAAAATTCTTCTCTTAACACTTTAAGTTCGTCAATGGATTCTACATCATCAAATAGTTCTTGTTGATTAGTTTGTAGCTTTTCAGTATTTTTTAAGGCTAGTAATGTATTTGCTGTAACAAATTTAAAATCTAAATTTGGTAATGGTTCAACTCCTCTATTTTGTTTTGTATCATCTAGTTCTTCATCCACTATTAATGTCAAAAAACATCTCAACCTAGATATTTCAGTAGCAACAGGTTGTATGTCTGATCCATAAATTGAATTTTTAATTATTGATAATTTTCTAAGATAATTGATATTTTTGCTATCAAAATTATTTTTAACGATTTTTCTTAACTCATTATCTAAAGAATTTAAATTTAAATCTAACCAAATTTCACCATTTTCATCCGCAACATTAAAAATATGAATTAATTTTTGTAACATGCCAATAGGAAATGCTCCAGAACCACAAGCAGGGTCAAAAACTTTTATATTTATTAAAGATTCTATTACTTTTTTCTTCTCTTCCAGACTTAATGGAAATAAAAGATCGTCATCTAATGAATAACTAATTAACGAAATAAGTTTATTTGGGTCAATTTGTGTTTTCTCAATTAAAAAATTCAATAAAGCTTCATCAACCATGTATTCAACAATCTCTCTGGGGGTATAATAGCTTCCAGTTTTTTCTCGTTCACTTGACCCTCCATCAGGGGTTATTTCTGCTAAAAGATTTTCAAAAACTCTACCAAGCATTTCTGGATCTACAGATAGGTCTATGTTGATACCTGTATTTTCATCAATTGTAAAATTATAACTTTCTAGTATTAAAAACAATTCTTCAAACCATTGATTTGAAATAAATACTTTTTTGGAATTTCTTTTGTTATAAAAGTCATACTTATCCGGAGTAAAAAGTCCACCATTTAGAAAAGGTATATAATCATATTCAAAATGTTCAGAAGAAAAACTTCTTGATTCAGTATGTTTATTTAAAATTTCAAAAAAGAGGGGTTCAACTACTTCATTATAAAAATTGTTAAATTTACTAACTGCAGATGAAGAGAATATCTCATCCTTTAATAAAGGAATACCATTGGCACTTTTCTTTTGTTTTAAAAACCAACAAAAAATAATTCTTCCAATCAACCTAACTGCGAAATTTTGCAATTTACTGTAATCTGAATTGCTATTTGGAAGCTTCAGCATATCTTTTTTGTTTAAATTATTTTCTAAAAGTACTTTAAATTGACCAGAGATGCTTTTATAAAATTCTTTATTAACAACCGAGATTGAAAATCTCTCATTTAATTCTTCTAAAGTATTGAATTTTCCTTGTTCAATCAGGTATTTGTAAGGCGTATTGATCTTTGCATTAGGTCCTAATGCAAATGAATACCTTTTAGGATTTGAGAAAGTAGTATTTATATTTCCTTCGCTATCCAAAACATAATTAAAACTCATCATTGATAATTTCCAATCAGAATTTAAATTATTCTTGAATACCACTAAGCAATCAAAAGAAGCTAGATTTTTAATTAATTTAAATGCATCAACTGTTAATTTTGTTAAATTATTATTACTTAAATCATGGGTTATTTCATAAACATCTAAATCTAAATCTATACTTTTTCCAATTTTTATGACCTCAACAAACGAACTAGAGGTGTCTAATTTAACAATGTTTTCTTCAAGTTGAAATGAAGGAAAAAAAGAGTTTAAATATTTTTTAAAGCTTTGACTGTCGTATTCGCTATCTAATTTCATTTTGATAACTGTTTGACAAATAAAAGCAATTCCTCATATTGTTCAAATCTTTTCACTTTTTCTCTAATATTTTTTATTGTATTTGGTGATACAATTTGCAGCAACTCATCATAAGATTTTTGAGGATTTTTTAAATCAAGTTTTGATATATCTTTTAGTGATCCATCACTAATGTCATCGAGTTCTCTTATAATATCAATTGTATCCTGGCAGTGATCAGTTGAGTTAGGATAGATATTTATAAGTGCTTTTAAAGTTTTAATGGCATTTGCACGCCTACCTTTTATATTAGAAATTTTAGGCTTAGAAAATAATTTGTCTTTAGCTAGTAAGAACGCCTTGTTAAATTCATTATCAATTTGGAATCCCTTTTCATCTTCATCAGAGTAAAAGTACTCCAAACCAGCTTCATGGGAAATTAAAGTCGAGTCTCCTTCAGAATTACCTAGAGTAAAAATACTGTTTGCACCTTTTTTTCCAAATACAACAGTTAAATCATCAGATTTATTTTTCACCATAATTCTAGATCTTCTTGGAATACTTAATGATTTTAATAATATATCACTACTTAATCTGTATCTATCATATTCTTGAATGAATTTTGTATCCCATGAAATTTCATTTGAAGATGTGTTGGCTTTATTTAATTCATCCTTAAAGTAAGTGTTTAACTCTTCATCGTTTGTTAAAGTTTTTGTATCACTTCCAATTACAGAGTTAAATAATTTAATTTTCAAAGTTGATATTGATTTAATTTTAATAGTTGATT